>JAFZQT010000064.1 GCA_017620235.1 Butyrivibrio sp. | reverse complement strand
ATATGCGAACTATAACCAAACAGAGCAAACAAAGGTAAATATTACTATATTTCACGCAATATTAAGATAGCGTCCAAAGCCGCACGTATCAAGGCTTTGGACGCTATTACTTGCTTTTAAACTGTCAAAGACAGGAGTATACCATTATCGCAGCTTCACGAAAATATATACAGCAAAATAAATTATTATAAAAAGAGATGTTGTAATATTCATCAGCACAATACTGCGTTTTATGTCCTCAGGCTCGATCGTTCTAAGCTCATCTCCTATAAACTTCTTGTCGTGAATTTTGCCAAAATAACTTGCAGGTCCCGCGAGCTTAAGCCCCAGAGCCCCCGCGCATACGCTCTCACACTGCGCCGAATTGGGACTGGCGTGATTGTACCTGTCTCTTGCAAAGATCTTTGCCCCATTCCCGGCACTGTATCTAAACGTATTCTTTTTCCCAAACAATGCTCCGCATGCTTCCAAAAGAGCTGTTCCCACGATCATAAAAATCGCACTGAGCCTTGCCGGAATATACGCAAAGACATCATCAGTCTTCGCCGCAGCTCTTCCAAAAAACATGTATCTGTCGTTCTTATATCCGATCATGGAATCCATGGTGCTGACTGCTTTGTATACATATGAAAGAACAGGACCTCCCAGCATCTGGAAAAAAAGGGGGCAGATAACGCCGTCATTTGTATTTTCGGCAACAGTTTCAACTGCTGCCTTTGCAATACCTTTATCATCAAGGCTCTGCGTATCACGCCCAACGATCATAGATACTGCTTTCCTCGCCCCTTCGACATCTCCTTTAGAAAGAGGTCTGTACACTTCCATCGCCGCGTCCCTAAGGCTCCTCACTGCAATGCACTGCCAGCACATCACACTCATCACAGCGAGCAAAAGATACTCATTTATCATATACGCCACGTAGCAGATTCCAAATGCGACCGCGCCTGTAGTAAATGTGACGCCTATCACTTCTATTATCCCAAGCACGAAATCACCTGCATCAGATCCGGATTTTCCGCTTTTACTCTTCTTTCCCCGAAGCGCCTTTTCCAGAATCTCTATAAGCTTTCCGATAATCTGCACAGGATGCAGTAAAAAAGCCGGATCCCCGACTATAAGGTCAATAATTATCCCAATAAGAATTGCTACAGGTATGTAGTTGTAGTATTCCATCCCAAAACCTGTCATATACTTATCACTCCGGCAATCAGTACATATGCGCAAACTGCAACTGCAATTGCCGTCTCCGCAAGGCAAAGAAACCAGCCTGCCGCATCACCCGTAATTCCTCCGAGCTCTTTAGATGTTCTGTACTTGTAATATGCAAAAACAGCAAGTGCCGCACATACAGCGAAAACTCCGCATACTTTGCCGATAAGTATCATCGCTATCGAAACCACCAGCGCTTCTTTTATCAGAATGGAAAGGCACCTCTTCTTGTCCGCACCCTCCGCGAAACTATAGAGTGTTCCTTCATTCTTAGCACAAGGGAAACTGACAACAGATATTCCGCTAAGCGCCCTCGACAAGATGAATCCAAGTCCAATAACAAGTGAAGATTCACCGTTCAAAAAAAGCGGCGCGTCCACAAGTATCTCTCTGTCCAGTACAATACTGATGCAGGCAAGATATACCGCAGAAAGTGCAAGCACTCTTATAACCGCAAACGCCCCTATATGAGGATCTTTCAAAATCTCAAGCTTCTTCTCCCTATCCGCATAGGACGAAAAAGCATCGCTGCAATCCATGTATCCGTCGACGTGAATCCCACCGGTAACAACAACGATCGCTGCCATTATCAATAGCCCCGCCGGAATACTGTCAATACAAAAAAGCGCCGTAATACTCCTTATCGCACCCATTATCACAAACAAAACAGCTCCAATAAGCGGAAAAAATACGATACTATACTTCATATCCTCTTTTTCCCATGTAAACTGGGGCATCGGGATCTTGGAATACATTGAAAACGCTATCGCAAAAGACCTAAATAAACTCTTCATCCTATTTCTTCCCCTATTCCACAAATTACTCTGTAAACCCTTCTATTCGCCGCGAGCGCCTGCATAAGCCTTCCCGCATCCTCGCGCCACTTCCTGTCTACAGCGTCGATCGGCACAATCCCGCAGGTTATATCTTCACATATTACTATTTCCTTTTCGAAAAAGAGCTTTGCAATCTCCTCTGCGCTCTCATCTGTTCCGCGCATAAGCCTCTCTGCATGGCAATATATCTTATACCCATTCGGTACTATCTCGCCACAACCCGCAGATTTCACATAATCACTGCTATCTTTATACTCAAATGAAAAAATATCTTTATCACAGATTTCACCTGCAAAACGCTTCGCAAACTCAAGCTTTCCCTGACCTGCGCCGCCAACTATCAAAAAGCCGTTTTTCTCTTTATCACTCATTTCGCCCATCTCACTCTTGTGCACGATCTTTTTACCCGAACACATCTCTATAACTTCATCAGCAAGCCCTGCAACTACTCTTTCTATAAGGGCAAGCCCTCCTCTGTACGCATCTGTACTTGCATCATAAATCGCCGCATCACTGTATATTCCGTCACTTACAAAGATGAGATTGTAATCTTTCTCCCTGCACAAAATCTTTATATCTTCGCAAACTCTCTCAGCCGCGCTTAAATCTTCAATAAACTCTCCGCTTGCATCAGTTCGGAACATTTCTCCCGCAAGCAGTGCAGTCAGGCTGTCCACAAGAAAAGTATTCGTTCCACCATTCCCTGTGAACTTCTCTTTTTCCGTGCTCAGTCTCTTTATATCCCTTGCAATCTCTATTGTCTCAAAACCAAGTCCAGCTCTGTTCTCAACATGCTTTCTTATCCGTTCGTCGTCTTCTTTGCCTGTTGATTCCATAGTAGCAACATAATAAAGCCCTCCGCCACACTTCGATCTAAGGCTGCATGCGATTTCCTGAGCAGTATCTGATTTGCCGTTTTTACACCCTCCGGTCAAGAGAACTATCATCTCTACCTGATTCCTTCCAAATATGAATCGTCTATTCCGCCACCTTCAAACGTAGCCATATTGTTCATCATCGCGCACGCGCCCTCGATCACTCCGAACGCAAGAACGCATCCGCTTCCTTCGCCAAGTCCCATGTTAAGATCAAGATACGGGCTAAGTCCCAGCTCTTTTACCGCAAGCATATATCCCGGTTCCGTAGATACATGTGAGGGGAAAAGATAATCCGACACTGCAGGACACAGCTTAACCGCAAGAAGCGCCGCCACTGCCGATATATATCCATCTATCACAGCACCTTTCCCCGCATATGCCGCGCCTATAAAAGCGCCGCACATCGCCGCTATATCAAGTCCTCCGACTTTGGCCAAAATATCCGTAACCGCCTCAAAATCATCACTGTACTTTCCGTTTATGTCAGTAAGACCATGGTGCAAAAGAGCTCTCTTTACAACTTTCTTTTTATTGTCATAAGCCTCATCGCATATTCCCGCTCCGCGTCCTGTGAGACTGTCGCTATCTACTCCCGTTATCGCAGAAAGAACTGCTGCCGAAGTGGTGGTATTTCCAATTCCCATCTCACCTATCCCGACGAGTTCTACATGTCCGGGTGTTGCTTCGTCTTCATCACCTGCCGCGATCTCAATTCCCGTCAATATGGCACACAGACATTCATCTCTGCTCATAGCAGGCTCAACAGCGATATTTCCTGTTCCTTTTCTGATCTTTTTATCTACGATAGGTGCCTTTTTACCATCGATAGTCTTTGGAAACTCAGTTGCGACACCAACATCCACAACCACAACTTCCGCACCGAAATTCCTTGCAAGAGCCGACATCCCCGTAATTCCCGAAGTCATATTCACTGCCTGACTTGCCGTTACCGAGATCGGAGCCGATGCGACACCTTCATCCGTCACACCGTTATCCGCGCAGAATACCAGTATCTTTTTGCCTGAAACCTTATTTTTTACCGCTCCCGTTATTCCGGACAACTTAACCGCTATATCTTCCAGCTTTCCCAAGCTACGCGGCGGCTTTATCAGAGCATCGACATACTTTTTTGCCTTGTCTTTTGCTTCGCTGTCTGCTTTTCTAACAGCATCTATGTAATTTTTAATTATATTCTCTGTATTTACTGTCATACGTTTATTTTACACACATAAGTATTGTTGTAAAAGTATCAAAAAACCCTTTATACTTAAATTATCACGGAGGTACGAAAATGACCTACACCACATACGAACATGGCGGAATTTACGATAAAAGCTATAAGATAAAATATGATTTCAGCGTGAACGTCAATCCCCTGGGTATGCCCGGGAATGTCAGAAAAAGTATCACGGAAAATCTTTCTCTTCTCGAAAAATACCCCAATATAAGCGACTGTTCACTGCAGGCAAAGCTGTCTGCCACAAATAACCTCCCCGAAGAGTATTTCGTTATGGGAAACGGCGCATCTGAGATAATAACTCTTTTAGCTCAGGCTATTATTCCACGTGGCGCCATGATCCCCGTTCCGACTTTTTCAGGCTATAAAAAAGCTCTCGCATCAAGAAGCTGCCACGTAAAAGAGTATGTACTCCGAAGCGAGGACAACTTCAGACTTACAGAGGATTTTTTATTATATGTAAAAAGAGCAAGTACCGTAGATGCGATTTTTCTCTGCAATCCAAACAATCCCACAGGAACACTTATATCCGGTAAGCTTATCAAAAAGCTTGCCGATTTCTGTGAAAGTTTCGGTATATATCTTATAATCGACGAATGTTTTATGGGATTTGTTCCCGACGAAAAGAAGACAAGCGCAATTTCTCTTGTAAAAGACCATCCTCATCTAATCATAATTGATGCTTTTACCAAGTTATACTGTCTTCCCGGTTTAAGACTCGGTTACTGCGTATGTTCAAATCAGCGCATATTGTCAGAACTCAACGCATTAAAACCGGAATGGAACATCTCGAGCCTTGCTTTACTTGCAGGCGAGCTCTCAATATCTGATTCCGAATATGTAAAAAAGTCCATCTCACTCATAGAAAGTGAAAGGGACTTCCTTACAAAAGAGCTTAAAGCTCTTGGTTTTACTGTATTTGACAGCGATACATCTTTCATCCTCACAAGGCTCCCGTTGTCGCTCCTTACCGCAGCACATTCGCATCTTGCCGGAAGCTCGCTCACAGACCGCCTTGCAAGAGAGCACGGAATTCTTCTAAGAAACTGTGCAAACTTCAGCGGACTCGACAGTTCCTATTTCCGCATCGCAGTAAGGAACCACGAAGAGAATGTCGCTCTTATAGAAACACTAAAAAACTATGTATAGTACTTCACACATCAGGTACATACATTACCACTTCAGTTGAATTATCACTTATCTTCATCATAATGTCGCCGCCCAGGGACCTTGCGATCGATCTGGCTTCGTAGAGACCGATTCCGCTTCCTTCTTTGCCGGCGGCATTTGCGCCTCTGTAGTAGCAGTTAAATACAAGCGGAATCTCATGCTCACTTATAGTGATACCATTATTTACGACGCTGAAAAACGTGACATCGTCCTGTCTGAAAAGATTTGCCTTTATACCCGTACCGTCTCCATACTTTATGGCATTTTCCATCATCTGAACGAGACACTTCATTATCAGGCTGCTGTCGCTTGTAACGATAGTATTACCGCTCATGTTTACTTCAAACGGAAGATTGTTCGAACTACATCTGTTCGCAAAATCTTCCAGAAGTCTGTCCTTTATTTCCTGCAGATAAAAACTCTGTATATTGATATCATACGCATCCCTTAGTGCGCCGGGATCATTCAAAATATCACCTACAAGTCGTGCTATATCGTCAGCGTTTTTGGATATCTTTTGCGCCACCTTATAATCATTCTCATCGGGCACTCCTACGCGGTACAACCCCGTCTCGATTGCCTCGGAATACAGCTTTATATTTGCCACAGGAGTCTTTATCCCATGTGCAAGAGTTGATATAAAATTCTTCCTGTCATACAAAAGTCTGTTTATTTCTTTCCGGTCTGTTTCGATCTTTTCGCTCAGCATATTCATTCCCCAGACATACTTGCCAAACAATCTGTTCTTTGTTTCCGGAACGCCTGATGATGTAAGACCTTTTGAAAGCTTCTCGGGATAATCCGAAAAATCCCTAAACGGCTTAAGAACTTTTTGGTCTATATATATCAAAACGATCAATAAGGGTATAAAAAATATCACCGCAGAAATTTCTGCAAAAATAAGCATATTATTAGCTGTGGTTGATTCAAATACATATCTGACATATCCTAAGCTCTTGCCGTTTTTATCTTTTAATTGCCAGACATAGATCCTGTCTTCTCCGCCAATCCACGTAGGCACCTTGTCCAAGTCACGATAAACCTCTACCTTTACCGCGATATCAGATTTTTTGAAGTCAGAATAATACGACGAAACATCGGTATCACCTGTTTCAACAATCTGCTGTGTCATTCGATTCATAAATGCCACGCGGTTATTGTAACTAAACTCAGACAGTCTTTTCCCAAATACATATATGACAATTACCCAGCACAAAAAATATAAAATTATATAAATCCAATGTTTTGCTTTAAGCTTCATATCATTCTCCGAATTTATATCCTACCCGCCAGACAGTCTTTATAAATTCAGGCTCCTTGGGATTTTCTTCTATCTTTTCCCGTAGCCATCTTATATACACGTTTAATGAACTCATCTCAGTATCGCTGTAATATCCCCATACTTCATCAAAGAGTTCGTTTTTATTAACTACTTTTCCTATATTCCTCATGAGAAAAACAAGAATATCAAATTCTTTACCTGCAAGTTCGATCACCTTATCATCCTTTGTCACGCTTCTTGCATCCACATCTACTTTAAGGTTTTTATATGTCAGTATTTCCTTCCCGTCATTTGGATATGCTCTTCTCAGAGATGCCTTTATCTTGGACAAAAGAACCGGAATAGAAAACGGTTTTTCTATGTAATCATCTGCTCCTGTCTCCATACCAAGTATCTTACTCTCATCGTCGGTTCGCGCACTCATCATAAGAACAGGCATATTGTGATCCCTACGTATCTTTGTAAGCGCCGTAAAGCCATCCTCTCCCGGAAGCATAACATCCAAAAGAAGGAGTTTATAGCTGTTCTCAACGACTTCATCAAGTGCCGCCTCAGCAGACTTCACCCATTTAACGCTATAGCCGGAGTTGCTTATAAAATCATAAATAAGCTGTCCAAGCTCCTCATTATCTTCAACCAATAAAATGTCCATATAGCACCACCATTGTTCTCTCAAACTAATTGTTATTCTGTGAAACGGGTATTTTTTCCACTTCGTAAAATACCGGTTTATCAACTACACCTTCGACGCCTGTAAACGCTGCCTGTACGTTTCCATTATGATAATCAAGTAAGATCATCTGCGCCATATCGTCACGATGCACATTCTGTACAACATTAGAAGCAAAACCATTTGCATCAACGCTTTCCTGAGTCATCGTTTCTTTGAGCTTAGCCATGTTAAAACTCTTTGTCTCTTTCACCCATTTGTTGTACTTCGCAAATCTCACCGCATTGCTCTTATTTCCTGTCATGAGATCAAAGTTTCCTTTTGACACATATGAATTCACAATGCACAGACTGTCCGGGCTGTCCCATTTTATATCTTTCATGATAGGCGTCTTATTATCGCGAAGTATCGAATACGCTTTTCCATCTTCTTTTGCCTGTGCACATGCATCTTCCGCGCAATATGCCTCTTTTCCGTCAGTGAGCATGATGTTGTGGCTATAAGTATAGCTATCGGAATTATCCACCATATAATTGCCGGCGTCCTTTGCGTTATCAAATGTCTCAAGGATGTGACGTGTTTCAAAACTATAACAGATCTTGCCCTTATCACTGTATTTCTGATCAGTTCCGACATCTATGATCGCTGCAAAAAGCCCTTTGTCGTTAACTCCCGATATAACATCCAAAAGCCCAAGAAAACCGATAGATGTGATACTCCTGTCACCTTCCTTTATATGAAGAACGCTGTGAGCTTTGCACATACTATTGTCTTTGCCAAAGCGCCACTCAAGACATCTTACCGCAAGCATATCTCCTGTATCTGTCTTGCTTCCCCATAAAGAAAGTCCTGAACATGCACCTTGCCTGAGACAATCAGGTATCATCTGCGCAACCATAACTTCCTCTATACTAAGCACTCCGTCAGGTTTAAGCCCACGGTCTTTAACCCCGAGTCCCGTTGTCAGTCCGTCTATTTCCCTCTTATATTTTATATCCAAAGTGTCATAAAGAGCTCTCACTCTTTTTTCCACGCCTGTAAACTCATTTGTTGCGAAAGGAAACGCACACCTTATATTCTCCCACAGATATGGCTCCATGCTCGATACGTATTCGGGATAGATCTCATTTATTGCCTTACCGTATGCAATTCCAACGTCGTATGGACTTGCCTCTTCCTCATAAAGAGTCACGTCATAGTAAATCCCATTGTACTTTATGTTGCACAATCCATCGGGAGAAGTATACTCAGAAATAACCTTAGCCTTTGTTCCTTCATCGGTATACTTTACCTTTTCTTTTGTATTGCAGTTATCTATAGGCTTTACCGGTCCGGCAAGAAAACTTGCAGCCAGAACCATTGCCATAACACAATTCAGCATATATCTACCATCCAATCTCCGAAAGCTTGATATCTTTTACCTTCCTCAGTGACAAATACACTAAAAACGCCAATACAACAATGGTCACTAACGGAATGCCAATGTAAAAAAGCGGAATGTTTCTGTTCGGTTCATAAGAGACTATAAGACTTAATTTATCAAGCATATCTCTGACAAACATTAACGCAACCGTATTTACAAGTACTATCGCAAAGATTGAAGAAATAAGTACTATCATAACGCATCGTATTATCTGCCACCTTTTGATTACTGTGTCACTAAATCCACTGCATTTAAGAAACGCGATCTCTGTTTTTTCATCCGATATATTTATTGATTGATACAATATGGTAATGAGTATAAGCATCAATGCCCAAACCGGAACAAAAACCCTTAGATACATCTTAAATATGACATCATAAGCATCAAGAGTGTATTCCACCTGCTCATCCATAGTTCTGACACTGGTTTCTCCATACATCTCTTTCATCTTCTCTATATATGTACTATGCATATTTGGGGGAGCATCTATTGTGCCACCTCCGGGATACATATACCCGGAAGCTTCCAAAAAAGCATCTCCCATATATACAAGAGCATCATTTGCTACATCTATAAGACCGACTACTATAAAATCATGATTCACCTCTTCAACAGAAATACCGTCTCCGGTACATTCATTATAATTGATATTTATAACATCCCCTATATTTATGCCATGAATCCTTGCCATGCGCGCGCTGATCAGCACTTCATTTCCAAGTTTGGGTGTAAGTCCTTTATATATCTTTATGCCTGAAACAGAGGAATCACTATATTGCATCTGGCAATCAAAGTGATTACCACCAAATGTAGCCGTTCCGGGGCTATAGATTATATAACCCACATGAGCAGGTATCCCCGCATCTTCCAATTCCTTATTTACGAATTCATATACTCTGCGATATCCGCCCTCCTTTTCAAAATATTCTTCCATCTTTTCATAGGGTAGATCCAATACAAAATCAGCCTCAGGAAATGCCTGATGCTTTTCAAGCCAATATGTTGAATAAACTGTATTATGCATTTCCAGTGTGACAATTATCATCATAATTCCAAACGAATAAGCAAATATCAGAAATTTATACCGTCTTATCCTGTTGGTAAGATCTGTAAGTGCAAGATAAAAAGGGATATTTATATACTTTAATCTGTGAAGGAAGATCCCAGGCACTCTCTTATAACGTTCTCCCCTGTTTTCTCCTGCAATCACATCGACTACGCTTATTTTCTTCATCTTTCTTAAGGAAATTGCAACAGAAACAACAATGATCGCAAAAGACATAAAAGCCGCAACAAAAGCTTCACCTGCCACGTCGGCAAATGAAGGCTCAAGCTGTCCGAATGATACATATTTGATATATAACTTTGAAACCGATATCCCGCCGAAAAAACCTATGACTGCTCCCGCAAAAGAAATTGCCAGATATTTTGTGGCAAAAAGCCAGTTAAATGAAACGGACTCAACTCCGATAGCCTTAAGCATTCCAAGCTCTTTTTCTTCGTTCTTTATAGCTGTCCTTATGGTGAAATTTACTGTCATAAACACCATAAATATCACTAACGTAGAAAAGACAACGATCAATGCATTAACATAGATAGTTGTCTCCTGTATCGGATTAGATGCCGATTTCACGTAATATTGTACTGAATTGGCGCTATTATCTACTGTAGCGGCATAATCTTCCAAAAGGCTGATGCAATCTCGAAGATCACAGCTTTTTTTTAGATCTATCATATAAATGTCACAGCCTATCGGACTGTCATTTTTTATAACTTCATAGTCCTTACTGTTAAAAAAAAGTCTGTATACCCCGTTCAATCCCGGATCTTTTGTAATAACCGCCACTTTGAACTCGTAAACGTTGCCCATCTGAGTGGTAAGTCTGACCTTATCCCCGATGTTAACTTTTGCATGCCTGTGGACATATTCCGGAATTGCCACTTCGCCATACGAAAGCTCAAAGAACTTACTGTTCATGTCTGTGACACGATTATGCTTTGTACCTTGATCCGAAACAAAATACAATATATCTTTAAAAAAACTGTTCGAGCATTCATTAAATCCTACAAAATCAACAGCATTGTGATCAAATTTTATAGAATATACCCGCTCAACATCTGTAACTTCTTTTCTTTCACCAAACCACTTCTCTGTACTGTCATTCTCATCGGAAGAGTCATCCAGATCATGATTTGATACTACTGTAACATCTGACGCATTGACCTTTTCCATGTCCTTGTATACACCGGTAAAATTCATCCACAACATAGTTGTGCTGAATACCGTGAGCACTGACGCAAAGCTCATTACTATAAAAAGGATAATGTTTAGCCCCATCTTATCCTTCAAATCTTTTTTTAACATCCTAAAAAACATCTTAGGCTTCCTCCCTAACATCCATACTGATATCATATCGGAGAAATCATTAAAAAATCTTTAAGGAATAAAATCAGTCACTTCATAAAATACCGGTTTATCTTTGACTCCATCAACGCCTGTAAACGCCACTTGTACGCTACCCTCATGATAATCCAGCAAAATCATCTGTGTCAAACTGTCACGATGCACGGTAGGAACAACGCTCGATCCGTGAACCTTGTTATGCACAAGTTCCTGAGTCATCATGTTCTTTACTTTAGCCAATGTAAACTTATCGGTATCTTTCACCCATTTGTTATACTTGGCAAATCTCACCGCATTGACTTCATATCCTGACATAAGATCGTAATTTCCTTCCGACAGGTAAGAATTTACGGTACACAAACTGTCAGGGCTGTCCCACTCTACATTTTTCATTATAGGAGTCTTATTATCGCGAAGTATCGAAAATGCTTTACCCGACTTCTGTGCCTGACCACACGCATCTTCCGCACAATATGATTCTTTTCCGTCCGTAAGCATAATGATGTGGCTGAAAGTATACTTGGCACTGTTGGCTACCATGTACTCGCCTGCTTCTTTTGCATTGTCATATGTTTCAAGAATATGGCGAACCGCGAAGCTATAACACTCCTTACCTTCCGTGTCGTACTCCTGATCTGTACCCACATCCAATATTGCGGCAAAAAGTCCATTGTCACTGACACCGGAAATACCATCCATAAGTCCAAGGAAACCGATGTTTGTTATGCTCTTTTCTCCGTTTATTATGTGAACAACGCTGTGAATCTTGCACATATCCATGTCACTTCCAAGGATCCACTCAAGGCACCTTACTGCCAGCATATCGCCCGTTTCCGTCTTCTTTCCCCACATAGAAAGTCCGGAACAAGACTCCTGCCTGAGACAATCAGGTATCATCTGTATTATCGTAAACTCCTCCGCGCTTAACACGCCGTCCTCTACAAGCCCTTGCGACTTAAGGCCAAGACCTTTTGCAATTCCCTGTATCTCCTGCTTATAATGATCGTCCACCGTGGCAAAAAGCTTATTCATTCTTTCTTCCGCGGGTTTAAAATCATCTTTTACACCGGGAAAAGCAGCTTTTATATTTTCCCAGATATATGGTTCAAACACTTCACAATAATCGGGGAAAACTTCTTTAATTGCCTTACCGTACGCGATTCCGGCATCATATGGTGATGCTTTCTCCTCATCAAGTGTCACATCGTAATAAGCTTCATTTACCTTTATCTTGCAAACGCCGTCCGGTGTAACATACTCTTTTATCACCTTTGGCGCGGTTCCTTTATCCGTATACTCTGCCTTCTCTTGTGTATTAAGATTTCCAATCGGTTTTACCGGTTCGCTGAGACCTACAACTTCTTTCTTTCCACCAAACAAAAGACCGGCAACCAAAACTGTCACAACTGCAATATTCTTCATGTCTGTTTACCATCCCATCTCGTCAAGCCAGTTTTTCAGTTTTCTCTCTCTTATTGAACTGTCATTTTCATCCGTCTGACTTCCGAGATTAAGTTCACCCTTTATATTTCCGTCAACCAGGAAGATGACTCTCTCCGAACTTGCTGCTACTTTCTCGCTGTGCGTTACCATAAGAATAGTCATTCCTTCGCTGTTAGCCTTTCTGAGCACATTCATAACTTCCGCAGAAGCCTTTGAATTGAGCGCTCCTGTCGGTTCATCTGCAAAAAGAACTTTAGGCGAATTTATAAGTGCTCTGCATATGCACGCCCTCTGAAGCTGACCGCCCGAAACTTCTGTTATCTCGTTCTGCGCAATATCTTCTATGCCAAGATTGTGCATAAGCTTTCTGGCTCTTTCGTTCACCTCAGATTTCTTCATCTTTGCTGCCTGATAGCCCGGCAACACTATATTGTCGAGAATGCAGAGTTTCTTAAGCATGTACATCTGCTGAAAGACAAATCCCATCTTATTAAGTCTTAAATTGCTCATCTGCTTGGGGTTCATATTAGACATTTCTTCACCGTCAAATATGATCCTTCCAAAAGAAGCATTATCCATTCCGCTCAGTGTATTAAGAAGGGTTGATTTTCCCGATCCCGAAGGTCCCATGATAGAAACAAACTCCCCTTCTTTCAATATAAAGTTCACATTCTTGAGAACATTGTTGCTGTACTTATCTAAAATATATGTTTTGCATAGATCCTTTGATTCCAGCACTATCTTACTCATAGTTTTCCTCTCTTT
>JAFZQT010000063.1 GCA_017620235.1 Butyrivibrio sp. | reverse complement strand
CGAGTTTGACTGCGAGCCCTATACGAAGTTGTATTTGGGTGATGGATATAAGCTATTACGTAAGCCGTTAGCATTCTCTGAGCAGATACGAATATCACAGCTCATTGAGATCTCACATCCACCGCCGAGTGCAAATCCATTAACTGCAGCGATAACAGGGATAGGGAACTCTTCGATCTTACGGAATACGTCGTTACCCTTCTTACCGAAAGCTTCTCCCTCTGCCTTTGTAAGTGTGCTCATCTCTCCGATGTCAGCGCCAGCTACGAATGACTTGTCTCCGGCACCTGTAAGAACAACAGCTCTTACAACATTTACATCAATGCTGTCAAAAGCAGCGCCAAGGTCATCAAGAACCTGTGAGTTAAGCGCATTGAGTGCTTCAGGACGATTGATTGTGATAACAGCGATTTTCTCTTTTACTTCGCAATTAACAAAACTCATGTCATTATCTCCTTTAAAATTATTTACGTTATTGGTGATATACGCATGACTCCGCTACGCTCTCGTCATGCTACAGGCATTCGGAAATCGATATGCTCATATACATTCGTATATTTTTTTCCTTATGCCTGTTCGGTCATCAAATGCATAACGACTGCTCTGTGCAAGCACAGCAGTCGTCACGCATTTTCTTCCCTATATCACTCATATTTTTCTACGATTGTTGCGCATCCCATTCCGCCGCCGATGCAAAGAGTTGCAAGACCCTTCTTAGCATCTGCTCTTCTGCCCATCTCGTGAAGAAGAGTTACAAGGATACGGCATCCTGAAGCTCCAACGGGATGTCCAAGTGCAATAGCACCACCGTTTACATTAACCTTGCTCATATCGAATCCAAGGTCCTTAGCTACTGCAACAGACTGTGCTGCAAATGCCTCGTTAGCCTCGATAAGATCGATATTGTCAAGTGAAAGTCCTGTCTTCTTAAGAACCTTGTTTGTAGCTGCAACAGGTCCGATACCCATAACCTCGGGCTCAACACCTGCAAGTGCTCCGCCTACCCATGTAGCCATAGGCTTGATTCCGAGCTCTTTAGCCTTCTCTTCGCTCATAACAACGATTGCTGCTGCACCGTCGTTGATACCAGAAGCGTTACCTGCTGTTACAAGTCCGCCTTCCTTACCTGAGCAGCATCTAAGCTTTGAAAGAGACTCAGCTGTTGTGCCGGCACGAGGGCCCTCATCAACCTTGAAGTCTACCATTTCCTTTTTAACCTTAACAGGAACGGGAACGATCTCGTCGTTGAACTTGCCGTCAGCCATAGCCTTCTCGCACTTCTGCTGAGAATTTGCTGAGAACTCGTCAAGCTCTTCTCTTGTAAGGTTCCATCTGTCGCAGATGTTCTCTGCTGTTATCATCATGTGATAGTGATTGAATGCATCTGTAAGAGCATCGTTTACCATTGTATCTACAACTGTTCCGTTGTTCATACGATATCCGAAACGTGCATTGGGAAGTGCGTAAGGAGCCATAGACATGTTCTCCATTCCGCCTGCTACTACTATATCAGCCTCTCCGGCCTTGATAAGATCAGCTGCCATATTGACACAGTTAAGACCTGATCCGCAAACTACGTTAAGAGTTACAGCAGGAGTTTCAATAGGAAGACCGGCCTTGATTGAAGCCTGTCTTGCTACGTTCTGTCCAAGACCTGCCTGGATAACGCAACCCATGAGAACTTCATCGACCTGCTCAGGCTTAACACCTGCACGATTAAGTGCTTCCTTGATAACTATAGAACCAAGCTCTGCAGCCGGTGTGTTACTCAAAGCTCCACCCATCTTGCCGATAGCCGTTCTACACGCGCCCGCTAATACTACTTTCTGTGCCATAACGTATTACCTCCGTTTTTTAAAAAAATTATCTGTCCTTTATTTGATTTTTCTTATAAAACCTTTGATTGACAAATTTTTGTCAGAACAGGTTTATTGTAGCATACACCCTTGGCAAATGCAATAAAAAAGAAACTTCCCACGCTTGATTTTTTCATCAAAATGCCAAACCTTCGCAGGAAGTTTCCACCGTAATTTTTAATTCTCTTTTATATCTTTTTCTAACATTTTAAGGACATATTCTTTTCGATTCTTAAAAAACGAATCAAGTTTCGAGAGCTCTCTCTCATAATCTTTTTCAGAATAATCATCCTCGTTAAACCTTCTGTATGTCTCGATGCTCTGTTCGCGGTACACCTTATCCCACTCGGAGAGCTTTTTACTCAGATGCTCGTATGACAGCTCATTCTCTGTAAGCTCGACCATTCTGTTATAGAAGCGTTCCTTAAATCCGGGTCTGGAATAGAAATAGCCCGGCAAAAACATCTTTTCATCAATCTCTCTGTAATCAGAAACCGTGTCATTCTCCACATTCTCGCAGGTAACATCAAGGTCATACGCAACAAACCGCCACTTGCCGTCACTGCACGCTCCGGCTCCGGGTTCCCTTGTCCTGAACAAGAATCTGTTGTGCTCACCATTGATGTCCTGATCATTAAAGAACAGTAGAATGCAATAATAATCGATCATATTGTCAATATCGAGCTCGCTCTCCACCGATGAATAAGCCTCATCATCGCTCATGTCAAGCTCGCAGATCCTGTCGATAAGCGAATTGTAAGCCTCATCTGCCCCAATATCGCCCCACTCAACCTCGCTGTTCTTCACAGTCCATAGCTGTTCGAAAGGAATACCAAAATGCTCTTTAAAATAATTTTCATCGTACTTTTCTCTCAGATTATAGATTCCCCAGTACTCGCCGTTTATAAAAACAGCTGCAGGCTCTGAATCCTGATAAGGAATCCCCGTCTCACCTATGACAGACTGGATGAAAGGCTCAAGGTACGCCACTCCGCTGTCACATCTTCTAAGGCGGATTTTCTTTTCATTATTGTTAAAAAAGCTATTGGCAAAGTACTCATTTCCATCATATTTTTCTCTGGAATAAAGATTAAGTGACTTCTGATGACTTGCTCTCGTAGACTCACCCGCTATCCTCACACCGATATCCTGTGAAAAGAGATCTTTATGCGCCTCATCAAAAACCGTCATATGCGCTCTTCTCTCAGATTCCGTTCCCTTGCTCTCCGAATTTGTGTAAGAACTTCTATATTGTACCCATCCATTTTCATCGGTAAAACTACTCGGGATCCGATCATCCGGAAGATCAACAAAGCCGCCAAGTTCCTTGTATTCATCATACTTCTTACCAAGAGTATAGATTCCTCTGTCATGACCAAAGAGGTCTTCGGGATCAAAGACAAGCGACATGATCTTCATATCTTTATACACATCTTTTTTATCAAAACCGACAAAATAAGTGTGCGTCTCCACTCTGCTCTTTTTTCCTGTAAACTTGTTTACGGCTATCGCACTGATAACATTTGCCTTATCGATCTTGTAAGCCGGCGGAATGTAAGTCGGATACATTATCTCATTCGCATAGATATTATCTTTTGCGGACGCGTCGGAAAGAGTGATCTCGCCCTTGTACTTATGTGAATTCTCATCCGGAACACTTCCGTCATCGGTGTAAAAAATATCCACAAGCGGCGAAGACGTTATCTTTAATTTCGTTCCCTCGTTGTAAAATCCGTCTTCTATAGAAAACTTCGGACTTTCTATAAAGGAAGTTGCAACTTGCACAGCATCACTGTTTGATCCTCCGGGAGTTGCGGACATAGTGGAAAATCTGCCTTCTCCGTCCTCTGTTCTGGAATATGTCACATCTAATGAAAGTTCAGGAATCGCGACAGAATCAATTATCCTGCCCTCTTCGTTGCTAA
Source organism: Butyrivibrio sp. (assembly GCA_017620235.1). Taxonomy (GTDB): domain Bacteria; phylum Bacillota; class Clostridia; order Lachnospirales; family Lachnospiraceae; genus Butyrivibrio. The sequence continues at coordinate 32,944 of JAFZQT010000063.1, read as the reverse complement.
GAAACAACTCTTCTCCGCCCTTACTTATTCCAAAGCCATTCTCCATATATTTTGAAAGCTCGACCACATAGTACTCATTGGAAGGTATTGTTTCTTCAACCTTAAATTTCTTCGGATTCTTTCTACTATCTGAAAGATAAAGTCCGGAGACATCTTCTTCCGACATGTTGTAAAGCTCCACATAATCGGGATAATCTCCTGAACTGTTACGATATGCACAGAAGTTATCCGCGCACACTTCGTTTATTACAACATTCCTATTCTCTCTTTCACTTCCAAAATATAAAAGGGTTGCTGCACCGATGGCCAGCAACCCAAAAATTATCATAGTTTTTTTTCTGCTAAAAAAAATCTTATCTATCATACCTCAGGTTCTATTAATCCGTACGTGTTCCCCTTTCTCTTATAAACTACATTAACTTTATCTGTTTCTGCATTGACAAATACAAAGAAGTTGTGTCCCAAAAGTTCCATCTGAACACATGCATCTTCTGCGTACATAGGCTTTGGATCGAATTTCTTGATCCTCTCGATGCGGATGGTTTCTTCATCCATGTAATCAGCCTCAAGATATTCTTTCTTGAAGTTGCTTACCTCTGCCTGCTGTTTGTCAACGATCTTACTTCTGTATTTCTTAAGCTGTCTCTCAATAACCTCCTCTACCAAGTCAACCGATACATACATGTCATTGCTAACCTGCTCTGCACGGATAATTTTGCCCTTAACGGGAATGGTAACCTCGATCTTATGTCTATCCTTATCAACGTTCAGGGTAACATTGGCAACTGTGTCAGAAGTGAAGTACTTTTCAAGTTTTCCGATCTTCTCTTCAACCGCTGCCTTAAGTCCGGGTGTTACATCAATGTTTTTGCCCACGATAGTAAATTTCATGCAATCATCCCCTTTGCTTCGACCCATGCAATGTTTCAACATTATTAAGAATGATGATCACTGCACTTGTTGGCCGTTTTTTATATATCTACAGTATACCATTTTGAGCCCGATAAGTACATTTATAAGCGAAAATTGAGTGAGTTCTTTTGAAATTTTCGCATTTTTTGTGAATACTGCACAATAATATTTCATGATTTTTAACGTGGATAAAATAATTAATCCCTCATATTTTGGTGGATAATGTGGATAACTTCGTGTATAAGTTCATTTTTTAGACAATTTTTCTCACAAATTGTGGATAAGTTATGAATTTTTTGTTCTCAAAAAATAATCTTTTTGTTATTGACTTTTGTTTTTATGTGCACATTATCGAAAAAGAGAGCTGTCGAAACAGCTCTCTCAAAAATCATTACTATATTCAATTACAAGATTCTTCTTACTGCGAGTACCTTACGGTAATCAGCGTTAGAAATCTTAATACCTGTCTTAGCGGTTGAAGCATGTACAATCTGTCCATTTCCGATATAGATCGCAACGTGACCAGAGTAACATACAATATCACCGGGCTGTGCGTTTGCAAGTCCATCTACTGCAGCTCCCTGAGTTCTGTCAGCACCGGAACTATGAGGAAGACTTACACCGAAGTTCTGATATACACTCATAACGAATCCTGAGCAATCCGCACCGTTTGTCAAACTTGTTCCGCCGTAAACATAAGGGTTACCAACGAACTGTTTAGCAAACTCTGCAACCGCAGATCCAATTGAGCTTGTCTCTGTAGTATAAGAAGCAGCTGACTTATATCCCTTCTTAGAATCAACAGACTTATCTGATGCATTCTGGCTAGCAGCCTTCTTGTTGGCGTCAGTCTTAGCTTTTTCTTCTGCGAGACGCTTCTTCTCAGCTTCAGCAGACTCAGCTACCTTGAACTCAACCGTCTTCTTAACATAATCGGCTGAAATATATGCTTCATCTTCTTCCAAGTCGATCTTGTACCAACCATCCTGTTCATCAAGAATGATAACGTCATCATCAGGCTGAACAAATCCGATACAAGTACTGTCAATATTAGGGTCTTTTCTTGCTCTGAGAACGCCCTCATTTGTCGTTATATGACCGATCAATGTGGCAACTTCTTTTGCATATTCAGCGGCTTCATTACCTGTAATACAGTATTCAGCCTTAACCCAACCTGTAACGTCACCTGACTTAATTTTATACCAACCGTCCTTCTCTTCTATGAGATGTCCGATTGACTTATCATAAAGTTTACCAATCTTCTCCGTATTAGTCTCACCCGGGTTATCACGGACATTGACATAATCGTTGACCTTGGCAACTATAAGATCGTCGTAATTTTCTTCATCTCCATCTTGGGATTGACTATCACTCGACCCGTCACTGTTTACGGCTCCCGTCGCGGCCTGAATGTCGCGGAGAATACTGTCTGTAATATTCGAAGCAGATGGTGTCGCATCGGTAACGGCAGAACTTAATTCAATCTTATCAGCAACTGATTTGCTGATGGAAGAATCCCCCTGTTTTCCCGATTTCCCCGATTTTTTACTCGCTCCCTTGCTTGAACTACTCTCTTCATTCTCATCGATACTGTTCTGAAGAGTTGAAAGTGATACCTGATTATCCCCTAGAGCGTATGTAAAACCTGCCTGAGGCAAAACGCTCGTTACTCTCCTTGACGGTGCAGCACATACGATTACACTATTCATGTTGGAAATTGTTATTGCAGCTACAACACTAGCGGTCATAATCTGTTTAGCAGTTTTCTTCAAAATAACCTCCGGTTTGTTACATTTTTGTTACGCATATACAAATATACGACATTTCTCTCAGTTTGTCAACTTTTGCAACACGTTCACCAAAAATTCAATATTCCCAGAGTATAACTGGAAAAAATATACAATTATTATATTTCGTTCATATAATCCGTTGATATTTTTCACAAAAAGTTCGGATTCTGGTAATTATTAGGATATAACGCATTTATTTACAGGATAAGGTAATCTTGTGCCGCGGTTACTGCGTTTGCGCCATCTGCCACTGAAGTAACAATTTGACGAAGTCTCTTCTTCCTGCAATCGCCTGCTACAAAGATTCCGGGTACATTTGTTGCACAATCTTCGCCCGCAATTACATATCCGTTTTCGTCACATTCGACAATATCTGCAAAGCTTTCTGTCTTAGGATGAATACCAATTGCCACAAAAATTCCGTCTACGTTAAGGTCGCTGACCTTATTCTCTTTAATATTCTTAACCCTTAAATTGTTTACTTTGTCTTCGCCCTGTATCTCCTGCACTACGCTGTCCCATATCACTTCGACATTGGGAAGTCCAAAGAGCTCATCCTGTAAGATCTTCGCAGCGCGAAGCTCGTCTCTCCTGTGAATAAGGTAGACTTTCTCACAGAATCTTGCAAGGAAGATCGCATCTTCAACCGCAACGTCTCCGCCACCGTTTACGGCTGCGACTTTTCCTTTATAAAAAGCGCCGTCGCAAGTTGCACAATATGATACACCCTTGCCGATATACTCTTCTTCTCCGGGTATTCCGAGTTTGGAATGATGTGCGCCTGCTGCAATAACAACTGTGCGGGTCTCATAACTTGTATCTTCCGTATTTACTTTAAAGATAGCCTTGCCGTTATCTGCGGAAGTCTTCTCTATTCCCGTAACGATTCCGTCAGCAAATTCCGCACCAAGTTTGTCCGCATGCTCCCTGAATTTCATGGCGAGGTCAAAACCGTTCACACCCGGTATGCCAAGATAATTGTCAACTTCATATGTATCTATTATCTGACCTCCACTCACAGGATTTTTTTCTATAATAAGCATATTAAGTCCCGCTCTCTTAGCGTATACTGCAGCTGAAAGTCCCGCAGGGCCCGAACCAATTATTATAAGATCATACATACGTGTTTGTCTCCTTATATTAAAAATAGAATTAGATTGTACACAATCTAATTCTATCATCTTTATGTTCAATATAAAAGTAAATTTTTTATAAAAGCTCGTATCTCTCAAGAGCGTTCCAGATACCGTCATCCTCAAGATATGTTGTAACAAAATCGGCTATGTTCGCGATCTCATCCGCACATCTTCCCATAGCGATAGCGGTTCCTGCAGTCTGCATCATTTCCATATCATTTACGCTGTCGCCAAAAGCGAAAGTGTTTTTTACATCTTCCGATAAGAGCTCACAGACTTTCTCAATTCCCGTGCCTTTATTAAATCCCTTGGGAACCATCTCTACGACATGCTCGTTGTGGATCATATAATCATAAAGATCTTCAAGTTCAGCAAAACAGCTCTTGGTATCACATCCAGTCGTAGCGCATGACAATTTGTTCATCTGCCAGTTACCCCAATTATCATCAATACCGCGAAGCCTGTCTCCCATATCCGCCATAACTTTTCTGCCGTACATATCGCCTTCAAAGTCTTTTCTTTCCATATATAGATGTTCCGGTCCCTCAAGGATCGGTCTGAAGCCATATCTTCGAACCGTCTCCACAGTTCTTATCGCATCATCTTTATCCATAAGTCTGTTGTAAATAGTCTTTCCATCGTATTCGATCATACATCCGCACGCCGAAACGATACCGTCAAAGCCTATTCCCAAAAGCTCTTTATTACTTACAAAAGATCTTGATCTTCCTGTATTTATAAAGCACTTATGTCCGTTCTTTTTCGCCCTCCTTATTCCTTCTTTTGTGCTCTCAGGGATGTAATTCTTGTAATCCCAAAGTGTTCCGTCAATATCAAAAAATAAAATCATTAATCTTCTCCACCCTAAATCCATCCTCCATCGAGGGTAATAATCTGGCCTGTCATATATTCGGGCGAATCTGCAAGCATAACCGCCAGCTTGGCAACTTCCGTAGCTTCGCCCATTCTTCCGGCGGGTATCTCATCCTCAAGCGCGCTGAGATCCTCTTCCGTCAAATGTTCCCTGTTCATTGCTGTATCTATAACTCCACATGCAATTGCATTGACCTGAATGTTACTAGGCGCAAGCTCTTTTGCCAGCGCTTTCGTAAAAGCATTGACCCCACCCTTAGATGCCGAATACGCAACTTCACAGGAGGCTCCGACGGATCCCCACACAGAAGTTATGTTTATTATCTTACCACAATGTTTCCTCAACATGACAGTAGCAGCTGATTTACATGTAAAAAAAACTGAATCGAGATTCGTACTCATTATCTTTCGCCAATCCGCAACGCTCATATCGGTAAGAAGTCCGATGTGCGCTATGCCGGCGTTGTTTATGACAATATCGATGTCTTTTATCTTCCTTGCAAAAAGATCCGACACCGAGTCGTAATCAGCGGCATCACAAGTGAAACTGCTGCACTTCACGCCATACTCGCTGCGCAGATGTTCTGCAAAACTGGCGAGCTGCTTTTCGCTCTGCTTACAGGTCAAAAAAAGTTCATCGCCCATAGCAGCAAAAGCTTCCGCAATAGCTTTTCCTATTCCTCTTGACGCTCCGGTTATAAGGACTTTCCTGTTCACTTTCGCACCTCCTTTTTTAAGAAAACCGAAATGATTTCCTATAATAAAGAGTCGCTTGCGACTCTTTTGCGCGCGAGCGGTATTGCAAAGCAATAAATTACCTCCCCGCGAGCTGCGCATCCATATATTTTATAGGAAATCAAGTAAGATTTCCTATAAAATATGCGCTGCCCTAATATTAGAGCAGCGCACATAATTTGTCTAATAATACACTATCAGCTTAGCAGAAAACACGCACTCTATATTAGCAACGTGCCAATGCATCGATAACAGTCTCTTCTACGAAAGGCTTAGCAACAAACTCAGCAGCGCCGAGCTTAACTGCTTCCATCATCTTATGCTTCTGTCCTGCGGCTGTGATCATAACAACCTTAGCATTGGGATCAGCTTCTCTGATAAGTTTGAGTGAATCAATACCGTCAAGCACAGGCATAGTGATATCCATTGTAACGATGTCGGGCTTAAGTTTCATGTACTCGTCAAAACCTTCCTGTCCGTTAACAGCCTCACCTACAATTGAATAGCCGGCTCTCTCTAATATATCTCTCAAAACTTTCCTTGAAGTTCTGGAATCATCTACTATTAAAACGTTTTTCATTTTCTATATTCCTCCAACCTATTATGTGGTCGTTATTTTTATATCTTTTGATACTGCAATAAAGTACTTAACTTCGCCGCCGCAGATATAAACAGGCATAACCATAATTTCATCGCAGCTTGCTTCCGGTGATGATATGGAGAATCCGGGGGGCTCAAGCTCAATAAACTTAGAATTCTTACTCTGCTCTGTTACATATAAACCGTTGATACAATTTATAAGTTCACAAACCGCGTCAAGCGCGTCTTCCTTTGTCTCTACAAACTCTTCCTTTGTGTACGCCTTAGCCATCCTCTGCACGTCTTCAAACTTGCCTGAAATGCCTACAAACGCATTCTGATCTCCATGGAATTTCTGATAGCCAAGGACTTCATCCTTAATATTTTTTGTCGTATATGCCTTTCCGACAAATACATGACTATCCACGAGTCTGTACATATTCTTGATACCCATGGAAAACATACCTCTGTATATCGGGTCATCGGTTTCAAGGAAAAGAGGCACGATCTTTTCTACATCACCAGACTTAAGAATTGCCATATCTGACTCTGTAAAACCGTGGAGTTTCTGATATTCTTCCTCCACCTCTGCCAACTTCTTCAGGGAAATGCATCCCATATCCGTAAGCGCCTGGATAAATGCAAGATACGGATTTCCTTGCAACTCCACAAGACGGCTTACCTGGGTATCAGTTAAGTACCCACGCTCGATGGCAATATCTCCAAAACGCTTATCCATAGATGCCTGCATGGCATTTACCTGTTCTGCCTGTGCTATTGTCATCAGCTTCTCTGCGACAGCTATAACACCAAGCTTAGCGCAATTGGATTCTTGTATCTGATATGCCTTCTCAAGCTGACTCTTGTCGAGCAAGCCTTTCTCTACCAAATATACACCAATTAGACGATCGAACATTGCTGTAGCTCCTATACATAAAAATTTGTTTATAACTTACAGTACCATTTTAGACCATTATCCGTATATTGACAATCCTTATTATTCGCTACTTCACAATATATAGTATGCCAAGGAAACGTTGAATCATTCAACATTGCCTTGGCATACTGTTTTATAAATACGATTTATTATATTTTTCTTAATTATTTTCCATCTGCGCCATTGCGCCGTTTACAGCTCTTTTTACCGTATCGCCCTCATCCTTAGCGGTCTGCTGCGCCTTAGTCTCTCTGTAAGCCCTGTTGGCGCCGTCTATCGCTATTATCTGTTCCTTCGGCATGAAGATCCTGTGTCCTGCAGGGTTGATCGCTACGCCGTCTTTGTCGCGGATAAATCTTGCAATATCACTGAAGGAGAATACTGCGGCGTTCCACTCGTGTCCGAGCTTCATTTTGCTAAACTCAAAGCCGTCTGTAAATACCGGCATGAATATCTTATCATCGGCAGTCTTAACCATGAAGAATGTAAACTTTGTATCTTTTCCCATTCTCACTCTGCCGTTCTCTGTCTTTTCAGCATGTCCCTCGTACTGCATGGGAACTATATATTTTCCGGTAAAAAGATTACCGATCATTCTCTTTTCCTTAAGAGCAAGTATCTCATCTCTCTTCTCATACTTCACCGGCCATCTGCGCTCTTCGAGCATATCAAGCATTGAGAAGCAAAGCTGAGGATTTACCGGCGCATCTTTTATCATTCTGTTCCACTCACCGGGAGCAGCTGAGATCTCATCTCTCTTAAACTTCACTCTGTATGCGCCATTGTCGATTATAAGGTCCTCAAGTCCGATGCAGTAAAGGAAATCAAAATATCCATTTCTTACGGCACCGTCTTCCTGCTTCGGCTCAACTTCTATCTCTTTTACAATAACCTGGCGGTACTGCTTCTTATACAGTTCTGCTGCCTCTTCCGCCATCTCTTTTCCAAAATACAAAAGACCGTATCCGTGGTCGATAAACGGATAGCCTGTCGTCTTGTCGTAGATCACATACAAGAACTCCGCATCTCTGACTCTTCGGATAATCTCGTTATAAACCTTTCTGCGATTTCTCTCATAATCAGGAATCGGAACCTCTCTGTCAAACTCATCAAAAGTGGTAAGTACAAACAAAAGCTCCTGATCATTCAGCTCACGAAGTTCATCTATAGAAATGTCATCCTCATAGATTATCTGACCGATATCGTCCTTGCGCTCTTCCGGCACAGTCTCGGCAAGACAGCACTCTACGCCGGGCAGATTAACATGGTTGAGCTTTGGTATTACAGGCCAATCAAGCTCCGCATGAGCCTCTCTGACTTCCTCAAGCTCGCGTTCTCTCGCTCTCCTTATTTCTTCATCAAGTTGTCCGGGATGAAGTTCCTTCTCTTTTTTTCCCCCCAACAAACTAAATAATCCCATCTATATCCCTCTTTCATCTGATGCTGTTATCAGCTCTCATAAAATGTTTTTGATACCCCCGCAAGATACTCGGGGTCACGGCTTCCCGCAGATTCATAGGGTGAATGCATAGCAAGCTGAGCAAGTCCTATGTCAACCGTACTCATGGAAACCTGTGCAGTTGAGATATTACCGAGCGTTGAACCTCCGGCAATATCCGAGCGATTGGTAAATGTCTGATAAGGAACATTCGCCTTCTCGCAGATAAGTTTAAATGTGGCTGCGGATACCGCATCCGTCGTATATTTCTGGTTTGCGTTATATTTTATAACGATGCCGCCGTTCATAAGCGGCCTGTTTACAGGATCTGCCTTATCCTTGTAATTTGGATGTACGGCATGTGCGTTGTCGGCGGAGATCATGAAACTGTTTGCAACAGCTGTAAAATACTGCTGGTTCGTTCTTCCAAGACCTTCATTTATCCTAAGAAGAGTATCCTTCAAAAATGTAGAATCCGCTCCCTGCTTTGTTCCGCTTCCGACTTCTTCATTGTCAAAAACGCAGTGCATAACAACATTCTCAGATTCTTTTGCCTCCAGAAATCCTGCAAATGTAGTATATACACACTCCTGATCGTCTAATCTGGCACTTGCGATATACTCGTTCTCAGCGCCCCAGAATGTGGGTTTCACCCTGTTGTACAAAAAGAGATCGTGACTTAAGATATCTTCTTTTTTAACCCCTGCCGCCTCTGCGACCACTTCAAAAAACTTTCCTTTGGAACTGATAGCTCCAAAGAGTGGTATGCAATCCGTCTGGGGATTGTACTTTGCAGCGCTGTTTGCATCACGGTTCATGTGGATTGCAAGTGAAGGGATCATCAAAAGATCTCTGTCCACATTTACAAGCTTTGATACAAAGCCGCCTTTTCCATCTCTTACGATGAGTCTTCCCGCAACTGAAAGCGGTCTGTCAAACCAAGGCGCACAGAGCATTCCGCCGTACTTCTCAGTGTTTAATTTTACATACGCCGAAACTTCCTCCATCTCAGGATTCTCATTTACCTTAAAAGAGGGAGAGTCGCTGTGGCTTGCAATCATATAGAAGCCTTTGAAATCCTTACCGGGTATTCTAAAGGAAATTATTGAAGAATCGTTCCTCGTAACAAAAAACTTTCCGGGCTCAAGTTTCCACTCTTCTGTCTCCTTAAGTTCCACATACCCCCTGTCGACAAGTTCACTCTTAAGGTTGTCGACCACGTGAAAACATGTAGGTGACGCATCTATAAACTCAAGCATTTGTTCTGTTATATTCTTCATATTACTTTTTCCGCCTTTTATCATATTCATCACAGATTTTGAAATCCGCAATCAATATAATTATAGCCCAATTTTGCCTCCAATGATATGCGACCGTCCTGTTATCGGCATATTAATTATTTAAATAAAGCATTAACATTCTAGCACGCGCGGCTGTGCCTATCAAGACGTTTTACTGGAAATTATTGTAAAAAAATTTTGAACAAAGAATCCACGCGGGTTTACATATAGTGACAGGCAACAAAATAAGGCTCCCGGTCCGTTTATGAACCGAAAGCCCTTAACTTTATAGAATACGCACGCTTTACGCGTATACAAACCATATGAAAAGATATCCCACAAACACAGCAGTAAGTGTGAACGGAACTCCTATCTTCATGAAATCTCCGAAAGAAACTTCATAGCCTTCTTTCCTGAGCATTCCTACTCCGGCGATATTTGCGGAAGCACCGATAGGTGTAAGATTGCCTCCCAAAGTTGCACCGATCAAAAGACCGAAGTACAAAAGAAGCGGATTAGCCGACATAACAGCCGACAGACTTCCAAGTACGGGCAGCATCGTCGCAACATAAGGAATATTGTCAATAAACGCCGAAATCGCAACTGAACCGAATACTATAACCGTGTACAGCATGAAGACGTTTCCTTTTCCCGCATCGGCAATGATAGCAGCAAGCTCATCTATTATTCCGACATTGGTAATTCCGCTGATAACGCAGAACAGTCCGGCAAGAAGGAGCATTGTATCGTAGTCGATCGCTTTGAGCGAATGCCACATGCTGTCTGTTCCCTTTGAAAGGAAAATCTCCCAGATAATATTTATGATTCCGCAGACCATGCAGATTACACCGTTTGTAATCTCAGGCTTGTTCTGGAAAAATGATGCGATAACAAGAAGTACCACATGTCCGAGCATCATTATCGTAGGTACATAGTCAGTTACAACAGTCTTCTCATCTGAGCTTACAGGCTCTTTATCTTTTCTAAACAAAAACATCATGATCGGAACCGTAGCGAGCGCTCCGAGCTCAACAGCAAAGAAGATTCCAAGCTTTCCGTCCATCCAGAAGAAATCGTTAAAGTCCATCTTAGCAGCTCCAGCGAGCATGATGGATGTCGTATCGCCGACAAGTGTCGCAGCTCCCTGAAGGTTAGATGAAACCGCGATACAAATGATCATCGCAACAGGCGATATCTTGAGCTTTTTACAAATAGCAAGTCCTACAGGCGCAACCATGAGAACCGTCGCAACGTTATCGATAAATGCCGAGATGAGTCCCGAGAAAAGAGACATCAATATCGTCACCCAAAGCACATTCGGTGCAACATTCAGAAGTTTGTCCGCAATGAGGTTCGGCATCTTAGACTCGATGAAGTAATCAACGATTACCATAGTTCCGAAGATCATCAGAAGAACGTTCCAGTCTATCGCCGAGAATACCTGATTAAACGGCAGAATTCCCGTAATCACAAAGATAAGTGCCGTAGATAGTGCCACATAAGCTCTTTTCTTAGGCAAAACCACCATAAGGACATACATTATTACAAATAAAACAATGGCTAAAGTTTTCAAGATTTTTTACCCCTTCTATTACTGATAAAACCTGATCTTCAGGTCACGCACATCTTCTGACGCTTCTCTGCAAAGTCTCTGCAGCGCATCCAGATATTTTCCAAGCCTGTACTGTGCTCTTTCTGTATTGTAAAAAATAATATTCCAGCCGTCGCCGCTCTCTGTAAGCACATCATAGAGTGCATCAAGATTGCGACCGTAGTAATCCGGAAGCGGAAGCTCTTTTACCAGCTCGCTCTGCAATTCTTCCGGTGTCATAACCTCTGCTAAATCAATATAAAAAACCTTCTCCATAGTTTAATACACCTGCTCAAAGTTCTCATAGTGATCGTCAGTATAATACACCGATCCGTCGTCAGCGTAAACAATTCGCTTCGATCCTCTGGAATCGGCACCCATAGTATCTATATCACATTCTTTGTACTTTTTTCCGTCAGGAAGTTTGCCTTCGCGGTTTCCGAAATCATCGCCGCCTATGCACTTCCCTTTTGCAAATTCATCAAGGCCTCCGCCTGTCCAGCCAAGCTTCTTTGCCTCGTTCTTGGTGATAAAATTAGAAGGAAGTTTTCCGTAAGTGTGGATGTAAAGCGCCACATCGTCCTTGGAAGTGTACACACCGCTTTCCGCAACTCCGGATGCAGTCTCGCTTCCTCCGCTCACAGCCGCATCACTGCCTGCCGCGCTTGACGCATCATCTGCATTATCCGATGCAAGTGCATCAGCATCCAACGTTATCGCGGTTCCTGCTCCCTCACTTAGAAGCGCCGAAAGATCTTCGGCAGAAATCTGGCTTATACCTGAATTATCATATGAAGAGTTCTCCTCATCTCCCGCCAAGCCTCTTGCCGCGAAAAATCCGGAACCGACCGTTGTTAAAACCATAAACAACAGCATTACAAAAGCAACTATTCTAATGCTGTTTTTCCCTTTTTTATTAAAAAAATTCACTTCTATACCTCTTTTTAATCAATATACATATTTTCACGAAGCTCCTCCCTTGAAAGGAAAGGCGCAAGATCTTCGAGCGGAGGGCTTGTAAGGCTTCCGTCAGGCTCTCTTCTTGCAGAACTCTTGGGTGCCCAAACCTGCTCCGTATCGGTGTAAACCTCAACAAATACAGGACAATCAGCAGCTACCGCATCTTTCATCGCTTTCTCAAGTTCATCTCCCGTCAGGACTCTGCTGTAAGGATATCCGAACGCTTCCGCGATTTTCTCAAAAGATGGAAATGCGAGATCGCCACTCTCAGGGCCGATTCCGACCTTGGAATACTCTTTGAAAAGATTGTTCTGAGTAAGCCTGATCGAATGATAGCCCTCATTGTTTATGAGAAATACCTTTATCGGAAGCTTGTTAGTTATAACCGTCTGGAGCTCCTGAAGGTTCATCATTATACTTCCGTCGCCCTCAAGACATATGGTCTCTTTTCTTCCTGCCGCGATGCAAAGGCCTATCGCTGCGGGAAGTCCATATCCCATGCTCGCAACCGCGTTGTTTATTATGAATCTTGAGCCGTCTTTTATAACCCAGCTCTGATGTCCGGCAACGCAACACGCTCCGTTACTTACCGCGGTAAGGCTTCCATCGGGAAGTGCCGCAGAAAGAGCTTTTATAAATCCGTATACATTGACTTTATTATCGCCCGTATAGAGCTGAGCTTCAGAAACAACGGGGTATTTTTCCTTCCATGCAACGCATTGTTTTCTCCATGCATCCGCAGGCGAAACATAGCTGTCGCACTTATCTGCTGCCACAAAGAGCTTTTCAAGGAAGTCTTTTGCGTCAGCGTGAATCTTCATATCAACATGGACTGTATGCTTGTCCATCTCGGCGGGCTCAATATCGACCATTACTACTTTCGCAGCTCTTGCCCATGTTCCCCATGTGTAGCCAACCTGCCTGATAGAAAGCCTGCTGCCGATTACAAGAACAAAGTCCGCGTTCTGAATTGCAAAGTTACCAGGTCTGTCGCCCATGTTGCCGCCGCGTCCGCAGTAAAGCGGATTGTCTGTCTCGATAAGATCGATCGAATTCCAATATGTACAGACAGGAACGCCGAGTTTATCTACAACTTTTCTGAACGCTTCGAAGCCGCCTGAGATGCGCACTCCGCCGCCCGCATAGATAACGGGACGCTCAGCCTTTTTTATCATCTCTATTACTTCTGAGACAGTCTCTTCCTTAACTTCAGGAATTTCTTTTTCGTAAGAAGCTGCCTCTTCTTCGCTGTAACCTCTGAGCTCATCGGGATTGATCTCTGCTCCCTGGAAATTAACGGGAACGTCAATCCATACAGGCCCCGGTCTTCCAACGTTCATAAGGTGCCATGCTTTTTCCATGTGATACCTTATGTCTGCCGGATCTTCAAGCATCACCGCGTACTTGCACATGTGCTCAGTCATGCGGGTTATGTCGTACTCCTGATCTCCAAGAGAACGAAGTCCCTTGCGGTCATACTCTTTTCCCCAGAGCTTATTCTCATATCTGACAGTTGTGTCATAGCGAACCTGTCCACTCACAACGAACATCGGGAGTGAATCAAGCCATCCTCCGAGTACACCGGTTATCGCATTTGTGCCGCCGGGTCCCGAAGTCACACAAAGTGCCGCAACCTTCCCGTCATATCTTGAGTAGCTCTCAGCCGCTATCGCAGCGCCCTGCTCATGATGAAAGTGCGTGCAAGTCATTCCTTCGGTATGACCAAAAGAATTATTCAAATACATAGCGCCACCGCCTACTACAGTAAAACAGTCGGTGACGCCCTTTTTTACCAAAAACTGTGCTATGTAATCAGAAACTCTCATTTTTACCACCTTATCCAAGGTGCTCTACCTGTTTCAACAAGTTCTGTCAATTCATCTCTTTCTCTTGCAGTATCCATGCACTTCCAGAAGCCGTCATACTTGTATGCGACCATCTCTCCGTCTTTTACAAGGTTGTGCATAGGCTCTTTTTCAAAGAATGTAGCGTCGCCCTCGATATAATCAAAAACTCCGGGCTCAAGAACCATGTAACCGCCGTTGATTCTGGCGCCGTCCATGCTTGCTTTCTCTCTGAAATCTTTAATCGTAGAGTTATCACCTTTATCAATGTCGAACACACCAAAGCGCTGTCCCGCAAGGATCGCAGTTACAGTAGCGAGCTTACCGTTTGCCTTGTGGAACTCAAGAAGCTTTGTCATGTCTATGTCACACACGCCGTCACCGTAGGTCATGAAGAATGCCTCGTTTCCGACATGCTCTCTTATCCTCTTGATACGACCACCTGTCATGGTGCTGTATCCTGTGTCAACAACTGTTACCTTCCAGGGCTCAGCCTTCTGGGAATGGAATGTTGTCTTGTTTTCGTTTGCAAAATCGAAAGTTACGTCGCAGTTGTGGAGATAATAGTTCGCGAAATACTCCTTGATGACTTCCTGCTTATATCCCGCGCATATGATAAACTCATTAAATCCATAGTGCGAATACTCTTTCATTATGTGCCAAAGAATCGGCTTTCCCCCAATCTCGATCATTGGCTTTGGGCGAAGATGGCTCTCTTCACTTATTCTTGTTCCGAAGCCTCCCGCTAAAATTACAACTTTCATTTATACTCTCTTTCCTTCCGTCGGTTTTTCAGATCAAATTCTGTGATGAAAAAATACCAAATTAATTACATAGTAATATACTACTTTTTGAAATTTTTTTGTAGTCTATTATCGTCAAGCTCTTTTAATCTATCCTTCGCAGGCTTGTATTCATCACACTTTCGGTAAAAATCTTTTGCCTTTAAAATATTACCTCTTACTTCCTCTATGACTCCAATATTATAATATGCCTTATAGCTGTTCACACCTTCTACCGCATACGCCGTGGTCTTTGTGGCTTTTAAAAAAGCTGCTATTGCATCGTCAAAAAGAGCATTATTCATATATATCAGCCCCAGCATAAACATAAAATCGGCATTTTCTTCAAAAAGATCCGTTACACCTTCAAGACACAATGCATCTGCAAATCTTTTTTGTGCCATAAGCCCATACCCGTATGAAACCATCATATCCTGAATGTAGGACAGATTGGGATTGAGCTTTTGCTCCATTACCTGCTCGTAGTAGTCAGTGCCTTCTTTATATTCTTCCATCGCTACACAACATTTGCCAAGCTGAAACAATACATACGGATCTCCCGGATTCTCTTTCAGTTCACCAAGCAAAAGTTTCTTATTTCTCTCGGCTTTGCTTTTTCTGAGCTCCGTAGTATCATATCCGACATGATCAAAAGAAATCGGAAGATCAAAATAACTGTTCTCGTCTTTTTCATTCACAGCGCGAAGATTCTCATGTACCTCGCCAAAAAAGCTGTAAATTCTCCTATCATAAAATCGCCCTATCTTATCACGGGATCTGAGCTCTTCTCCATTTTGTACATACGTGCTGACAATCGTCGACATACCGATCTTGCCTTCATTTGCCAAAACGTCTTTCATGAATCTATCCGCAAGTTCCTGCGAAAAATTTTCAAGAAATTCATCGCAATCAACAGATAGCACATAATCATTCATTGCCTTTGAACACGCATAATTTCTTGCTTCAGCGAAGTTTCCCGTCCATTTATACTCATATACTTTGGCGCCTTTATTCTTAGCAATTTCAATCGTATCATCAGTTGATCCCGTATCAGCAACGATAACCTCTGAACCCTCAAAACTCTTTACCAAAGGCATTATAGAATCAATACACTTTCCGATATTCTTCGATTCATTTTTAGCGATCATACACACCGAAAACGAAAACACATATACCTCCCAAACCTTATCATCCTGCTATATTCAGATATCGACATTCTCGATCATTACCGGAATCTTCATATCTGCACACTTTCTGGCAACAATTCCCGCATCGCCGTAATATCCATCCCATTTATCAATAAATTGCAGTGCACGATTCTCCTCGTCAAAAATGCATCCTTCCGTACTCTTTACCTTATCGACAAAAGAATAGTACCTGTCTCTCAAGTTCTCATCTGCAAGATCAAGATTATCCGTCAAATAGTCCTGAGGAACAAATACAGCAACTATCTTGTCAGCGTTCTCGGAAAAAGTTTCAAGCACACGCTCAAATTTATCAATTGCCTTGCTCTCATGCTGCATCAAAGTACTGATCGTATAGTAATAGATCACAGCTTTTCGTCCGGCATACTTACCAAGAAAATCCGACCACTCTTGCGTATTATCCACATCAGCTTCTCGCTCAGCTTTTTCCTCAATATTCAGAACTTCTATCTTCTGCTCCCAAAATGCACGGGTTTCCTCACCTGTTATGCCGATAAGTTTCTTAAGATATAGCTCCCTTTGTTTTTCAGACTTAAGAAAAACCTTATCCGCATTTACCACCGCCGGCTGTTCCGCAAGTATTTCTATCCCATGACAAGCCTTATCATCGTCATCGACGGGATCATCTATATCATAGCAAGGCACATAAATAAGTTCATCCGTTGCATTAAGAATATTCGACGAATAGAAAAACTCATGTACAGTAAACGATGTATTCCACCCATCGAACGGCACCTGAATCACAATCTTATCAGGATGTACACCGGCATAATCAAACTTCTCGCAATCGCCAACATCCAGATAATCAGGGAAAAGAGTTCTCTCATCATGCATCTCTCCAACGCTTCCCTGATAATCACAATCGTAATAATTTATCGGAAGAACATACACATCATGTCCCTCAGACTTGTACTTACGCCACAGCCCTTCAAGCGTATTCCACCATTTCGCCATGCAAGGAAGAAAGACAATCGTCATTTTCTCTTTCTCCTGCACAGGCAAAAGCATTCTGCTCATATATCTTCTAACCGAAACCAATAGTTCATTGGAATCAAGCGTATATCTGTAAGGATTGTGTCCAAGCTTATCCTTCAGGATATTCTCCTGGCTTATATATATCGGATATTCATGCATTCCTCCGCTTTTATGAATCTCCATATAGTTGCCATAATTACTTGATAATAACCGGTCATAATAACATGACACCTTAAGCATCGTATTCTCGAATTTCATATCAAAAGAACTTTGGAAAAACTTCTTTGGAAAGATATGATTTTTATACGTATGATAGAACGTCATCAACGCAACATTATCAGCTTCCGACACCGGACACTCCATATAAACATTGTCAATAAGTACTTCAAGCTCATGAAGAAGCTTTTTCCCTCTTTTAAGATGAACATGATTCTCTTTTTCCAGATCGATCAAAAGGCTCTCGATATCATTGGAATATTCACCAAGTTCGTCCTTTGCGGAAACTGCCTTATGCGCCAATATAATCTTTTCAATCCGTTCCTGACGCTCATTTTCTTTTTCTGCGTCATTATATACACCGTCCATAGGAAAAATATCTACGCCCACAGTGTACGGACATCCGCTGAACATATCGAGATGTTCCTTACTGCAATCAATAGCATGACAATTAACTATTCTTCCAAGACAATTACTATATCCTTCCTCACTATCTTTAATTGTGAGAATTATGTACACACTCGGCAATTCTTTTTTGGCAATCTCAAAAAAGCGCTCATAATCATCCCTGAGCATACATATATCAAAATCATCGTCCCAGGGAATATACCCGCCATGGCGTACAGCACCTATAAGTGTTCCATAGTCAGCAAACCATTTGATATCATGCCTTCTGCACAACTTATCAATATCCGCCAGCATCTGTAGCTGTCCAGCCCAGTAACGTTTCATCATTGTAGAAATATAAAAGCCGTTCCTGACTTCAGGTCTGAAAAAAGACGCAGGAAAACTTAAATTTTCAAGCGGTACTATACTGTTTTCATCATCAAAATTATCAACCATTGATTATACTGACTCCTTTTCCAAATATGAAAAGTCAAGTTTCCTTATTGCAGGTATAATATCCGAGTATTCAGTGTTTTTCCCAAAAAGAAGCGTTGTTCCAAGAACAAAACCGTCCATTTTTTTAGGAACATACTCCAACATTCTCTCTGCCCCACAGGCACCGTCCCAATATAGTTCAATCCCCATCTTTTCACGAAGTTTAAGCAGAGTAGCAATCTTCTCTCCAACAAAAGGAAGAAACATCTGACTGGCATTGCCCGGATTAACTGCCATAACAAGAACTCTGTCAACTATACGAAGAAGCTCTCGTACCGACTCAACACTTGTTCCCGGATTTATAGCAATTCCCGGATGCATTCCATAATCAATAATCTTTTGGATTGTCGCAGACGGATGATATTCCGCCTCAGGATGGATATATACTGTATCCCCCTTCCTAAGATACCTCAGGAAAAGATCTATATTATTCCTTGGGTGTTCAATCATCAGATGTACATCCAAGGGCTTGTTACTCACCCTTGCAATCAGTATCATGTCATAAAGCGACATAGCAAAGTTATTAACATAGCGTCCATCCATAATATCAATATGAAAAGAATCTATCCCGGCACTTTCAAGTGCCCTGACCTCCTTTTCAAGATTGCCAAAATCGGCGCACATCATAGACGCTGTAAGCATAAATTTATTCATAGTTCCCCCTACACTTCCTATATTCTTTTATCATCCGATAAGGAGCTTACCAGTCTCTTTTACAAAAGGAGCAAGCTTTTTTCTCCAAACATCTGCTTCTTCTCTATCAATTACAGATAAATCAAGAATCACATAATCATATTTTCTATCCACTGAAAAAATATCTCTCAAAAGATCAACGCACTCAATATCGAGCTTACTTTTCCCAAGAAGCGCAAGCTTTTCTTCACTTTCAATTCCCTTTACTTCAGCATAAGGATACAACAGCTTTATCCTTGAAAGCATCTCGCCAAAACCACACTGCACTTCAAGAACACTAAAATTATCACCGGGATTTCTTTTTATCTCTGACAAAAGTTTCCCATTAAAATGCATACTTCTCTCAGGAGTAAAGCCCCATTTATCTATAAATTTAGCCCTGTTTTTCTCAAGAAGCTCTCTGTATTTATCGGACATCTTTCCAAAGCTTTTACTTCCATAATGGTAGACAAAAGCATTCCAGCACATAACACTCTTAAATCCGGCTTCCATAAGCCTCATGCCATAGTCATCGTCTTCGTAGTTGCCGGGAGTATATCTCTCGTCAAGCTCGCCGACACTTTTGTACGCGTCTCTTTTTATAAGCATCGCAAACATTACAAGCTTAGACTTTAGTTCAATGATATTTTCCGCAAGAATGTTAGTCACACGTGCATATTCCGTATATTCACTTACCGTATTCAAAGGAATATTTACTGTCTGATTATTGGATGCGCTATTTGTAGAAGCACCACACGCTCCAATTTTTTCATCCGAATACAGCGACATTCGCATCATATATAAAGAACCAGGCATGATCAAGGCATCACTGTTTAAAAGAAAAATATCATTTTCAGGATCTGCTGCCTCAATTCCTATGTTACAGCCTTTAGGAAAGCCTGCATTTTCCTTGTTTTGAACAAAAACTATATCCTCTTGCTCTGCCAGCCACTCTGAACTTCCATCTTCGGAATTATTGTCCACAACAACTATTTCCACCGCATCACTATAGCAGTTTTCGCGTATTGACTCTATACACTCCTTTGTATATTCAAGAGAATTATATGACAATATGATAAAAGAAACGTTCCTTACATTAAGCCCTTTTGTCATCTTATACTTACATAGAACATCTTTAAGGAAAGATGCCTCATCGCTTTCTAAGCCAAATTTCCTGCAAGCCAGATAATATGCATTTTCATAGGACAAAAAAGCCAGATTGGAATTTGTTTGCAGATAATAATTCCCCAAAAGATAGTAAAGTTCATGATCTTCGGAATTCTTTTTAAGCCTGTCCTCTATCGTAAATCGCTTGCTGTCATGTAAATACTCTTTTACAAAAATCTCTTTATATTGATCATATCTGCCAAGTTCAGGTATACCAAAATCATGAAATATCCATGGAGTTTCCATATATGGAATAAATATCTTATAGCCTCTTTTTCTAAACTCCATACTTTGTGACGCGTCATAGAAATCGAACCCGTCAAATAAATCTTCCCTCCATGGAACATCTTTGGACGTAGCCATAAAACAGCCATCTACAAGTGAAACCTCAACGCCGTTCAAATTTGGATATTCTAATGTTATATCATCTTCTCTGTAATTTAAGACCTTGCTTATGCGCGCCTCAGCAATATTTCCATACTGTCTGTCAGACCACATAACTCCGTCATCGGGAACCTCTTTGGCCCCCACCATTCCAACCATTCCTATGGAATCATCTTTGAAAATATCAATAAGATCATACAGTAAATTCTGATTTATGATACGCACATCATGGTGCATGTATATCTTGTATCTTGCCCCCAACGAGGCAGCATACTCCATACCCTCGTTATAACCACTGCACATAGATTTCGCATCCGTTATCTCAAGAACCTCAACGTCACATCCGGAAGGCACATGCAATCTGTCTATCCACCACTTTGCTTCTTCAAATTCCGCTCTATCATTGGAGCATATGATAAAAGCAAACTTCTCAGCCGCATACTCGCCATCTTCACATACACGATTCTTTAAATTTGCAGCATACCTGTTATATACAACTTTATTATCCCTGGTCCATATACTAAGCAAAAGAAGTATCTCCGCTCCGGTCGCTCCTACAGATAATGCGTACTCTATAACTTCATCCTCAGAAACTTCCTCGCACCACTCGCTTCTTATTATGAGACACTTAAGTTTTTTTATTGCGCATACTGCTTCTTGAAACTCCCCTGCTGCGCTTATGATCCCATCTGAGATATTCCTTGTAATATCCTTTTCCATATCATGAATCAGAAAAAAATAAGCAAGGTCAGCATCATCCTTTTCCGTCTTCTCATACTCATTCCTTATCCTGAAGAGCATGTCGAAATCACTGTTACTAAGCGCTTCATCTATCGAGCGTATAATATCCGTCTTATTCATACGCGTTTTTCA
The DNA here is from genome assembly GCA_017620235.1 of Butyrivibrio sp. Taxonomy (GTDB): domain Bacteria; phylum Bacillota; class Clostridia; order Lachnospirales; family Lachnospiraceae; genus Butyrivibrio. The sequence continues at coordinate 11,713 of JAFZQT010000063.1, read as the reverse complement.
TTTCCTTTCAAAGCCTGTATAAGCTTGAATATTTAGAAATTACATAAATCTTCTTTTCAAAAAGTCAATTCCTTCTTGCGAAAGTTTACCGGCATCAAGTTCCAAGCTTATAAACGCTTCAGCCGTATCATCACCTAAAGTTGCCCTTCTCATCTGAAACTTATACTCGTTAAGTCTGCTCACTATTTCATCGACGCTTCTCCCAAAACCGGAAAAATCAGCTACAGAACCGTTTAATTCACAAAGCTCCTTAACATCGAACAAAGCGTTAAGTCGGTTATCCAGCCTCCTTTTATCCTTTAACTCTGAAAGAATCTTATAAACAACTTCATAATTGCCACTACCAAGCGCATCTTCTATTATTTCCAAAAACTGCTTTCCAAGTTTATACATTTCTTCCGTTTCAAGCGATACAGTATAATACTTATCAAACAGATATTTATCACTGTACTCATTGCAAAACTTCTCTCTATATCTGTCATAATACGTAAGTTTGCTTAATCCGCAATCATGTATACACCATGGCTCGTCCTGCATTATTACGCCAATTTTGTGTCCTCTTCTCTTAAATTCTTCACATTGGGATAAATCATAGAAATCAAATCCGTCAAAAATGTCTTCTCTCCATGGGACATCTGCTTTTGTAGCTATCAACATCCCATCAACCGCATCAACTTCAACAACAGCTCTATCCTTCGTTTCTTTTAATCGCAAGTCAAGCTTTCTGTTTTCATTCACGGCATATGTTGATCCTACAGTCCAATGATCCCATCCGGAACCATTATTCGGAACAAAACCTCCAATTACGCCAAGAAGTCCATATTGATCATTTTCTTCAAAAACTCTGACCAGATCTATAGGAAAATCTCTATTCAGAATAAAAACATCCTGGTGGATATAGACTTTATAAGTTGAATCTACAGATTTCATCGCCGCGTTATATCCGGCACACATAGATGGCGCATCTTTTATGGTGATAAAATCAATTTCCATATTTTCCGGTACATTCAATCTATCGATATACCATGCACATTCACTTGCCGCCCGATCATTATTTACACAAGCGATAAAAGTCATCTTCACTTTATTCTGCATGACAAATTATCCCCCAGAATCCCAGAAATCATACTAAAATTATACCTAAATATTATCACACATTCAATTAAACCAATGGTATGATAGTACTATCGATAATACACTAATTCTCGGAGGACTGTGATGAAAGTTCTTTATCTTGATATTTCAATCTTTTTTGCCAATATGGACATGCTTGATGCATTGGAAAAATATACAGACAGCGAAGGAAATCACCTTGAAATAGTTAAATATCCCTATGCTTATGAAGAAAAGAAAGCAACAAATGATCCCGTTTTTGAAGCAGACTTTCTGAAAGCTATCAGATCCGCCAATCCGGATTTCGTTTTTTCTTTCAATTTCCTTCCGGTAGTTTCTAAAGTTTGCAACATAGACGGTGTTAAATATGTCTCCTGGATTTATGATAATCCGGAAGTTTTTCTTTATTCATGCCAAGTAATCAATCCTTGTAACATAGTCCTTATGTTTGATTCCAAAGAATTTGAGATTTTCAGGACCAACGGTATAAAAACAGTTCACTATCTTCCTCTCGCCGCTTCAACAAGACGTCTTGACAATATGATCCCCGGCAAAAAGGAAAAAGAAAAATTTTCCGCCGATATTTCATTTGTTGGATCTTTATACACAGAAAGACGGCAGTATTACGATGAGATTGCTCCAAAGCTCTCCCCCTATTCGCTTGGCTATATCGACGGTCTCATCCGCGGTCAGTTACAAGTCGACGGAATAAACTATATAGAAGAATGTCTTCCTCAGAAGATAGTTGATGAAATACAAAAGGTAAGCAACATATATCCTTATCCGGATGGCGCAGAAACGCCTGCATATCTTTATGCAAACTATATAATAAACAGGCAGGCAACTATAATCGAAAGAAGAGAAATACTTACCATGATAGGCAACCACCACAATATGCGGCTCTACACGTACGGGCAAAATAAAGCCTTCTGTCCAAAAGGTGTAGAAAATATGGGTGCAGCAGATTATTTTGTTGAAATGCCTTATATATTTAAACTTAGTAAGATCAATCTCAATATAACGCTCAGAAGCATCCAAAGAGGAATACCCTTAAGGGCCTATGATATCCTGGGCGCAGGCGGTTTCCTATTATCCAATTACCAGGTGGATCTGGCAAATATCTTTGTTCCGGGTGAAGACTTTGTATATTATGAGGATAGAAAAGACCTTCTGAATAAAATCGATTATTACCTTGCAAATGAATCCGAACGCAAGCAGATAGCACAAAATGCACATGATAAAGTCTTTAAAGAACACTCCTTTGATGTACGTGTCGGTCAGATCATCGACATAGTAAAAAGTGTATAGAGGTAATGACCTATGATATTGCGTCCTGCAATAGATATAACAAAATATCAAGATAATAACGGTGTTTATACCGAAAGCGGGCGTCTTGAAATGATTACCGACACCGCAAAAGAATATGAAATATTTTCTGAAAGATACCAAGATGATGTACTTTCACATCATGAAATCCTTGGCAAGATAAATTCTCTCCTTTCAGAGAAAACAGATGCATCCCATGCCGAAATATGCAACATCTGCGAATCATATGAATACCGTAAACTATCTAAAATTTTCACCGACTTCGACAGATTTTTGTCCGCTCACATAATCTACCAAACAGAAAAAGCTGCCGGAATAACCAACAATATTTTTTCTCTGATAAAATCCGTAGATGAATATGTTTATTTAAAGCAGCAAACCCTGTATTTATTTAGAAGAATACAAATGAATTTCCCGGAAAATGAAACATCTGTCATTTTTCGCAATATTTTATCTATCAATCCATCCGTTTTTTATGTTCTTCAAATGTTGGATGAATTATGCATAGGAAATAAATATGCTGTTGCAGATGGACTTGCATCTTATTATGAAAAAAGCGGGTACTCAAATGAAGCTTTGCTAATAAAGACATTTTCCGGAAAAAAATATGAGAATATTCCAATAAATGAACAAAAGCCTTCTGTTCCTCAGCATTCTTTCATTTCCCCTAAAAAGATCTGCTTTATAACATGTGTAAATAATCCTCTCATGTATGAAGAATGTTGCTACTACATAAATAAACTGCTTGTTCCAACCGGATTCAGCATCAAAACAATTGCAATAAATGACGCATCAGGTATGGCTGAAGGCTATAACCGAGGTCAATCCGAAAGTGATGCTGACATAAATATCTTCATTCATCAGGATGTGTGCATTTTAAACCCATATTTCATCTATGAAATTGCTGATATTTTTGCATCAGACAACAACATAGGCATGATAGGTCTTGTCGGAAGCCCGGTGCTCCCTCCCGATGCGGTGATGTGGCATGATAAAAGAGTCGGAAATCTATATTTTTTGCAACCGGACAGTCTTTCCTATGACTATATTCCTGGCATATCCGTTGATACGCATGTTTCGGTAGAGGCAATAGACGGATTTATCATGATATGTAGCAAAAAGATAAAATGGCGGGAGGATATCTTTGATGGCTTTGATTTCTATGACATTTCCATGTGTGAAGAATATCTGAACGCAGGATATAAGATTGTAGTTCCCGATCAACCATCTCCGTGGGCAGCACATGATGACGGAATAATGAAACTTGGTATGTATAATAAATACAGACTGTTGTATCTAAATGAATACAAAAATTAAACAAAAGAAAAAGGGCTCCGTTTCCGGAGCCCCTTTTGGTAGTTGCAATTATGCAAATGACCAATTTGTGAACCATCTAGGATTAGCCGAGAAGTGAAAGAACACCCTGATTTGTCTGGTTAGCCTGAGCCAGCATTGACTGTCCAGCCTGTGCAAGGATGTTGTTGTTAGAATACTTAACCATCTCGGTAGCCATATCTGTATCACGAATCTGTGATTCAGCAGCCTGTGTGTTCTCAACTACGTTGTCAAGGTTCTTGATTGTGTGCTCAAGTCTGTTCTGGATAGCACCAAGATCAGATCTCTGCTTTGAAACCTTCTCAAGACATCCCTTGATATTGTCGATAGTTGTTTTTGCCTTAGTAGCATCAGTACCAGTAACATCTGCGCTAAGTCCCAATCCAGTTGCTGTCATCTTGTCGATGTCAATCTTGATCTGGTTCTCACCAGATGTCTCAGATCCAACCTGAATGTTCTTATTCTTGAATGTTCCATCAAGAAGAGCCTGGTTGTTGAACTGTGTAGCAGCACCTGTACGAGTAATCTCGTTTGTAAGTGCATTAAGCTCTGACTGAATGTAATCACGATCTGTTGTCTGAAGAGTGTCGTTAGCTGCCTTTGTAGCAAGCTCGTTCATTCTCTGAAGCATATCGTGTACTTCGTTCAAAGCACCTTCAGCTGTCTGTACTGCAGAAATACCATCCTGAGCGTTAGCAGAAGCCTGTGTAAGACCTCTAACCTGACGTCTCATCTTTTCAGAAATTGCAAGACCTGCTGCATCATCTGCTGCTCTGTTGATCTTGTAACCTGATGATAACTTCTCACTTGACTTAGCCTGAACACCAGTTGTGATTCCAAGCTGTCTGTTTGCATTCATTGCTGTAATGTTGTGTTGTACTACCATAATATAATTCCTCCTTGAATTTGTACGGTGGCTTCCTTGCCACTCGTTTGCTCGTTTCGAAATAGTTTTCAGTGCTGGCCTAAAAACCATCTCTGTTTTGTTTTACACTTTTATTATCGACTATAATTCTAAAAAAATAACCCCTTTTAAAAAAAATAATGTATAAACTTTTTATAAACAACATTTTTTATCCAAAAACGTCTGTGTAACATCATAATTATCCAGTTTATGGTAGAATGAATTTATGAATATAATATTTTACAGATATGACAGCATATGTGAGCCCGATTATATTGACGCGCTAAAAGCTGTCGGTCTAACAATAATTGAAGACAAGCAGGGCGTCGCTGAAAATTCCTTATCTGTTAATGAAAAGATTGTCCATCTTGGTAATCTCATCGCAGACTACAAGCCTTTATTCGTTTTCTCCATAAACTTTTTCCCATTTATTGCAATGGTATGCGAAAAGATAAAGATTCCATACGTCTGCGTTTCAGTGGATTGCCCCGTTCTTGAAATATACAACAATGCTATCAGGAGCCCTTATAACAGAGTTTTCCTATTTGATCGTAAGCAATATGAAACTATAAAAGACGCTAACCCAAGCTGCATCTTCCATTTACCTCTTGGTGCCGCAGCAGACAGAATGACTGATACAATAGGCGACGTCACAGGTTATGACTACGATGTATCTTTTATAGGATCTCTTTATACAGAAAAAGATCCGTACAGCGAGTTATCTTTACCTGCAGAAATCAAAACTTCTCTTGAAGAAAAGATGCATCGTCAGCTCCAAGAAAGCATCTATGGACTTGAATATATCGAAAATACCATTACTGATAAAGAAATACAGTGTTTAAAGGATACCGATCCAAATTTCTACTCTTCAGCGCTGAGTATCAGGAATCTTGACAGACAGATAGCCATTGACGACTACATTGGCTATCACATTACTGCTATGGAACGTATAAAACTGCTCAATTTACTTGCAGACAATATACAGCCTTTTAATCTCAATCTTTTTACAGGAAGTGACACAACAGGTTTATCTAAGCATGTATTCCAACACGGTTTAGCTAAATCATTTACAGAAATGCCCATAATATTCAAAAAGAGCAGGATCAATCTTAACACAACCATGAGGCCGATCAGATCGGGACTCCCTCAGAGAATATGGGATATTCTTGCCTGCGGTGGATTTCTTTTGACCAATTATCAGCCTGAGCTTGATATGTTTTTGACTCCGGGCGTACATCTTGAAACTTACCACTCTCTTGATGAGCTTATTGAGAAAGCGAACTATTATCTTACTCACGATGAGGAACGTGAAGAAATTGCGTTAAACGGATATAAAAAGGTCTGCGAAGAAGACACTGTTCTTCACAGAGTCATAACAATCATTAAAAACATTATGGAGAACAACGCATGAACGTATACATCCTATCACCTGCAAACAGAACCAGCGGTGGTCCGGAACTCGCACATCAGATGTGCCACAGAATAAATGAACTATCTCCCGGAACAGCATTTATGGTATATGTTGACTTAAATCTCCCTATCGGAGAAGACCTCGGTGCTGATGTTCCTGCACCTGAATCCTATGCTATATATAATACAGAACATGTTTCAGATTATGCTGCTGCCGACAAAGAGGGCAACATATTCGTCTTTCCCGAAGGGCTCACTTTAGCTCTTCCATTTATAAAGAAAGCAACTAAAGTTCTGTGGTGGATGAGCGTAGATAACTACATCATTTCTACTAAAGAATCAAACCTCAATCAAATAAGAGATGACGTTTCCCTACATTTATATCAATCTTATTATTCCAAGGATTATGTGGAGAAAAAAATACCAAATGCTAACGGATTATACCTTTCTGACTATATCAATGACGCTCACGGGCAGTTTATTTTCCCTGCACATCTAAGACAAGACATCGCTTTATACAACCCTGCCAAAGGATACAACGACCTGAAGCCTCTTATAGATAAAGCTTCCTGGCTTAAATGGATTGCCCTTACAGGTCTTGATGTCGAACATATGGTATTTATGATGCAGAACAGCAAGATTTATATAGACTTTGGAAGCCACCCGGGCAAAGACCGGATTCCAAGAGAAGCTGCCGCAAACGGATGCTGCGTCATTACAAATAAGAAAGGTGCAGCCGCCTTTGATAAAGATGTTCCGATTCCGGAAAACTATAAATTTGAAGCTCCTGCAGATTCACTTGATGCTATTGATTCGCTACTTCACGATATTTGCGACAATTTCAAAGAACATCAGGATGAATTCACAGATTACAGAAAAATAATCGCATCAGAAAAGTCTCTTTTTGAAAGCGATTGTGAGAAATTCCTTGAATGGTGTAAAAAACATTAAGGAATCTCTCTTATTATCATCCATACAGTCTCTCTAACCGTTGTTTTGATCATCCGAAGCAGATTCTGCAGCATTATCACCTGATTCCGATGAACTTACACTATTTGAAGTTTCCTGCGTAGCAGCCTGTTCCTCTTCATGATCATCATTGTGGTTATCAGGCTGTACCTCTACAGAAGCAGCCACGCTCGCATTGGAATTCGGCTGTTCGGTACTAACCTGTTCGCCAAGAACAGGTCTTTTTTCAACAACTGATACTTCCGTAGACGCTGAATCAGAATTTTTATCTGTAGTTTCGGAAGTTTCCTGTCCAGATTCGTTTACATCAGATTCAGGTTCTTTTGCCGTCTCGTGTTCCTCAGTCTGCTCGCTGTCGCCTTCTGTTGCAGCTTCCTCTTCAGACTCTTCCTGCTGCTCAATCTCTTCCTCTGACAATAAAGGCTCTACTTTCCAAGTAATCCTTACGATCGGATGAATAGATATATCCTGCCAGTTCCCGTTAGGATTGCAATATCCCGTAAGTCCAAATGAATACGAATCAAAGTCTATCTCTTCCGGAGATCTCGAAAACTCATACGAATAGCTACCGTTCTCTTCATCTATCCTGTAAACATAAGCATCCTCAGGCGCCTCGCGCATTTCAGTGCTTACCGATATTTCCCCTTCCTCAGAAATAGGCTTCTCATTTCCTTCATCATCTACAACAGCAAGATACATACTGCATGCATCAGAATCTCCAAAATCAGGGCTTCCGACTACATCTATATCTCCCAGATCATCTATACTTGCTGTTATCGTAACAACAACCGGAACGTTACTCTGGTTCTTTACAGTAAGCCTGTCGCTTCGCCTTGAAAAATCAAACTCTCCATCATGATTTCTAAACAACAACGTAGCGCCCCCTTCAACCTTTCCGCCTCCATATTTAGCCGCATCGGTCGCAAATATCAACTCCTGAGGATCTATAATGAAATCAAAGGGTGAATCTCCATCTTCACTGACAGAAGGCAGAGCTACAGATACCACATCTTTCCCATACACTTCTAATGGCAGCATCACAGTATCTCCCGCCATCACAATGACAGGATTAACAATCAACATAGCCGCCATACAAATTCCGATCAAAAAAGCCGTTGTCTTCATCCTTTGCATCTTCATGATTTCTTCCCTTTTACCCAATATCATTAGGTGTCAAAATTCACTTTCGACACCTATATCATTTAGTTTATATATCGGCAAAATTATTACGCTTGATTATATTATACACTTGTGTTGTGTATACAACAAACAGGTGAATCACAGAAATATATACTGAAAAATACAAGATAAACATGCTACAATTAAATCACACAGTTTTAGTCTTCCTAGGATGAAAATCACTCAATTATAGCTCTATAATTTTATGATTAGAATTGTAGCTTATAGGTCTAAGAGAAAGGAGATCGGTTCCATGAATACCAAGGCAATGTACAAGTTATCTTATGGACTATTTGTATGCACAGTAGTTAGCGGCGACAAGAAAAACGGATGTATCACAAATACCGCTGTTCAAGTCGCATCGGATCCAAACAGAATTTCCATCGCACTCAACAAAGCAAACCTGACTCATGATATGTTAAAAGAGACCGGAAAGTGCAACATTTCTGTCATTAGCACAGATGCAAGCTTTGATCTGTTCAAACACTTTGGATTCCAGAGCGGTAGGGATGTCGACAAGTTTGCTTCGTTCTCTGATTGCAAGATTGCAGACAATGGTATTCCATACATCACGAAAGGCACCAATGCTTTCTTTTCTCTGAATGTGGAAAAAGAAGTTGATCTTGGTTCGCACACTCTTTTCATCTGTGAACCTGTGTTTATGGATGTGCTTGCAGACACGCCATCCTGCACTTATGAATATTACCAGAATAACATCAAGCCCAAGCCTCAGCCTGTTGGCGAGACTCCAAAAGGCGAGACAATATGGAGATGCACGATATGCGGATTTGAATATGTCGGCGAAGAAATGCCGGATGACTATATTTGCCCGATATGCAAACATCCGAAGGAAGATTTTGAGAAAATAATAAGGTAAAAAAGATATTTAAAGCGGTATTTGACGCTCGTCAAATACCGCTCTTTTATTTCACATCACAATGTATACTTAACTTTATCATGCACATCTATATCTGTACCAAACTGCACTTCAATGATCTGAAGCTCATCAATCGCCTCAACCATGTGCTTCTGTCCAACCGCAATAGAAACAGTATCTCCCGGCTTAACTTCTCTCATGGCACCGTCGATTATGACTTTACCACGACCCGAAATGATATTCCATGCCTCGGAACGCCTCTCATGAGCATGATAATTCATCTTGTTTCCTGCATGGAGAGTAACCTTAACCGTAAGACTTTCATTTCCTACATCTATTACGCGATAGCTTCCCCAGCTCTTTTCAGCAAACATGATCTGTTGATCAAACTCATCAACAAAAGGCTTGATGTAGCTTGACTGCTCTTTGTCAGAAACAAGAATTCCCTCGGGAGACGCAGATACTACAACATCCTTAAGTCCCATGCACAGAACCGGAACATCAAGATCATTTAAAACATGCACGTTCTCGCACTTATCGTTAAGCACGCCATTTCCGATAACATTCTCATGCATCGCCTCTGTAAGGGTATTCCAAGTACCAAGATCCTTCCAGATTCCCGAATACTTCATAACTCCTATGCTGCTCTCTTTTTCAACAACAGCGTAGTCAAAACTGATCTTATTGCTATCTTCATATCTTGCAAAAAAATCTTCGTAATCCTTGAAATCTATAAGCTCATGCGCCTTGTTAAGCACGTATCCAAGCTTAAACGCAAAAACTCCGCCATTCCAAAGAGCACCTTTTTTTATGTAGCCGGTAGCTGTCGCAACATCCGGCTTTTCCTTAAACTCAAGAACCTCACTGACATCAGCGGCTTCCTTTGGAATAATGTATCCATATTTCTCACTTGGATAAGTCGGTTCTATTCCCATGAGATTAAGGTTATAGTCACCTTTTTCTGCCATCGCTGACAGATCTGCCAGAGCCCTGAAATAATCATCGTCAACATACGGATCAACGGGGCATACAACAACAGGCTCATCATCGCCCACGCCCTTCACATCATGAAGGAAACTGCACGCAATCGCAATGGCAGGGAAAGTATCCCTTCTGCAAGGCTCAATAGAAAGATCTACTGCCTCACCCAGCTGATTGTGGATTGCAGACGCCTGACTTAAAGATGTCGCAATCGTAACATTTGCATCCGCGTCAACTTTTCTGATCCCTCTATACATACGCTGAAGCATCGACTCATACTCGCCGTTCTCAGTCTTAAATATTCTAATAAACTGCTTACTTCTAACGTCATTGGACAATGGCCACAGACGCTTTCCGGACCCACCGGATAAAAGAACTATGTTCATATCAAAAACCCTCTTACAATCTCCTTATTTAAAAACTCTATTCTTCCTCAATTTTGACGAAAGTCTTTCTCCTCGATATTCATAAATATCTTTTACATCCTTTATTTCTCCTTGATTGTCAATACTAAACTCAATGATACCTTGATTTGAATCAATTTCTGTTAAATAGTACAATCCATCAAATTGAGTTATAAAATACGGCGTACCTGAAATCGATAAAACATTAGTGATATCTTCATAGGTATTATTTTCAAAATCTTCTATCTTTTTTCCACGTAATATTTTAGAAGGACAATTCATATCAAAATCTTTTCCAGAATATACTGTCAAATAAAAATAATCTCCTATTCTATCAATAAAATTCATACCTCCGATATCATCTGGAACATAATATACTCTTTTTATCCTCCAACTATTTAAATCTATCTCATAAATCCTTCCATCTGCAGTAGGTATAAAAATAATGTTATCGACAATGCTAAAACTTCTCGCATACGAAATACTTCTATCAATTATGTGTGTATCTATTAAACTCATCTTCCCATTGAAAACTCTGACTTCATAAATACTTCCACTATAACTGCCAAGAATAAAAAAACAGCCTTTATAGTACTGGATATAGTGTGGTCTATCTTCAATATCTAATTCATCTATAAGTACTATATCCTCACTGTCATTTGATGGATAATATAATCTAAGCTTATGATTATCCGAATCGTCAATCATAATATACTCTCCATCACTTGCTATACTATGACCTCCGCATATGTTTTCAGACAAAACATTCATTTTCTTTGGATGTATTCCTAAATAATGAGAATATATTATTCGTCCGTTCCAACAATCAGATATATAATAATTATCCTTTACCTTTACAATTTGCGTCGGAGTGTATAAAGCATCTTTCCACCCCCCCAAAAAAATATTAGCATTAATTGATGTTAGAATAGCTATTATTGCAAAGAAATATAATAATATATTTCTTCTATTTTTGAACCTTTTTAGTCTAATAATACATTTATAAATCATAACGCACCATTATTGTTTTCATGTCTTTAAGGTAAAAAGTTTTTGTAAATAATTATTTACTCTTCTTCCTATAATTTCAAGCTCAAATTTCAGTATTTATGAGCTTTTTGTTTATTGATATACCTCTTTAACAGGAACCAGAGGTGATGAATAGTCATGTATCATGTACTGAATAGCCGATTGAAGGTAGCACTAATAAAGCAT
>JAFZQT010000062.1 GCA_017620235.1 Butyrivibrio sp. | reverse complement strand
ATTATATATAGCCCAATATATCAACAAATATATGTTATCAAAATTACAGAACCGCAGAATTCTGCACATTAAAGACGCTTCAGGTAAAAAGCCTAAAGCGTCTTCGCGTTTAAAACTTTATATTATACCGTTTATGTGCCAATAATCTTGTTATATCTCTCCGAAACCTTGCCCCAGTCAAGAATCTCAAAGAATGCCTTGATATAATCAGGTCTTAAGTTCTTGTACTTAAGGTAATATGCATGCTCCCAAACATCAAGTGCAACGATGGGGATAAGCCCTTTTCCTTCGCTTATGGGATTATCCTGATTGGGAGAAGCAGAAACTGTAAGCTTTCCGCTCTTATCAGTTGATAGCCAAGCCCATCCGGACCCAAACTGTCCTGCTGCCGCCTTTGAAAGCTGATCCTTGAGCGCATCAAGCCCACCGAATGTCTTATCGATTTCCTCTGCAAGTTTTCCTGTAGGAGCTTTTGCAGGGCTTGGTGAAAACATCTCAAAATACAGGTTGTGATTATAATAGCCACCGCCCTGATTTCTGAGCCCTTTTCTTAAAGTTTCGTCAGAAACATTATCAAGTGATGCAAGGAGTTCCTCCGCAGAGAGATTACTCATGCCTGCTTTTTCTGCAAGTTCGTTAAAAGTCTTAGTATAAGTAGCGTGGTGCTTACCGTGATGAGTCTCAACTGTAAGCTGATCAATGTGTGGTTCAAGAGCATTTGTAGCATAGGGTAATTTAATCTGTTCGTACATGGTGGTTCTCCTTTCTGTATTATGATATAGGTGTCAAAAGTCATAAATGCGTACATGCTTGCATGTTAAGCATTTTGACTTTATGACCCGAACAAACATGAGGAATTAGCAATTTACGTAGTAAATTAGCGTTTTCCGAATGGTTGTAGAATTGCGAGAGTTTCGAAGAAACGGAGCAATTCGTATATCATATAATGTATATCATCCAATATATATCAGTGATCTACAGCTTCGGGAAGTCTTCTTCTGATCTCATCCACAGACATCCACTCTGTGTTATTTCCTGAACTGTAGTAGAAACCGTCGGCAACTTTCTTACCAGAAAGATCCGGAACCTGTCTCTCATTAAATACAACCTGCGGATATACAATGAAGTGCTTGTCATATTCATAAGTAAAAGGAGCATCCTCTGTTGTAACCATTATCTCATCAAGCTTCTCGCCCGGTCTGATACCAACTTCAACAGTCTTGATTCCGGGACACATAGCCTCAGCAAGGTCTTTTACATTAAATGAAGGAATCTTACTGATAAATGTCTCACCGCCCTTTGCCTCTGCAAGAGCCTTAAGAACAAGCTCTACACCTTCGGGAAGACTGATCCAGAAACGTGTCATTCTGTAATCTGTGATAGGAAGTTCCTTCTCTCCCTTTGCGATAAGTTCTTTGAAGAAAGGAATGATAGATCCTCTGCTTCCTGCAACGTTGCCATATCTTACGATAGAGAAGTTGACATCCTTAGCTCCCGAATAAGCATTTGCTGCGATAAAGAGCTTATCTGACACCATCTTTGTAGCGCCGTAGAGATTTACAGGATTAACAGCCTTGTCTGTAGAAAGAGCCACTACTCTTTTTACACCGGTATTAAGCGCTGCATTTATAACGCTCTGTGCTCCGGCGATATTTGTCTTGATAGCTTCGTCAGGATTATATTCACAAGCAGGAACCTGTTTAAGAGCTGCCGCATGGATTACATAGTCAACATTTTCGCATGCTCTCTCAAATCTGGCGCCGTCTCTGATATCACCGATGAAAAATCTCATCTTATCGGCATTTTCTTTGTACACACGCTCATTTGCCATTGTGAACTGCTTGTATTCATCACGTGAGTAAATGATTATCTTCTTAGGATTGTAGTTTTCAAGAAGGTACTGTGTGAAGCAATGTCCAAAAGAACCTGTGCCTCCGGTAACCAATATCGTCTTATTATCTAATATAGAACTTTTCATAAATATCTCCGTTTATCACTTTTTCTTAAACTCAATTTAATTCATTATATGATGTCATAGGCAAAAGGTCAAAACCTCATGCTCTATAAGCCTCAGCTACTTTTTTAACCGCTGTTATGACGTCATCCGCATCACTGTCTGTCATAAGCGGATAAAGCGGTATACTCATCATTCCGTTATAGAGTTTCTCAGCTTCGGGACAAAGACCTTTTTTATATCCTCTCTTTTCATAGAACGGGAAGAAATAAACAGGCACATAGTGAACCTGAGGCTGAACGTTTTCAGCGGAAAGTGCCTCAAAAAACTCTCTTCTGGTGCACTTAAGCTTATCAAGATTAAGCTGTATCACATACAGATGCCTTGTTGTATCCGACTCAGGAATTTCCTTCTGGACAATTATCTCAGGCATATCTTTAAAAGCTTCGTTATACTTATTTACAATTTCTTTTCTCCTGTCAGAGAATTTCTTTAATTTATTTAGCTGACTGATAAGAAGCGCAGACTGAATATCTGTGAGCCTGTAATTAAATCCAAGTTCCTGCATCTCATAGTACCATGCGCCATCGGATTCATGGCAGAGCTCTTCAGTTTTTCTTACAATGCCGTGCTGTGAAGCAAGTCTGAGCTTTCTGTAAAGCTCGGGATCGTTCGTTGTTATCGCTCCGCCCTCTCCTGACGTAACAGTCTTAACAGGATGGAAGCTAAAGCAGGTCATATCTCCTATAGAGCCTACGGGCTTTCCGTTATACTTGGTTCCTATGGCATGCGCCGCGTCTGTAATAAGGGTAAGTCCGTGCTTATCACAGATCTCAAGTATTCTGTCATACTCAACTGACTGACCTGTATATGCAACAGCAACCACAGCTTTGGTCTTATCTGTGATGTGAGCTTCTATGCTGTCGGGATCTATGTTATATGTTTCAGGATCAATATCCGCAAATACAGGTGTCGCCCCTACATATACCGCGCAGTTTGCTGAAGCTGCAAATGTGATCGGTGAAGTTATTACTTCATCCCCTTCTCCAAGTCCAGCCGCGATACACGCGCAGTGAAGAGCCGCTGTGCCGTTGCTTACTGCCACTGCATACTTTGCTCCCGTAACCTCGCACAATTTCTTTTCAAGTTCTGCGACGTAAGGTCCGCATGTTATAAGGTCGCCCGTAAGTGCAGTTGTCACAGCCTTTACATCGTCTTCATCTATCCACTGTCTTCCGTAATATAATTTTTCTTTTCTTACCGGAGTTCCTCCGTCTATTGCAAGTTTCTCCATCATGTTCCTTCTTTCTGAATTTACACTTTAACCCTATTATAATACCATGTTTTCCCCAAAAGAAAACAGACGAAAAACCGAAGCTTCCCGTCTGCTAAAAATTATCTGTTACATTTGTGATAGTGTCCATCATCAGAGATCAAAACATCCGTTGTCACTTCCGTTTACAACGTAATATCCCATCTTCTCTTCAGGCTTAACGTAGATGTTGAGGTCCTTGATGTCTTTTTTTCCATACGCTTTCTTAGCCTTTGAAACAAGCTGATCATCGGTAATTGTCAGATCTGAGTACTGAATTTCCACCTTTGTTTTAATACTTGTAGCCGCCATCTTAATCCCTCCCTCAATAAAAAAGTGTTCTTTATTACGTTTTATTTTACACCCAATATAATAAAAAAGGAATATGTGTCAAAACATACTTTTACATATTATCGCGCACGCAATGGCGATTATCACGAGTATAACTCCCAATATTCTCATCCAGCGATAGGTCTCAGGCTCATCTTCACTGTCTTTATTAAGCTCACCGTGCGTAAACACAATAACGCCGGCTATGAGAATTACTGCTGCAAATACCGCAAAAAGCTTATTCATTACAACCTCCGGATAATTCTATTTGTTATTACTAAGATGCTCAGCGATCTTATCCTTGATTATTTTTTCAACCATTGCCGCAATCTCGTGACTGCGCATGCCTTTGTATTCATCGTAACTTATGGGATCAAGATAATAGACATATGTCGTAACAGGTCCGACGTGATCACTGTTATACACTTTATAAGAATCAATAAGCGCCACCGGAACTATAGGTACTTTCGACATCTGTGCAACTTTAAAACTTCCCGCTTTAAACGGCGTTACAACATTACCGTTGTTTTCTTTATATCCGCCTTCCGGAAAAAGAATAAACTTCTTGCCCTGTTTAAGCTCTTCAGCCATCTCATTGAAAACTGTAATAGTGTGTCTAGGATCGTTTAAACTGATAGTCTTGCCGTCAACGAGCCTTAGAAACTCAGAGACCAGAACCAGATGAGATCTCTTTTCATCCATTACAAAAGAAATCGGACTCTTGTGCGTATTGAAAATTCCAAGCACATCGTACTTGCCCTGATGATTTGGATACAACATGTATCCGCCTTCTTTTGGAAGACTGTCATATCCGTAAGCAATGGTCTTATATCCTGATGACTTATTCATGCAGGTTACCATCTCATTTGCAAGAGCATATCGTTCTTCCACTGAATGTTTCCCTGCATGCCTGAGCCAAATATTAGACTTAATAAGATAAAAAATAATTCTGTGAATATTAATTATGATTGTGTGATAAAAATTCCGCATCAGTGTTTTTTCTTTTCCTGTAAATTTTTAAGACTGTATCTTTCACTATATTCCATGAATTACTGCACTGTATCTTATATTATGTTATTCATTGTATCACATAATCTTGTCTATTAAAGACTTAAATCCATACTTTTCAAACTCACTCTTTGCTTTCTCTTTGTCTATGTCTATCTTGAAATCATCAAGCGACTTGCCAAACTCATAGTCCTTCCTGATAGTTGCAAGATCCTTTGACAAAAGAGCCAGATCCTTGTACTGGATCATCGCCTTTAATGGGCTCCTTGTGATTCCAAGTTCTTCTTTCCACATAGTATTGAGTACCTTCTGTTCCTTCGCATCCTTGCACTCATCGATTGCCTCGTAGATTTTTTCCATAGTTCCATATTTTGCAAGAAGCGGCAAAGCGGCACTGCTGACACCCTTAACTCCGGGAATATTGTCACTGGCATCACCCTGAATTCCCTTAAGATCAGGTATCTGCTCGGGACGAACTCCGTATTCAGAAAGGCAAAGAGGCGGTGTCACCTCAAATGCCTTATCAGGAATAGACACCATCTTGCTGTTGTATCCATATTCCGCGCCGTACTTAATATGTAATTCATCCGCCGTCTCCTGCTTGGTCTGGATGAGCCATACTCTCGTATAGTCATTTACAAGCTGCAAGTAATCGTGATCCTTGGTTATGATATAGGAAGGAATCTCCTTCTCAAACTTAGCTGCCACGCTACCCACGATATCATCAGCTTCATACTGCATGTCATACATAACCTGGAAGCCCATATTCTCAAGGAGCTTTTCCATATTTACAAACTGCTCCTTAAGAGGCTCGGGCGTCTCACCACGATTTCCCTTGTAATCGGGATACTTCTCTCTTCTGAATGTATCCCTCGTCATATCAAAAGCAAACATCATGTGTGTCGGCTTCTGCTCCTTGATAATCTTAAGGATTGCACGCATCATTCCGTACATGGCATTTGTATACTGCCCCTCGTCATTATGCATTATCTGTGAGAAAAGCTTTTCCTTTTTCACAGGATCTTTTTCAAACAAAAGAGCCTTCGGAAGATTGCCGTAATAATTCGTTACCAGCATTGAACTTCCGTCTATAAGAATAAATTTATCGTTGTTGCTCATACTTCCTTCTTTCTTAATTTCTTATACTCCGTCACGATACACACTAAAGCCGCAAGCGAGATCAGCTCAGACAGTCTCCAAAAAAGTGGTTCCCTGAACCATATCTTTATCTCTCCGCTGTATCCGGCCGGAATCTCTACTGCAAGTTTCTTATTATCTGCCCTAAATGCTTTCAGCTTCTTTCCACCTGCCTTGGCAGCATAATGCTTAAATCCCCAAAGTGGTGCCTCTGTAACAACAGCATTCTCCGTAGGATTATCAACCTGTGCATAGATTGTTGTTCCGTTTCTTCTGGTTATCTGTGCCGAAGCATCTACATCTTCTCTTATTATCATATCAGTATCCGTGTAAGGAATGCTCTCCTCTATGCCGGGAATGCTGAACTCAGCAATAGCCACATTGTATATTTCAGCATCATCGAACATTGTAATAGGATTCGCTTCGATAATTACATCCGCCAAAAGTACATTACTCTGCATAACACAGGAAAGGCATATCACAGCCATCGCGCCGTACGCAGCAGTCTTCTTTTGCAATTTATGCGCTGTTTCTTTCATTAGCACCGCAAACCAAAATACAGTCATACCACAGGAAACATCCAAAAAGTGCCATGGAAACTGCATATTGGCAAATAACTTATAAAGTACCGGCACATCCTGATAAAGCACAAAATAAAACATCGAATTGGTGCTAAGAAGTATAAGTACAATGCTAAGTGCGTATACTCTTGCATAGACCCGACCTTTGCCCTCAAACTTTCCGGAAATAATAAAGCCAAACGCCAATGCAAATATTGCTATAGAAAATATACCAAGTCCCAAAAATCCTGTTGAATCAAGGCTTGGATCCGGCGTATAGCTAAAGAATGTAACAAAATCCCTTGCTCTTCCCCAGAGCATGTCCGTTACACTATTTCCGCTTATATTCTTAGATAACATATAATCTAAAAGCGGAACGATAAAGTGTAAATTTAAAAGAACGATTGCCGCAGCCGCCTTTAAAAGCGGAATAAGTACATCTTTCTTTATTGTCTTTTCAAAAAGGATCAAACATAAAAATGGAATCACAAGCGCCAATATAAATGTAGAAAGCACATGACATGAAAGTGTCAGCGTCACGCCAAGCGCAAGATATATATAAGCATTCTTGCTCTTCTTCTCATATATCTCCCATAATCCAAGTATTACGAGCGGCAAAAAGGTAAATGCGCCAAATTCTCCAACTGTTGCTCCCGCGTATATGCTGTGAAGTCTGAAACCAAAAAGCGTGAAAAGAACCGAAGATGCAAGTCCAATTCTCTCATCATCAGCTATTTTGCCAAATGAAAAATATGAAATAAGTGCAGTTAATATATTTGTCAGAATAATGTAGAACTTATATCCCGCCTGAAACGTAAAGCCCAAAGCCACCAATATTGCCGAAGGATACAAAAGAAGATCTCCATATCCTACTCCGGCAGCATATCCGTATCCCCTGTCCCATCTGGGATATATATGAACCGGAAACTGACCGCATTTAAGTCCTTCGCCCAGATATCCGATTCTTCTGAGATGATGAAAAATATCATCACCAAAATAAAGCTTATCGCTAAGAAGCGGATAACTTGCAACCATAACTGTGAAAAGAAGTACTGCGACTGTAAGAGCTTTGTCTTCAAAAAAGCACTTTGTCTCTTCTCTTTTCATAAAAATAAGATACATCAAAATATCGACAGCCAAGAACAGCAGTAAAAGTTTAGTTGACTCATAGATTATTGTCTTGCCCCTTAAATAAGTAATCCTAACTTCATTTGCAAGTACAAAAATCCCGTCTCCTTCTACTCCTTCATCAGGTCCCATCCTGACTTCAAAATCCGATCCATATCTGACCCATGAGTTATAACTGACTTCGTTCCTATCCCAAAACATTGATACACGATCGCTATTTACAAGATGCGCCGATCTACCATTCGATACATCAATACATGACTGAAGTGTCGTATAACAACTATGCCAATTTAAATGAGCATTTGAATTGTAATTTACATAAACATTATATATACCTTTCCCAAGACGCACAGGCTTAGTTATAATGTATGATTTTTCCTTATCGGTGTGATCCGCATAAAACCCGCTCTCACATTCATATTCTTTAGTTTCAAGATTGAAATATTTGACCATAAAATCATCTTGGCCAAAAAAATAGCTCTCACTTCTATTAAAACGGAGAGCATTTAGAACGAGCAATACAAGCTCTGTCAGAATAATAGCTACGATAAGCTTCTTATCCGCAAAAAAATTTTTCATGAGTATATTAACTCCTCCCAACATCAGAAATAGACTTTTGTCGTAATCGACAAACATTTTTTTGACGCTTAACAT
>JAFZQT010000061.1 GCA_017620235.1 Butyrivibrio sp. | reverse complement strand
ATCTGAATCACTGCCCATTACTATTCCAACTTTTGCCATGTTTTCCTCCATTTTTCTGCTTCAACATTTAGCCACTTGTATCATAGCACAACACAATATATTGTGCCACTTTTTTATTCAACCAATGGTTTTTTTTCTTACTTCCAATGGTTTATTTTATTCATCCAAAGGCTTATTTAATTCTTCGGTGCCCGGAAGCACGAATCTGCCATCTTTCATGATAGTTATGCCGGTTCCATCCTCTCTTACGGCTGTGATCTCGCCGAGTTCGTCGTAAGGAATCGTTATATCTGTATGGCAGCTAAAATATGCCTTATTTGGATCTGCTTTTCTCTTTGAGGAAATCTCATTTTCCTTTGCGATAAGTCTCTTTCCGTCAAAGTTAAATGTGTCATTATCCTCTTCATAGCAGTAACAAGTGTCACCCACTGCAAAATGCGGCCCTGTCTTCTCTGCGATCAAAATATCAAGCTTGTCCGCAATGTTATATTTTCTTGCAAACATGTACGCCGTCGTATTTGTTCCGATGGCAAACTCTCCGATCGGCAGAGTATCGTGATTGTACATAATATTTTGCTTTATATAATTTTTGTTGTCTTCTTCAGTTATAAAATTTGCACAATTGTAATCTTCGATGCAACCATCCTTAAATTTAATCTCCAGGTCTTTAAAATAAAGTCCCATAAGATAAACGCCTGAAACGTGCAGTATACCTGAGGTTCCGGTCAATACAGGTGATGTGAAAACTTCTCCGACAGGAATATTTACATCCGCAACACAGTTCTCGAAATTGGTCTCTTTCTCCTTATCTTTTATCTCATGAAGCATGACCTTCATATCCGTGCGGTTGTTGCCCATTCCCTTGACTGTCACATACTTTGCCTCATCAAGAGCATCAATTATCTTCTTCTGAATATTCTGATACAGATTGTAATCAAGTGTGTTTATCTTGACTGTCTCATCAAAGATAGCCTCGTACTCATCGCTGATCTCAGGAACAGGGAAAGAAATGATCGTAAAACTCTCTTCTTTTCCTATAATATATTCATTCTGAATAATTAACGCCTGAGTCTTGTATCCGCTAAGGAGCTTACTCTGCTCGTCGCTTAATTGGATTGCTTCCTTCTTCTGCTTTGGTGAAAAGAGCTCTCCTCCAAATCCCTCGATTATCGCGGGACCTCCGTACAACTTGGCTTCTTTCTTATATTTCTCTCCTGCTGCCCTTACAGCCTCAAGTCGTCTGTTTACAAGAGCCGCATCAAGGAATAATCCGTCATCATCCTTGTGGTCATAATCAAACTGTTTGTTGGGAATTGCACCGTGACACGCATTTCTTCTGGCACTTCCGCCCATATAGAAAGTACTTGCGATGTAACGATAGATTCCGGATTTAAGGCCGATCTTCTCCAAATTCAAAACAGCTTTTTTGACGATCCTCTCAAATCCCAAATCATAAAGTATAGATGCTGTGCTTTTAATACTGATGTCCTTACCTGTTACAGCAAAACCTATGCGATATCCTTCGGTTAATGTGCTTGCCAGCTTATCGATCTCTTCCTCGGACATCTTCAAAAGGTGCTGCGCTGTCTTTATCTCACTGTCTGTAATATACTCTCCGAATTTATAGAGATATCTTATATCAGTAAGATCGCTGTTCATTATAATATCCCTGAAATAATCTTCCTTGGGATCGACTATCTGAGCGAATTTGTACGCTCTCGCTTCCTCAGCATAATCGCTGTAGAACCAGTACATGATCTGTCTGATTTCTTCATACTCGGGAAGTTTTCCCTCTGCAGAAGCCTGTGCAAATGCTCCGTATACTTCAAGAAAGAGCTCAATCCTGATAACCATCTCATACTTCTTAAGTTCAAAAGCATATGCGATCATCGCTCTAAGCTCAAAATACAATGAAGATAAGATCTTTCCAAACTGCTCTCCGAGTTTTTCACATGCAAATGTCGGATTGCCGTAGCTTTTATCATAGTTCTCGGGAAGAATGTCGCTGTAAAGTTTCTTGTTTCTTGCCTGCAACTCCTCCAGAGAATCCTTGTCTTTTCCACCATTCTCAGACCATTTATAAGTCTCGTCCATCATGAGAATAAAGTCTCTTACCGTGTGAAAATAGTCATCAAATGCTTTATTCTCTATATGCTCTTCGGAAATGCCCTCTACTCTCTCAATTGCAAGAGAGT
This sequence comes from Butyrivibrio sp., assembly GCA_017620235.1. Taxonomy (GTDB): domain Bacteria; phylum Bacillota; class Clostridia; order Lachnospirales; family Lachnospiraceae; genus Butyrivibrio. The sequence continues at coordinate 12,805 of JAFZQT010000061.1, read as the reverse complement.
ATCTCTCATCGGTCACATCATTTCCGACGCTAAATTCAAACACTGCTTCATTTTCAGTCATTGCTAGTCATCCTTTCATTCCCCGCTATTTTCAGATCACATAAACCCAAGTACCAATATAAAAATGATAAAAAGAACTGCGATCAGGTTGAGAATAATCCCAAGATTGGGGAACAGTTTAAAAATATCTTTTTCCATTCGGGACATTATTCCAAGTGTGAGTCCCAAACATGAAAATATCGCCGCAACAAATGCCGCTGCGGCGTATCGCATAAAAGCCTGCCCTCCGTTTCTGTAAGAAAAGAGCACCACTGCCACCAGTGATACATCTGACAGAACTCCAAGTATGGTAGACATTATTCCTTTTTCGGGATGTCTGTTATCAGTGAAAACATACTTTTCTCTGACAAGACTTAGCTTATTAAGAATATTGATCTTTTTAAAGTTGAATTTTTTCATACCTACCAGTAGTTATTATGTCTCTCAAATTATTACTTTCTTGCGACTGCCAAGGAGCTTAGCTCCGCATACAATAAGAAGTATTCCGGCAGTTATCCCCACTACAAGTGAAACCACTCCCAATGCTATATTCATAGCTCCTGTGCCACCAAGCACTTTGTATGTATGTTCGTCCATATCGTGTACCTCCTTAGGCGGTAAAAGCGGTTCCTCCGCTGTAGTTGTTATCAGTCTTTCTTTGCGCCGTATTCAGCGTAATACTCATCGATTGCCTTCTTGATGTCTTTTGTCAAAAGAACTTCTCCGTCAATCTGTCTGTTATAAAGATAGCTTACAACGTCATCCATAGTAACGATTGAATGTGCACTGAAACCATATCTCTCTTTGATCTCGTCAAGAGCGCTCATGTCGCTGTCCTGACCTTTTTCCTGTCTGTTCAAAGATACCATAAGTCCTACGATATCACAATCAGCCTGAGCCTGGATGATCGGAACAGTCTCTTCTATAGACTTACCTGATGTTGTAACGTCTTCGATGATAAGAACTCTGTCTCCGTCACGAAGCTTTGTTCCCAAAAGGATTCCCTTATCACCGTGATCCTTTATTTCTTTTCTGTTAGAGCAATATCTGATCTCTCTTCCATAAAGTTCGCTGATTGCCATACTTGTAGCAACAGCAAGAGGAATTCCCTTATATGCAGGTCCAAAGAGAACATCAAACTCAAGTCCGAATGTATCATGAATTGCTCTTGCATAGTAGTTACCAAGCTTCTTAAGCTGTGAGCCTGTAACATATGCTCCCGCATTCATAAAAAAAGGAGATTTACGACCACTCTTAAGAGTAAACTCCCCAAACTTAAGGACATTGCTGTCAACCATAAATTCAATGAACTCTTCCTTATATCTTTCCATAACGTACAAACTCCTTTTGTGTCTTTATTTAGATTGAAAAAATATCCAAGCCCAATCCTCTGACAAAGTATTATAACATCTTAATTTAATATCTACAATTAAGATATTTCACAGTTTATCAGAGTTTGAACAAGGATATTTCTACTTTTTTATTTACCGAGCGCGCCTGCTATATCTGCCTTCATATCAAGCACTGCAGCTCTTGCTGCTTCTCCGACTTTTCCGTCGTTAAACTGCTTGTAATTGTCGCTCTTCCATGCTGCTATGATTCCTCTTGAAGAATTTACGATAGCACCAAGTCCGTCTTTATTAAAGAAATTAACAAGGTCTTTTCCTTTTCCGCCCTGTGCTCCGTATCCGGGAACAAGGATGTATGTTTTCGGCATAAGCTCTCTGAGAACTTTACCCATCTCGGGATATGTAGCTCCGACAACGGCTCCGACATTGCTGTATGCGCCGTCCATTGAATCTTCGCCCCACTCTCTTATCTTTGCTCCTACAATTTCATAGAGAGGCTTTCCGTCAATAAGCTTATCCTGGAACTCTCCGCTTGAAGGATTGGATGTCTTTGCAAGTACGAATATTCCCTTGTCTTCTTTATTACAGATATCTATGAAAGGCTTAACACCGTCCGATCCAAGATAAGGATTAACAGTTACAAAATCTTCATCAAAGCCCTTGAATACTTTATCACCAACTTTTACGCCGCCAAGATGTCCGACTGCATAAGACTGGGCTGTTGAACCTATATCGCCTCTTTTGATATCTCCGATAACGATAAGACCTTTTTCCTTGCAGTAATCTACTGTCTTCTTAAAAGCAATAAGTCCCGGGATTCCGATCTCCTCATACATTGCAACCTGAGGTTTTACCGCGGGAACTATATCATATATATTGTCTATGATTTCTTTATTGAACTGCCAGAACGCCTCCGCAACTCCCTCAAGGTTCTCACCTTTTTCCTCAAAGCATCTTTTCTTAATTGCTTCGGGTACAAAATCAAGCTTGGGATCAAGTCCCACTACAATAGGCGCACCTGTGTTTACAATCTTGTCAATCAATTTTGAAATCATATAACTGTTCCTTCCTCACTTTTTTCTTGATCTTATGATAAAAAACTCATCAATCGCATTGGTAAGTTTTTCTTTGGGCATGGATTTAAGGAGGTATTTCTCAGGCTTTAATCCCACAACTTTCATAACGCTCTCCTTGTCATCCTTAGCGGTAAGGAAGATAACCGGAATATTTTTATACGCCGGAGTACTCCTCATCTCCTTGAGAACTGTTGCCCCGTCCATTCCGGGCATCTCATAATCAAGAAGTACAAGATCGATAGGATTTTTTGCCAAAAAAGACAACGCGATCTTACCTGAACTTGCCATGTACACATGGTACTTTACCGACAACCAGGTTCTCATCATTCTTAGCATAGTTCCGTCATCGTCTATTATGAGGATTTTCTTTTTAAGCTCGTCGTCAATCTCACTGTATTCCACAACGGAATTAAGATGTTCCGTCAAGTGCTTGACATCAAGAGGTCTCAGATACGTCTCCTGAACTTTCTCCTTGGCAATATATTCCAGCGCAAGATCAAGTTCTTCTTTGTTTCCTATGATATAGAGCAAAAATCGCTCACTGTCTATCGCATCATTTAAATACTCAAACAACTCATAGTCTGACTTAGACAGATCACCCATATACAGAAGATAGATAAGAGGCCGATTTTCCATAACCTCTATCTGTTCCCTATCGGGTTCCATCATTAAAACTCCGTATCCTTCCTTCTCGAGCCCCTTCTCTATGGCATTAACCATAAAGCTTTTTTCATGGCCAATTAAGAGTACGCGTTTTTCCATATCCTGCCCTTCCGCTTTGCGCTATTACTACAATATATTCAACAGTCCGTCTCTGTCAACTGCTGCCATAAGTCTTTTTACCTTTTCATATTTTTCCGCATATTCATCGGGAATCTTATATTCGCTGAGCATGTTCATGATGTCGTCAGCGCTGTCAAAATACGATCCCGACACAAATTCTTTTATCGCTGAAAAAGCATCATTAAGCTCTGCTTCCGGTATGACCGGCTTATCTTCAGTATCCTCTCCCTCTTCACCTACGATAACAGCAAGCTTTTTAATGTAGCTTCTGTAAAGTTCAAGAAGTTCAGGCGTCTTTTTTGTAATCTCCGCCTTATTCTTTTCCTCGGCACATTTCTCAAGGTACTCCGCCAACTCCGAGAGTTCCAGAGCACCTATGGCTTTTGCCGAACTCTTTAGTCCGTGAACATAGATCATATAATTCTTTATGTCAGAACTTGAATATTTTTCTATGAGATCAGACCTTTCTTTAATAGAAAGCCAAAAGTCCTGCATAACGTCAATAACGACTTTCGGAGAACCGCAGCGCGCTATCGCACTCTTAACGTCAACGCCCTGCACTTTCATAAGCTTGAGCTCCGTCTCATCTGCTTTTTTCACATCCTCTTTTTCATCCTCAACAAAATCGGCATCCCCGGGCATGGAAACCTTATATGAAGGAAGATAACTAAGTATCATCTCCTCAAGTTTCAGCGGCGAAACCGGCTTTGAAAGATAATTGCTAAAGCCTTCCCTGAAGTACATCTCCCTTGATCCCGCAACAGCATTCGCCGTCAGCGCAACGACAGGAACCTTCTTATTCATATTATTATTCATGCCCTTCATCATATGAAGTGTCTGAATACCATCAAGTTCAGGCATCCTGTGATCAAGGAAAATAATATCGTATTTATTTTCAGTAACAAGCTCAAGAGCCTTCCTGCCGCTAAGCGCCGTATCCACTGAGATAAGTGTCTTTTTCAAAAGTCCCTGTATAACCGTGAGATTGGTACTTATATCATCAACAACAAGGATTCTTGCCTTTGGTGCATGGAAGCTCTCCTTGTAATCTTTCTTATTTACCTTGCTGAGCCTGTAATCCTTTGCAAAGTCTCCGATTGGCTCCCTGTCTACAACAGTCTGAACGATCTCAAAAGAAAATTCGGAGCCCTTTCCGTATTCGCTCTTTACATTGAGCTTTGAGCCCATAAGTCCCAAAAGATTGGTGACAATGCTTATTCCAAGTCCGGTTCCTTCGATCGTTCTGTTTCTCTTTTCATCAACTCTCTCAAAAGCAAGTGTTAGCTTATCGAGATCCTCTTCCTTTATTCCGATTCCGGTGTCGATTATGCGAACTCCCAAAACGATCTTTTCATCAAACATGTCATCATGCGAAAGCGGATCGTATTCTTCCTTGTAAATTACCATCGTAACAGAACCGACATCCGTATATTTCACCGCATTCGTAAGCAGATTCATGATGCACTGCTTGATTCTTGTCTCATCACCGAACAGCACATGCGGAATATCTTCGGAAATTTTTGTCACGAACTCAAGCCCCTTCTCATTGAGCTTAACTTCGATCATGTTGATAACATCGTTAAGCATCGAGCCAAGCTCGTACTCACCCGGAATTATCTCCATTTTGCCCGCTTCGATCTTGGAAAAATCAAGTATATCATTGATAAGTGCCAAAAGAGTTTTTCCCGAGCTCTGGATATCGGTCGCATAACTCAGGATATTCTCATCGTCGCACTCTCTAAGTATCATTTCATCAAAGCCAAGAACAGCATTTATAGGCGTTCTGATCTCATGAGACATGTTTGAAAGAAATCTCGACTTCGCCTCATTGGAGCTCTTTTCTATCCTGAGCTGATCCTCGATAAGCTGTCTGCTCTTTACAAGATCGATGTATTCCATAAATCTGTAAAAAGTGAGATCTATCGCATGATAAAGATCCTCAATCTCATCGTTGGTATCTATCCTGAGTCTGTGAACTCCCTCCACGCTTGCATTTATGTCCGTTTCATCGGAACTAAAAATATCAGTTACTGCATTTGCCAGATTTCTTATAGGCTCAGCAATCCTGTACTGCGCATAGTTATTTACAAATATCGCAAGAGGCGTAATGATGATCGATATCAGCATCGCCATCTCAATTCCACCCTTCAGCGTCATATCTGCATACAACTCTCTCGACGCTATCTCCGCAATAATTCCAAGAACAATTGCCTCGAAAACGATTATCTGCATTACAACGTTTCCAATCTTGGACTTACCCTCAACCATATATCTGTCATCATCATCAAGCTTGTCACTGTCAACATAGTAAATGCCGTTTCCAAGTGCCAATTTGTGCTCATCCGACAATTTTTTAAATATGAAATATATTGAAAAACATGTAAAAAGACATCCCGGAGTTTCGCCAAAGAACAGCGGAATAAGCTTTCCGGGATCAAATCCCGCCATCCCTACACCATTAAGCACAAGCTTACAAAACCCCCACAGGTCACCCAAAATGAACTGCAAGATCATAGAAGCAAGTATTACTTTTAAAACTTTTTTGAAAAAACCGGCTTTGGTAAGACGATCAACTGCACAGGCGATCAACAGGTATGCAAAAGCATGATACATGATCTCTCCCTGCAATAAAGAGCCAAAGAAAAAAATAAGGACAAGACTTATCATTCCCGGAATTATGCCGCAAAGTGCCGTGACAAACATAATCGGAATATATTTTGCCGTCCTTAATAAGTTGTCCTCACCTCCTGCACTTATGGTAGTGGCAAAAAGCAACGTAAGGACAGATGCTACAAGTACTAGCGTCAGATCTACCTGGTTTCTTTTGGTGAAAAAAATAAAATACTTACTTCTTCTCATAAGATCACCCGTAAACTACTATGTGCAAGTACAAAGCATAAATATGCGTTAATACGTATTTATTTTACCATATATGAGATATAATTTATCTATATTTCTTTTATGTAACGGATAATTCTTGTCTTTTATACAAACTCTGGGGGAACGTATGAAATCTGTAAAGATTAGGACAAGTATGATCATTAAGCTTGCATATCTTTATCTGGTAATACCGATAGTTATATTTTTTTGTAGTTGGCTAAAATGGTATTACGCCGTGATTTTTTCAGGAGCAATAATAGAAGCTCTGATGTTGGCTTTTAGTACAGACTCCGGCGCAAAAGAACACCTTGAGATTCCTTTAAGTGCACTAATGTTGCTTGTCTGTGTTTCTTTTGCATGGGTATACGCAAGCGGAATTGGCGGTTTTGTCTGGCAAAGAGCCGACTGGCACGCAAGAAATGCGACTCTCCACGATCTTATCAATAACAGCTGGCCGATAGTTTTTGAAAACGGCGGTGGTTTATCTTATTATCTCTGTTACTGGATGGTACCTGCTGTTTTTGGCAAAATCTTTGGCTGGGAAGTTGCAAATATAGTGCTATTCTTCTGGAGTATTATAGGGATAATCCTGATACTTATTCTTCTGACAGATCATTTTAAAGACAATGACGGAAAAATATCTTTTCCCCAAGTAGCTATAAGCACAGCTTTTATGGTACTGTGGGGCGGTCTTAACCTTATCGGTCAGTTTATTGTATTTGCAAAAGGGCACGGTTCCATGTCATTGGGTTCAATCTACGGATGGAGCAAATATCAATACACTCCCAATAACGCTCTGCTTGAGTGGGTATTTAATCAGTCAATCCCCGCGTGGATAGTCGGCGCATTGTTCTTAAATGAGAGAAAGCAAAAAAATCCCCAAAACTATGGCATCCTGATAATGCTCCTTATCCCATTCTCGCCATTCGCCGCTTTGGGATTTATTCCTCTTTTATTTTCAGATATTTTTGCATATGACCGGAAAAAGATTCTTAGCACGCAGAATGTTTTGGCCACCGTTTCGATATTACCGGTGTTCTTTGCGTACTATACCTGCAATACCGCGATAAGCGGAGAAAGTGGTATGTCCAGAATCGGTTTGTTCAGACTCGACCATGGAAGTTTGTTATATGGCTTTTTGGTTCTGACGGTTTTTCTGTGCTTAGAAGTTTTGATATATGCATTACTTATATGGAAAAAGAAAAGAAATGACCGCATGTTTTGGACTGTTGTGATATGGCTTTTGATAATACCCCTGATTAGAATCGGACCATCCAGAGATTTTATTATGAGAGGTTCGATAATTCCTCTTTTCATGCTGATGACTTATGTATGTGAGACGTTAACCGATAAAAAATTCAGAGAGAATAAGTTTTTGTATCCGGCACTTATTCTAAGCCTTGCAATAGGCTTCTACTCCGGCGCGGGCGATTTTGTTTTAACAGCGATCAATACTGCCGATCCGCAAATCGAAAATATCGCGGACGACGTAAGATCAATGAATAATAAAAATCTTGACTGGTGGAATGATTATATGAACGCCACATCATATATTGCGCCAAACGCAGCAGAAAAATTCTTCTACAAAAAGCTTGCGAGATAATAGCACTTCACTCTACAATGTGAAGTGCCCAATAATTATTCTTATGATTTATTATGACAGGCGCGGATGCAAACGCTTCATCACCGACATAGCACCTGTCTTTTTCTTTATCAAATGTATATGTTCTACCCTCTGAGTCATGCTCGTTTATGTAATCAAGCGCCTGTTCAAGGGTCTCATCATTTTTACAAAGATGTATATTCATTTCGTCACAATTCTCCTCTCATTTACAGTCCGGAGCGGGCAACCAGCATGCTTGCTGCAAATCTCTCGATAAACGCCTTGCATGAAGGATAATAAAGATGCGGGAATCCTGCAAAAAGGTTTCCTTTTATCTGTATGCCTTCCCAAGAGCGGTTCTGCGTGCCCTTAGTTATTATACAGGTATCTCCGTTATCTGTCGTGTCATAATAGTGGAACTCGTGACCGTTTATACACTCAAACGGCTTGAGGTATGTATTCTCTTTTGCGGCAGCGACCGTAACATAACCAAATCTGGTAAGCTTCTCGGTCATATGGGACTTTCCGGGAATTGCTCCAACCATCTCATAGATATTGCCTTCCTTATCCTCAAGTTCTTCCTGAAGATACATGAAACCACCGCACTCTGCGATAATAGGAACATTATTCTCAGCCGCATTTTTTATATCCTTGAGCATTGTAATGTTTGCAGAAAGCTCTGCGGCATACAGTTCAGGATATCCTCCTCCGAAGATGTAACCGTCTGCTTCGGGAAGTTTCTTATCATGAAGCGGTGAAAAGAACTCCAGCTCAATTCCCATATCTTTCATAAGATCAAAGTTATCTTCGTAGTAAAAACAAAATGCTTCGTCTTTTGCAACAGCAACCTTCAAAGGTCCGCCCTCTGTAGGCTCGGCACAAAGAGGCAATGCAAAACTTGTCTGCAACGTCCTAAAACTCTCAGCCTTTTCCGCAATATCGAGAAATCTCTCGAAATCAAGAGTCTCTTCAAGCTTATCAGCTACAGCATCTATCTTTTCCAGAATATCAGGAATCTCATTCGGAAGCACAAGTCCGAGGTGTCTGCTGTCTATACCGGCTTCTTTGATATACGGAATACTTCCGACAACCGGAACATGCACCTCTTCCTCAATGCGCATAGATATATCCCTTGCGACCATTGGCGAAACATTATTCAGAATAATTCCCTTAATTGGATTGTTAATTCTTCCGACATATTCGCAAAATCCCTTTACTATGGGGATTGTAGACATACTCATGCCTTTTGTATTTACAACAAGTATAGCGGGTGTCTCCGTTTCCCTGCATATATCGTAGCTGGAGCCGTCAGTTCCGGACATACTTATTCCATCATAGAAGCCCATTACACCCTCTATGATTCCAAAGTCTCTTCCCTCGCTACCTCTGTCGAGAGTACGACGGATACCGTCCTTTCCTGCCATGAAAATATCAAGATTTCGTGAAGGAACATCCAACACGGTTTTGTGAAAAATAGGATCTATATAATCAGGACCGCATTTGAACACTGCGGGATTATAGCCTTTTCTTTTGAGAATCCTAAGAAGCGCGCAAGTCACGATTGTCTTGCCACTTCCGCTTCCGGTTCCACAGATCATTACTCTAGGAAAATTATTAGTCATAGTTACCCCTTGTTGTAATAGTAAAGCATTTTCTCTTAATTCTATAATACAACATATCCTTACTTTTGTAAGCGTTTTTTAAATTATTTTTTAACTCTGTTCATTAATGCACAACATTCTGCTCGTAAAAGAATATATTTGTTAAATATCACTAATCGAAAATATATGATACTATGGTGTGAGTATGAATTTCATAAATCCCAATAAGAAAGAGGTACAATCAATGAACACACTCACTGATAGAATAAAACTCAATAACGGAACCTCGATTCCCTGCCTTGCTTTTGGCACATACAAGATCAAGGATCCCGCTGAGGCTTACAACTCGGTAAAATCTGCTCTTGAGATTGGATACCGTCACATAGATACTGCTGCTTTTTATGAAAACGAAAAGCAGGTTGGCCAGGCTATCAACGATTTCATCGCAACAGATGCCGCAAAAAGAGAAGATATCTTTGTAACAAGCAAAGTCTGGAAGTCAGAGCTTGGCTACGAAAAGACTCTTGCAGCATTTGAAAAAACTATGAGCGAGATTGGTCTTGATTACCTTGACCTGTACCTTATTCACTGGCCCGCATCATACGCATTTGACGATGACTGGGAAAACACCAACCGCGAAACATGGAAAGCAATGATCGAGATTTACAAGTCAGGAAGAGTTAAAGCAATCGGAGTTTCCAACTTCCTAACTCACCATCTCAAAGCACTCATGGAATTTGACATAATTCCCGCCGTTGATCAGATTGAGATAAATCCCGGCTTCCTTCAGAAAGATACCGTTGATTTTTGTCAGGAGCACGGTATTCTTGTAGAAGCTTGGAGTCCGCTTGGAAGAGGCAAATCACTGGAGCATCCTCTTTTAAAAGACCTCGCAGAAAAATATGACCGCACCGTTGCACAGATTATCCTTCGCTGGGAAATGCAGCACGATGTAGTTCCGCTTCCCAAGTCAGTAAATCCTGAAAGGATCCGCTCAAATTCACAGTTGTTTGACTTTGAGCTTTCCGAAGACGATATGCAGATGATCGATGAGATCGAGCCTTACGGCAACTCAGGTCACTCACCTGATCAGGCGTAATTTATCAAATTATCGTCGTGCCAGTACATTAGAACGAAAAAGCAGCAGACCATTCATGATCTGCTGCTTTAATATATTAGTTTTTTTTAATCTGAAAGCGCCCTTCTTATATTGCTAATCCAGTAGCCAAACTCTTCATCGGATTCAAACAGCTCGTTATACTCTTTAGCAGCTTTGTTATTAAGATCATTAAGATCAGACTGATAGGTCATTTCTTTAATGTATTTATCCACTTCATCCGTAACTTCACCGTTTATATATAACTTTCCGAATCTATCCGAACAAATATAAAAAGTATCAATACTCGGAATCAACTTTTCATATTCTTTCAATTTAACTTTATTGTATACAAACACAACATAAGTTCCTTCATATGGTCCCGGTTTCGTATACGTTTCAACTATTTTAAATTCTTCGATATAATCCGGTATTTTTTTTATTTTATTTATATGATCATCATCCAATCCTTTGTATATCCGCTCTATCTTTTCAACATTACCGCTTGCGTAGTTATTATAATAAATTTGAATGAGATCATCCGGATCACTTACAAAGGTTCTGCTTATAACAAAGCATACTCCAATTGCAATACATGCCACTATAGCTACCAAAGCAATCCAGAAAGCCGGTCGTTTAAAATTTGCAATATTCTTCATGTCTTTTTCTCCAAATGTCACTTTATAAACGACTATAAACCAAAGTGTTTATTCTATCACACAACAGTAAAATAATAACACAATCGTGTAATATTACAGAATATTTCGAAATATCATGGACGTAAAAAGTAGTTAGGCGGGGTTCGCCATTCAGAGATTTTTTGAGTATAAAAAGACCCTCAGGAATGCTATCCCAAGGGCTTGAATACATTAATCAATAAAACTCCTTTTTATTAATTCCTATCCATCTTTATAAACAAAACTTTGCGTCCATACGTCACTATATGTTTGCCAGCTTTTTATGTCCGAATATTTATTCTTTCACTCTACCGATTGTTCTAAATATACTAAAAATGTTTTTCTTTGTCCGCCTACCATGTGTTCTTCAACTTCCTTTTCCCACCAAGGAAGTATTATTTCATCAAAATCCAAAATTATATCCCTCTTCTTTTTTTCATTGTCCCTTAGAAACATATCAAAATTTCTAATTACAATTGCAATCTTACAATTTGAAATCCATGACAAGTCGCACAAATAGTCGTTAAGCCACCCTATAACTGGCTTAGGAAAATCTGCTTCTATATTTAGCTTGCTCTTCATTTCTAAAACATATTGCTCTTCATTTATGATTTTTTTTCCATCTAGCTCAATCACGAAAAAATCATCTATCTGTAATTTTTGTATAGTACCATCAATCTCCGTACTAGATAATGTAATAATTTGATTATTCATTTTATTTAATCCTCACAAAATCATCATATCCATTCAAGCTAGTTCCATCGCCATAATGGCTATCAGTATACCAAACAGATCCATCACTACCAACCAAAAAACGTTCTCCATCTCTAGACGGCGGTTTATAGTCATTAACATCAAATTCTCTATAATCTATCGCATCACCATTAGCATCTACTTGTGGAAGCTTGCCATCTCGATTTCCCCATTTACGTCCTGCGCAGGTACCCTTGGATTGACCTGCAGTATTTCCTTTCCACCCTGCTTTGTCATAATTGTCATACGAATCTTGAACATTTTGAGGCAATTCACCAATATCTTTTTCCGAATATGTAATTATTTTTTTCTCTTCTTGTGCCGGAGACTTTGGCATTATATCTCGCCCGATTTCCTTTTCTTTCACATCCCCGGACGGGATATCCGTCACAGAAGGTTTCTGTGGTACAGCTGTTGGACCTTCAATTATAGTCTTCTTATCCTCCTTTGGAGGATTCTCAATTATTATACCACTATCTTCTTTTTTCTTAGGTGTAACAACTCTTTCAATATTACGTTTGATATCGTCTGCATTTTCTACAAAAAAAGCCGTTACGCAAATAATGATCAAAATAAATTTTATAAATACACCATAAGGTCCCAATGCTTCGCTAAATTCTTGCAGTATACTTTCCACAGTCAGATAATCCACCCCGGGTGCCATCATAGACGCTGCGCATTTCCGGACAGCAATCTTATCTTTATCTGTTTTACAATCAAGAATTGCAAGCTCTGCAGCTTTTGTAATAACACTTTTACTAACAACGGTATCCAAACTGCATTTTACATTCAATAATTTAGCCAGTTTTTTTGGCTCTTCAGGGGTAATGGTGGGTGAAAAATGCCATTATCCCCAGAATTTATGCTGATCATGCGCCTCGAGATTTTCTGTTAGGAAGTGGAATCCTCAAATCCGAGCATACTAAGTAGACCATATCGAGCATGTTT
>JAFZQT010000002.1 GCA_017620235.1 Butyrivibrio sp. | reverse complement strand
AACTTCCGTCCTGACAGAGCAAGAGAGATCACACATTGCTTCTGCGATGATGATTTTGATAAGTTCAACAGAGGAAAGAGACTTGACGTTACTTACGTTTGCTTCACAGACTACGATCCTCTTATTCCTAATAAAGAAGTTGCATTTAAGAAGGTTCTTCTTACAAATACATTTGGTGAGTGGCTTGCAGCTAAGGGCTTGAAGCAGGCACGTATCGCTGAGACAGAGAAGTATGCTCACGTACCATTCTTCTTCAACGGCGGTGTTGAGCAGCCTAACGAGGGTGAGGACAGAGTACTTGTAAACAGCCCTAAGGATGTTCCTACATATGACCTTAAGCCTCAGATGAGCGCTCCTGAAGTTTGCGAGAAGATTCTCGATGCGATAGGTTCTCAGAAGTACGATGTAGTTGTTGCAAACTTCGCTAATCCTGACATGGTAGGACACACAGGTGTTATCCCTGCCGCTGTTAAGGCTATCGAGACTGTTGATGAGTGCGTTGGTAAGATCGTTGAGGCTGTTAAGAAGGTTGACGGCACAATGTTCATCTGCGCAGATCACGGTAATGCAGACATGATGATCGACTACGAGACAGGCGAGCCTTGGACAGCTCATACAACAAATCCTGTTCCTTTCATCCTTGTAAATTACGATTCAGCGTATACTCTCAAAGAGGGTGGATGCCTTGCTGATATCATTCCTACACTTATCGAGTGCATGGGAGAGAAGCAGCCTGAGGAAATGACAGGAAAGTCTTTGTTGATAAAAAAGTGATAATATGTTAAAGTATTATTTGTTGCCGGCTTATGGAACTTTTCGCCGGTGAAGATACACATATTACAGTAATTAGTACCGGGAGGGCTATTTTGTGAATGCATTAAATTACGTAGTAGGAGTAATTTTCATATTAGTTTGTGCCGTTTTGGTCATACTCGTTCTTCTTCAGGAAGGTAAGAGTCAGGGACTTGGTGCGATTCAGGGTACAGTTGAGAACACATACTGGGGTAAGAACAAGGGACGTTCTACAGAAGGAATGATGAAGAAAGCAACAGTTTTCCTTTGCGCATTGTTCATTATACTGAGTATACTTCTTGACATGAATCTTTTTTGATTTGAATTTTTAATGGATTTCGGGCACTCTATTAATATAGAGTGCCTTATTTCGTATTAGGCGTAATATCGCGGAGCATGATTATGAGTAAGGGGAAAAAACTTAAGAGAATTGAAGAGAGTCTTTACGGCGGAGGAAGGAAAAGTTCCGCCGAGCTTATAGTAGGTAAATTTATATCAAATGCCAGAGGTTTTGGGTTTGTAAGTGTCGATGATATGGATGATGATATCTTTATTCCTGAGGAATATGTACACGGCGCCTATCATTCCGATACCGTTGAAGTTGAGCTTCTTAAAGAGCAGACGGGAAAAAGACAGGAAGGCAGGATCAGAAATATCCTTGTAAGAGGAATTGAAGAGATAGTCGGAACTTATCAGGCTGAGAAGAATTTTGGCTTTGTTATTCCCGACAGTGATAAGTTTACCAGCGATATTTTTATCCCGATTGAACATCATAATAAGGCTGTTACCGGCGATAAGGTTCTTGTGAAGATCACTGACTACGGAAATACTGCAAAGAGACAAAAGCCCGAGGGCAAGGTTCTTGAGATAATCGGGAATATAAACGATCCCGGTGTAGATATTCTGTCTATAGTTAAGAACAACGGAATACCCTATGAGTTTCCCGAGAAGGTTATCAATCAGGCGAATAGGTGCCCTGATTTTATAAGCGAAGCCGATATGTACGGAAGAGAGGACTTAAGAGAGCTCACCATGGTTACGATTGACGGTGAGGATGCGAAGGACCTCGACGACGCTGTTAGTTTGTATATTGATGATGAGGGACTTTATCACCTCGGAGTTCATATAGCCGATGTTTCAAATTATGTTCAGGAAAGTTCTGCGCTCGACAGGGAGGCTCTTAAGAGAGGTACCAGTGTGTATCTCGTGGACAGGGTAATTCCCATGCTTCCGCACAGACTTTCAAACGGCATATGCTCTTTGAACCACGGCGAAGACAGATTGGCGCTCAGCTGCCTTATGACAATTGATAAGAACGGCGGAATTATCGATCACAACATTGTTGAGTCGGTCATCAACGTCAATGAGAGAATGTCTTACACTTCGGTTGCTAAGATTCTCGAAGACAATGACGAAGAAGAGATAGCAAAGTACGAAGAGCTTGTTCCCATGTTCAGGGATATGGCGGCTCTTTCTGCGATACTTAGAAAAAGACGCGAGAAAAAGGGTGCGATAGATTTTGATTTTCCTGAATCAAAGATACTTCTTGATGCGGACGGAAATCCTACGGATATAGTTAACCGTGAGAGAAATACGGCTACAAAGCTTATTGAAGATTTCATGCTTGCGGCAAATCAGACTGTTGCGGAGCATTTCTATTTCATGCAGAGCCCTTTCGTGTACCGTATTCATGAGCAGCCCGATCCTGAGAAAATCAAGACTCTGTCCGTATTTGTAAATAACTTCGGATTCCATATTAAGACGAGAAGAGACGAGGGCGTTAAGCCAAAAGAGATTCAGAAGCTCTTAAAGGGAATCGAAGGAACAAAGGAAGAAGCTGTAGTAAGCAGAATGACTCTTCGCAGTATGATGCAGGCGAAGTACAGCACAGACTGTACGGGACATTTCGGACTTGCTTTTGATTACTATTGTCACTTCACGTCTCCGATCAGAAGATATCCCGATCTTCAGATTCACAGGATCATCAAGGATCATCTTCGCGGAAGAATGAATGAGGCTAAGGCTTCTCACTACGAGGAGATTCTCGATGAGGTTGCAAAACATTCATCGGAAACCGAGAGAAGAGCGGAAGAAGCAGAACGCGAGACTGAGAAGCTCAAGAAAGCTCAGTACATGGAGAATCATATCGGCGAGAAGTTTGAAGGTGTCATCTCGGGTGTAACCCAGTGGGGCATGTTCGTTGAACTTGAGAATTCCTGTGAGGGCATGATCCGTGCGGCTTCTATGGAAGATGATTTTTACGTGTACGACGAAGCTTCTATGAAGCTTGTCGGTGAGCGATATCATAAAGAATATACTCTCGGTATGAAGGTTATGATTCGCGTGCTTGGCGCTGATAGGATCACAAAGACTATAGACTTTATGCTGATTGATCCTGATTCAGACGACGATGATGACGAGTTTTATCCTATGGATGACCGCTTTGTTCCCAAGGCCAGAAAGATTGCCGAGGACAAGGCAAGGAAGATAAGAAAGCTCAGCGAAGCATCGATTGTTTCTGAAAACGATGATGAGGATGAGCATGATCTTGATGGCTTCATTGACTTAACAGAATATGAGCCTGATTCACGAACAGGCGAGCCGAGACCAAAGCGCAAGAAGAGTTCTTACAAAACTTCTCGTTCCGGTAAAAAAGCAGGCGCAAAGGAAGAAAAGAAAAAGTCCACGCGCAAGGTCTACAAGGTGCATAAATACAAGAAATCTGCCACGAGCAAGGCTGCAAGAAGCGCTCAGGGCAAAGGCAAAAGGAAAAGAAAATAATTATGGCAGAAGAAAAGGCGAGAAAACTGGTAGCCAACAATAAAAAAGCATATCACGATTATTTCATAGAGGAGAAATACGAGGCGGGTATTGAACTTTTCGGAACTGAGGTTAAGTCTATCCGCCAGGGAAAGTGCAGCATAAAGGAAGCCTGGATCAGTATTGATAAGGGCGAAGCTTTCATTATGGGAATGAACATAACTCCGTATGAGAAGGGAAACATCTTTAACAAGGATCCTCTCAGGGTGAAGAAGCTTCTTTTGCACAAGACTGAGATCAGAAAGCTTGATCAGCAGAAGATGGTTCAGGGTTATACGCTTGTTCCGCTTGAAGTGTACTTCAAAAACGGCAGAGTCAAGGTCGAGATCGGTCTTGCCAAAGGTAAGAAGTTGTACGACAAGAGAGCTGACATGGCCAAGAAGGACCAGCAGAGAGAAGCTGAAAAAGAGTTCAAGATGAGATTTAAGTGATAAAGCTGTTGAAAAAAGGCTGTTCAGACGATATACTTAATGAACAAAGGAGCCTATGGCTCTTTTGAATATAATTGAATAAGGGTTAGTAAAGGTTTCGACAGGGATTTTGAAGCTGGAGAAGCTATCCGCAGGATGGTGCGTCAAACCTCAAATTAAAATTAAACGCTAACGATAATTTAGCATACGCTGCCTAAGTGCAGCCCGTCGACCCGGGTACACCTACATATCCGGTAATCGGCGTCAAAACTTGTAGGAAACGACACAGCTTAAGCTTTGCGGTTGTGGTCGTATCATGAAGCTACCGATTGTTT
>JAFZQT010000060.1 GCA_017620235.1 Butyrivibrio sp. | reverse complement strand
GTGAACTACCCCAACCTGCGCTTCGCTTAGGAAGGGGCTTCCTGCTTCAACCACCACTGCGTTAACTAAGATATACTTAACTGACGTCTTATACGGTGTCCACAGGCTTTTGGTCTTAAGACCGGTTCGGCTAGTCCCTAGCCTACATTTTGATACTGCTCATATAGCAGCTTTAATCCTTCGTTACGTATGTTTATTGCGGCATTAAGGTCACGGTCGATGGTAAGACCGCATCCACAGTTGAAGATACGTTCATTAAGCCCCAGCTTATGGGTACATCCGCAACTGCAGCAGGTCTGTGTACTTGGATACCACTTATCGACCTTAACGAAATACTTGCCGCGGTCATTAAGCTTGTACTGGAGCATGTTTAGGAACATGCCGTATCCGTTATCCATGGTGGCTTTGCCGTTGCCAAAACCTTTGTTTGACATGGCTCTCATGTTGAGGCTTTCTACACATACAACATCGTACCGATTGGCTATTTCGGTAGATGTCTTGTGAAGGTCGTCAAGCCTTTGATTTGATATATGCCTATGGATCTTAAATATCTTTAACTGTTGTTTTTTATAGTTGCTGCTTCCAATGGACTTGTTCTTAAGCCTGCGCTGTGCCTTTGCAAGCTTAGCCTGTCCGGCACGGTAGTACTTATGCCCGGTATGGCTGTTACCGTTAGAATCCATGTACAGACCATTGGACTTGTAATCCAGCCCGATGGCATTATCGATTATAGCAGCAGGAATGACATTGGACTCGTACTCATACAGTACGGATGCATAGAACTTGCCGTCGCTGTCCATAGAAATTGTAGTCGATTTAATGTTCCACCCGGGTTCGGGTATACGGTGGATATGAGATTTAACAATACCTGCTTTAGGGAGTTTAATACCTTTACCCTCAATGATGGCAACGGTCCCGTTCTGGTTGATGGTGGTATATGATCTCCGGTTATGCTTTCGTGATTTATACTTTGGGTAACCCGATCCCTTAACTTTGAAGAAGTTCGAAAAAGCTGTATCAAGATGCCTGAGTGACTGCTGCAAAGCTATGGAATCAGCTTCCTTAAGCCATGGATATATACGCTTTAAAGCTGTAAGGCCATAAGCCGTATCGTTGTAGTTTAAATGTGTCCTGTCCGCATTGTATGCCATTATACGCCAGTTTAGAGCCTGGTTATATACGAAACGGCAGCAACCGAAACACTTAAGGAAATACTCGGCTTGTTCTTTTGTTGGATATAGTCTGTATTTGATAGCTTTATTCATATATATATTATACCAAACATACGTTCATAGAACAAGTGTTTTGCGCTTTTTAAAAGAATTTCCGCGATTCATCCCACAACCGACTGCGTAGGAAGGGGTTTTCTCGCGGAGAAATTATAAAAGAGGTAAGTTATGAAAGCTGAAAACGCATTTGTTGAATTTGAAACTGAGGAAGCTGATTCGTTTCCGGAGATATTTGAACTGAATATAGTAAGCGGAGGATGCCATATCTACGGCTATCTGCTTGCACCCGACAAGAGAATAGAAGGTCCCTACCCTACAGTCATTATGTCTCACGGCTTTCCGGGATATACCACAAACAACGATCTGGAACTGGCTCTCATGAGAACGGGTTGCGTTGTGATACATCTTAACCACAGGGGCGCCTGGGGAAGTGACGGAGAGTATCTGTTCACAAATCTAAAGGATGATCTCATCGCGATAGCAAAGTGGGCTCATAATCCCGCGATAGCCGATCAATACGGTATTGATACGGACAACATCTTCCTTGTCGGACATTCGATGGGAGGTCAGACCGTACTCAATGCTGCAAAGGATCTTAAGTTCATCAAAGGCGTTGCAGCGCTTGCTCCGTATGACATAGGAGCGGCATTCCGCTACAGAATGGAAAAGGATCTCTTTCTAATGATAGAGACAGAAGGACAGTGCCTTAAGATGAATTCTGCAAGCGAGGTCTATGAAAACGCTCTCATTAACCAGCAGACACTAAGCATTTTAAACAGATACGAAGAGCTTTCAAAACACAACGTTTTATTGGTAGAGGCAAGCCTTGATGCGGTAGCACCGCCCGATAAGATGATAAAGCCTCTTGCCGACAAGCTTAAAAGCCTTGATACAAACCTGACATACAGATCGATCAAGAGCTCTCACAGCTTTATTGGCCAGAGAATGACTCTGACAAGGATCGTCGGAGAATGGATAGAAAGTGTAATAAGCGATACTTATCACTAACGATAAAACCAAACGAATTTTCAAATCGTGTCACACATGATATGCTCATATCAGATAAAAAAACAAGGAGGAAAACATTATGAAGTCAATAAAGATGTGTATGTACTGTATACGAATGTTTAACTCCCGGGCAGTATCAAATCCCAGGGCGCATGCCTATGCCATGCCTCCTGAATACGGACGATGTTGACGTAAAGAATTTGACTATTATCCCCGGGAGATATGAAAGTCACCCGGGTATTTTTATACCCAAAATACAATAATACACAGTTAAAAAGGAGAAAAACTATTATGAAAAAGATAACAAAGGTAATCACAGCAGCACTTGCACTCACACTTACATTTTCACTTACAGCTTGCGGAGGAGCAGCTAAGAAAGAGATAAAGACAGACGCAGTTACTACAGAGCAGACACAGGCTGAGGCACCTGCGCAGAACACTGTAATAAAGGTTGGAGCAAACATCACACCTCACTCAGAGATACTCGAGCAGGCAAAGCCTCTTCTTGAAGCAAAGGGAATCACACTTGAGATCGTAAAGCTTGAGGATTCGATCACACCCAACACCGGTGTTATAGAAGGAAGCCTTGATGCAAACTACTTCCAGCACGTACCTTACCTTGAGCAGTTCAACAAGGAAAACGGTTCTGATCTTGTTTCAATAGGCGCCATCCACTATGAGCCCTTCGGAGTATATGCAGGCAAGACAACTGACCTTACAGCACTTCCTGACGGAGCACTCGTAGCAGTACCCAACAACGTAACAAACGAAGCAAGAGCACTTCTCCTCCTCGCACAGGAAGGTATCATCAAGCTTAAGGACGATGCAGGCATCAACGCAACTGTTGAGGATATCGTAGAAAATCCCAAGAACATCGAGTTTAAGGAACTTGCTCCCGAACAGCTCGTTGCAGCTCTTCCCGATGTAGATGTAGCAGTAATAAACGGAAACTATGCAATTGAGGGCGGACTTCATGTAAGCCAGGCACTCGCAGTAGAGGCTAATGACGGTCTTGCAGCTCAAACTTACGGAAACATCATCGCTACAAGCAAGGACAAGGAAAACGATGAGGCATTAAAGGTTCTCGTTGAGGTTCTTCAGAGTGAAGATATCAGCAAATTCATCAATGATACATATGATGGAGCAGTAGTACCGCTCAACTGAGGATAAAAAGATGATTGGATTTGAGTATTACAATCCGGCAAAGATAGTGTTCGGAGAGGACAGTGAAAAGAAACTTAAAGGCTTACTCGAAAACCTGAAAGTAAGATCCCTGCTTTTGGTATACAGCGGAGACTTTATAAAGAGCCTTGGCATATATCAGGTGATAAAGGATGCAGTGGATGAACTGGGAATAAGCTTTTTTGAAAACGGGAACGTTGTTCCAAATCCTACTATAGAGCTTGTAAGAGAGCTTGTGGATCTGGGTAAGAATAACAATGTTGATTTTGTACTTGCTGTGGGCGGCGGCAGCTCGATCGACACAGCAAAGGCAATTGCGCTGGGTATACCTTATTCGGGTGATGTATGGGACTTCTTTGAAAAAGGAGTCTCACCCGAAAGGGTCTTACCTGTCGGTGTTATCGCAACGACCGCATCGAGCGGATCGGAAACGAGCAACTGTGCGATACTCTCAAGCGGAGAGTGGAAGCTTGGATTTGAGGATGACAGGATAATACCCAAGTTTGCGATCATGAATCCAAAGTTTACGGTCAATCTTCCCCCGTATCAGACATACGCTGGTATAGCCGATGTACTGTCACATCTTTTAGAGAGATACTTTTCGGATGAGAAATATTCGGATACAACAGACTATCTTATCGAAGGAGCCATCAAAGCACTTCTTGTAAATGCAGACAGACTGATAATCGATCCCAAGGATGTGAATGCAAGAGGAGAGATACAGTGGTTGGCAAGCGTCGCACACAATAATTTCCTCGATGCCGGCAGACGCGCCGACTGGGGAAGCCACAGGATAGAGCATGAACTTTCCGCTCAGTACAACATTACACACGGAGAGGGAATGGCGGTTGTAACGATTGCATGGATCAGGTATGTGGCAAATGTAAAGCCCTGGAGACTCGCACTTTTGGCAAGCAGGGTATTTAATGCAGACTCATATGACTATTCCGAACAGGAAAGAGCACTCATACTCGCAGACAAATTGACACTCTTCTTTAAAAAGCTCGGATTAAAGACAACACTTTTAGAGCTGGGAATAGATGAAAGCGACTTTGATGTAATGGCAAAGAGAGCAACAAGAAACGGCCCGGTTGGTCATTACGAACCGCTAGATGAAGAAGCATTCAAACAGGTACTTAAACTGGCACTTAAATAGTCTATAAATGAAAGGAACAAAGAAATGGCAAGGGTAAATCTTAAACAACCTAATGAACTTACAGGTGAAGCAAGAAAGGCATATGAAGAGCTTGAGGCAGCAGGCAAGGTAACAAACATGAAGCTTGTTATGCTTCAGGATTACGGAACATACAAGGCATTCATGGGATGGTATGACTCATGGGGCAGTCTGGTAAAGGTAGTGGGAGATCGTGCCGCAACGATCTATGCACACTCTGTTTCAACAACAAACGGATGCCAGCTGTGCTCACTTTTCTTTATAAGCGATCTTAAGGAACTTGGACTTGATCCCAACAACTTCGAGACATCTGAAAACGAAAAGCTTCTTCAGCAACTTGGTCAGCAGATCGTTAAGGATCCTACAAAGGTTTCTGATGAACTCTTAAACGGACTGAGAAAGTTCTATACTGATGAAGAGATCATTATTATCGTAGGATTCGGTGCACAGATGCAGGCAACAAATAACTTCAACTCTGTTCTTGGTGTTGATGTTGACAAGAGACTGCTTCCTTTGAAGGATCAGTTCAAACCAGCAACATGGAGAGATGTCCTCTCATAAAAGAATAAATGATGCTGTAGCCGCAGGAATGGCATAGGTTTCATAGACCGAAGTTGCCGGTTCGAGTCCGGTCAGCATTAGTAAAGAGCTGTAACCCATATCAGGGTTACGGCTCTTTTATATTTATAATGCATAAGTAAAAATTCATACATCACCGGTTCGCAGTTCAAGGTTAACTTCAGATGCTCTATACCAGTAATGCGAACCATCATTGAGGATTTTCATTTGGTGCAAATAATTCTCTGAATTCATTTCTGCCGGGAACCCATGCTTTTTCGTAAATATGTGTAAAATGATTTTTTACGGTTTGTTCTGAAATCCCAAACATATATGCAATTCTTCTGTTTGAAAAACCGGACACCTTCAAAAAGCCCAGTTCCAGCTCGCGTTTTGTAAGGCCGAATTTCTGAGCAATTTTGAGATATTGGTCTTTTGTGATTTCAGATTGTGTCATTCACCCATGTCCATTTCTTCATTCATCTTGCGTTCTGCATTCAGTCTGAGCGGCAGAAGCAAAAACTCAATAATAACAGCATAGAATCCTGAAAGAAAGCACACTGCCAGGTTAGGCCCCATCATAGAAGAATCAAGTCTGCCCATTATCAGCACACCGGATATAATGATCGCAAAGAGAGCTCCACATACGGTGAGTTTCTGTGCTGCATCCACGGCTTCAATTATGTTTTTTAGCTGTAACAGGCTAAAAGGCTTAATCCCGACTGAAAATGCATTTATGAAATCCTTCCATGCTCCCATAATGGCTATTCCCGGAAATAAAATAAATGCTATTAACAATAATGAAGGCAGATCAAGAAACCAGGTGATGGCAGATAATCCCCAGTTTCCTAAAAAGATATTAATCAAAAATATCCCTAAGAACAATAAAAGCTCACCAAGTAATACTAATCTGATATTTTTCATGGCATTTCCTTTCTACTGTAAATTGTTATATCTACTTTGACTTTATCACAGATGTATATGATATTATATAGTACCTTTTTAGGAAAAAGAATATCATTGGAACACTCTGTCGAACCCGCAGTTTTTGAAAAGGGACTG
>JAFZQT010000059.1 GCA_017620235.1 Butyrivibrio sp. | reverse complement strand
ACGCTGTCAGCGTAGCTGATGCAGCTAAAGACTCAGTTATCGCTTTCGGTTGCCCCGCTATGGGAGCTGAAGTACTTGAAGAGACAACTGTTGAACCATTCATGGCTGAATACGAAGGTTTTGCAAGCGGTAAAAAAATCGCTCTCTTTGGCTCATTCGGTTGGGGAGACGGTCAGTGGATGCGCGATTGGCAGGACAGACTTACATCTGCAGGCGCAACTATTGTTGGCGGAGAAGGTGTGATGGCAAACGGCGCTCCTGACGGTGACGCAGTTTCAGCCCTTGAAGACCTCGGAAGACAGCTTGCACAGGCATAATCATAAAACTCATATTTCACAGATTTAACCCCGTAAAAATTCATATACAGAAAAAGACGTGAGCAACAAATGCTTCACGTCTTTTTCTGTATTATAAAAAAATTGTACTCGCCTTACTTCTTTACATGGAACGCATCCATCTGAGGATAAACTGCGCTGTCTCCAAGCTGCTCTTCGATTCTGAGGAGCTGGTTGTACTTAGCCACACGCTCTGAACGGCTGGGTGCTCCTGTCTTGATCTGACATGTATTAAGTGCTACGGCAAGATCGGCGATAGTTGTATCTGCGGTCTCACCTGAACGATGTGATGAGATTGCTGTATATCCTGCATTGTGAGCCATCTTGATTGCTTCAAGTGTCTCAGATACAGAACCAATCTGATTGAGCTTGATAAGGATTGAGTTACCTGCTCCGAGAGAGATACCCTTTGAAAGTCGCTCTGTGTTTGTAACAAAGAGATCGTCACCTACAAGCTGAACCTTGTTACCGATCTTAGCTGTCATCTTCTGCCAGCCTTCCCAGTCCTCTTCATCAAGTCCGTCCTCGATCGAGATAATAGGATACTTGTCTACAAGGCTCTCCCAATGAGCGATAAGCTCATCTGATGTAAATTCTTTTCCTGACTTAGGCTGCTTGTAAAAGCCTTTTCCTTTTTCGCTCTTCCACTCTGATGAAGCGGCGTCCATAGCGATCATAAAGTCTTTACCCGGTTCAAAACCTGCTGCCTTGATTGCTTCAAGGATCTTCTCGATAGCGTCTTCATCACTCTTGAGCTGATTGGGTGCAAAACCACCTTCGTCACCAACAGCTGTTACATCGCCCATATCCTTGATGAGCTTCTTGAGGTTATGGAAGACCTCAGCACACCAGCGAAGTGCCTCCTTGAATGAAGGTGCACCTACAGGCATGATCATGAACTCCTGTGTATCAACAGCGCTGTCAGCATGTGCTCCGCCGTTTAAGATGTTCATCATAGGAACAGGAAGTCTGTTACCTGATACACCTCCAAGAAATCTGTAAAGAGGAATACCGAGTGACTTAGCAGCTGCTCTTGCTGTTGCGATAGAAACCGCAAGGATAGCATTTGCGCCAAGCTTAGATTTATCCTTTGTTCCATCAGCCTTGATCATTGCCGCATCTACAGCGTATGTGTCTGATGCATCGATTCCCTTGATAACATCGTTGATCACGTTGTTTATATTATCTACAGCCTTTGTAACTCCTTTTCCAAGATAGCGTGACTTATCGCCGTCTCTAAGCTCAAGTGCCTCAAATTCTCCGGTTGATGCGCCGCTTGGAGCTGTTCCTGTAGCTACAGTTCCGTCAGCAAGAATAACCTCCGCCTCTACTGTAGGATTTCCTCTTGAATCCAAAATTTCTCTACCGATTACTTTTTCAATCGCAAGCTTTCCCATAGTTTTTGCTTACTCCTTTCATCTTTATGTTAGCTCTTGCTAACATCATGATTCTAGTATAGCCATTTTTTCATGTCAATGAATCGCTTGTGTTTTTGGGCTTAATGAGAAAAAGTGTCAAATTTGCGGACTGATATTCCCGTCCCAAAGGTTCTTTTCTTCGTCAAAAACGTCTACATATCCTTTTAGCGAAAGAGCTTTCTGCTGAAGTGTCTTGGAATGTCCCCAAACCAGTATATGGGCTTTGCCCTTTCCGTTTCTGGCTTCCTGAATAAGGTTGGCAGCAGCGCTGTTTCCGTCAAAAGCAACTACCATCGATGGTCTTCTCTCAAATATCTCATAGTTGAAGCTCTTATATATGCCCATGCCCTGCGTTTCCGTGGAGACTCTTATCCTGACATCATAAGAAAGAAGCATCTCCTTTTCCTTCTCCGTTATCATAGCCGGAACAACCGCGTAGACGATAAAGTTTTTCTTATTATTATCAAGAAGGTACTTCTCATATCCTGACAACTTATGCCCTATGACAAAGCAAACTTCCTCGGGGCTTAGCTTATCCATAAGAGCATCGAGCTGCGCCGCCCCCTCCTTGGTAACTCTCGTTGCCCTGCTCTCGGTGTTAAAACTTCCTCCAAGGAGCACAACGGGATAAAGAGACCACGATATCTCCCTTATGCGGTCTTTGAGTTCTTTATTCGCATCAAGCAAAAGATCTTTTGAAGAGAGCTTCTTCGAGATCTTAACCGCTTTCATCTTTTCAAGCAGAACTTCTTCGATGTCCCTGTCTTTAATAAGAGCATTGAACGCTTCTTTCTTGGCAGCGTATGATGCTCTGCTAAGTTCGATTATCTCTGTCTCCGCCTGTTTCATAAGGCTTATGTCGTTATCCGAAAGCCCCAGCATCTTCACAAGGGAAAGCTGCTCATCCACTGAATTTGTCCCGTATAAAGCGGCACCGTCGGTTCCCTGAACGCACTTAAGCCCCTGCTTTAAGTAGTGCTTTATAGGGTGCTTATCAAGAGAGTTAAGGTTATTAAGTCTGACATTACTTGTAAGCTGGAACTCAAGAACGACGCCGTTCTCTTTGAGCTGCTTAAGTACCTCTTTTCCCTTCTGAGACCTCGGACTGTAAGTATATAGTCCGTGTCCAAGCCTCATTCTGGGCATTTTCTGACCGGGCAAAAGAGATTCTTTTACACACTGTATGCTGTGCGCGATATTATCTTTCTGACTGTCGTTCTCACCCGCATGAACTCTTATCACGAATGAAGGATCTTTTGCCGCGATCTTCACTATCTCCTTAAAAGCAGGTTTCAAAGTAATGATGTCGTTTATCTCTTCTCCGACAAAGTCACATCCTGCAACATACGGATCGAGCGCCGTTGCCTTCAGGACCTCAAGATTCTGCTCGAGATAATTTGCGGGAGTCACGGCATCTTTTATGATTGTAAGCGGTATCCTTCTCATAGCCGCAAGGAACCTGATCATTACACCTGTCTCTCTGTGAATTGCAGGCATAACTTCATGAACCTGCCTAAGCATATCGATAGACTCATACTTTTTTACAAGTGTAGTATCACTTATCTCAGCGTAATAGATGCCCTGTCTCTTGTAATTTCGCGCTATCCACAAAAGCTTATCCTGAAAAAGAGTGTTATGGCTGTACTCCTGTGTCTCTTTATCCATGAGCATCTGCTCAAGAGCTCTTTTTACATCTTCGTCGGGAATCTGGGAAACGCTGTGAATATCTATCTTTTCATCGCATGATTTTCCCTTGGTAAAGATATATCTGTAGATATATACCTTCTCAAGATTTGTGAAAACCGCCTGTCCATCCTTGATAACTGCAAGCGAGCCTCGTATCTTTACTATGTTTAGCTCCGCATCATTTAAGTTGTTGAGGATAAGATCGGCAAAATTGATAAAAGTATTGTCATCAATCTTTCTATCCAGATATTTGCCCTGAAGCTCAGATGATGAAAACTGTCTTGCGACCTTCTCTCTGTTCTTTAATACCTTGATCCACTGCTTCTCAGTGAGCTCAAGATTCAGTTTTTTTACATAATACAAAGGGTATCTTATCTGATGATAGATTCCGAGCGCGATAAGAATATCCGCCGGAAGGTTGCCGTTCATGTGTGTATGAAGGTCCGTTCTGAATTTAAGATTTTTATTTATGTAAGTCTTAAAAATAGTCTTATTTAGATCAAGCTGATATTTCTTGGTCTGACTCATAAGAGTCTTGGCGATTGCAGGAACCGAGCCCATAACCTCGACTCTTTTGTCCGGAAAGATCTTTGCTATCTCAACATCACGAAGGCTGAAAATATAGCTCTCCTCATTGTTTCCGTCAATAAAACAGGGAACCTCGCCCTTTGCAACAAGCATCCCGTTCTCATCCTCAGAAAGATTCAGTTTGCATATCGCGGCGAGGTTCCTTATAAGGTTTCCTGTGTGGTGATTTGGCGTTGAAAGCACATACCACATCTTATCAAGATCTTTGTACAGACTTACTATGATATCTTTTTCATCATCAAGAAAAAAACACGTAAAATAAGTCATAAAAGTTATCCTTCCTTCATGTGCTTCATAAGCTCATCAATTGTCATTTGCTTTCCTGTCTGTCTCTCATAAATCTCAGTGAAAGAAAGTCCCTGATCCTCAGGGTTCAGATCTACGTCCTTAGTTCTTGCTTTCCATCTGTTGTCATCCGGAAGAAATGCATATGCAAGATTGTGCTGCTCCCACTCGTAAGCCATATCATCAGGCGTTCTGTACGACTCCATGTCGCTTCCGTGTACGGGGTGCTCCTCTATCAGAGCCAAGCAGATAATCTTCATATCCTCATTATTTGCAATCTTATATGAGTTGATTATCTTCCAGTTATCCTTGGTGTATACTGCCGAATACTCTTCTCCGTCATAGGTAAAAGCGTAATTTTTGCCCTTTCCGTCAACATCGTGAAGATTTATGTCGAAAGGGTCACTCAAAATTCCTTCCTCATCCAATTGTTCTTTTACTTCTTTTGCCTTCTCAACACCTTTTTTGAGTTTCTTCTTTGTTTCAGTTTTAGTATCATTCAATCCGTCTATTTCAATGCCAATGCCGAATTCGGACTCAAGATACGAACTTGCATCGGAAACAACTCCCGTCATGACTTCAGAAACAGTTGAAAGCCCGGATGCGATTTCTTCAGTTCCCTCAAACCGGGAAAGAAAATCCGCGCCGCAACCTGAAAAGCATACCACTAAAACAATCAGTAGTAGTAAAATAATCCATATTTTACTTTTTTTATTATATCCATAATCATAATCATATCTTCTCATAACGTAATTATAAGGGCTCAGGTAAAAAAGGTCAAAAAAGTTAACAAATTACATCTTTGACACTATTATGTTTATGGTGTATGTTGGAAAAAAGAGATAACGCGTAAATTAGGAGGAGATTTCATGTCAGATACAATTACACTTACAATTCCGAAGCAGAAATCTATCGCACTTATCGCTCATGACGGCAAGAAGCCTGAGCTTATCAAGTGGTGCAAAGACAATGCTGAAACATTGAAAAAACATTTTTTATGCGGCACAGGTACAACGGCAAGAATGATAACAGATGCCACAAATCTTCCTGTACGCGGATATAATTCCGGTCCTTTGGGCGGTGACCAGCAGATCGGTGCGAAGATCGT
>JAFZQT010000058.1 GCA_017620235.1 Butyrivibrio sp. | reverse complement strand
ATCCGCAACATTGATATATTAGCAGAAGAAAAACATAATTGCAAGCAAAATATACGAAAAATTATGTCGTTGAAAATTATGTGGTTTATTTTTCGATAAATTGCTATTATAATACTTGTGTATGCTAAAACGGAGCTTCATAGGAGTTCCGGGTATTAAGGAGGATAAATATGAAGGCTTCTTCTATGAATACTCACATGGGTAGTATATCTATTGACAACGAAGTTATCGCTCAGTACGCAGGAGCTGTAGCAATGGAATGCTTCGGTATTGTTGGGATGGCTAATGTTAATGTTAAGGACGGACTTGTGAGTCTTCTTAAGATTGATTCAATGACAAGAGGAATCAACGTTTCTCTTGATGCAAATAACAAACTGATACTTGACTTCCATGTAATTGTTGCTTATGGAGTTAGCATTTCAGCTGTTTCAGACAATTTGATCGATAATGTTAAATACAAGGTAGAGGAATTTACGGAGCTTGAAATCGAGAAGATCAACATCTACATCGAAGGTGTCCGCGTGATTGATTAAGCCAAGAGATCAAGTTCTAGGAGGAATTTTGTTTTGAGTAATAATATAATTGACGCTAAAATGCTGGCTAAGATGTTTTTAAGCGGCGCCAAGAATCTGGAAGCGAAAAAAGAATGGATAAATGAACTCAATGTTTTCCCCGTTCCGGACGGTGATACAGGCACTAACATGACAATGACGATCATGTCTGCTGCAAAAGAGGTTTCTAATTTAGGTGACAATGCTTCTATGGAAGCAATTTGTAAAGCAATTTCTTCAGGTTCTTTGAGAGGAGCAAGAGGTAACTCCGGAGTTATTCTTTCCCAGCTCCTTAGAGGATTTACCAAAGTTGTTAAACAGCATGATGAGGTTGATGTAGCAATACTCGCAGAAGCTTTTGATAAAGCTGTTGAGACTGCTTACAAGGCAGTAATGAAGCCAAAGGAAGGAACAATCCTTACGGTTGCAAAAGGAGCCGGAGAGAAGGCTCACGAACTCGCTGTAGAGGGCACAACTGATATCGCATATTTCTGCGAAGAAGTTATTAAATATGCTGACGAAGTACTTGCGAAGACTCCTGAGATGCTTCCTGTTCTCAAACAGGCTGGCGTTGTTGATTCGGGCGGACAGGGACTTGTTCAGGTTCTCAAGGGTGCATTTGACGGATTCCTTGGAAAAGAGATAGATCTTTCTATCAGTGAAGAGCAGGTTACACCCGGTGCGAGGGCAAAAGAGTCAGCACAGGAAGAAGTTGATATCAAGTTCGGTTATTGTACCGAATTCATCGTTCTTTTAAACAAACCTCTCAATGTTAAACAGGAAATAGACTTCAAGGGATTCCTTGAGTCAATCGGTGACAGCATTGTTCTTGTTGCCGACGATGAGATCTGCAAAGTCCACGTTCATTCAAACGATCCCGGACTTGCAATCCAGAGAGCTCTCATGTACGGTCAGCTTTCTAATATGAAGATCGACAACATGAGAATGGAGCACAGAGAGAAGCTCTTCCATGAGAACAAAGACGGTTCATGGGCAGAGATAGAGACAGAGATTAACGGAGCAGCTGAGCTCACACCTACATATCAGCCTGATGACGAGAACATTCCGCTTGCAGGCAAGGTTGACGCTTCATCTGTTTCTGAGAAAAAAGACGAAGTAAAAACAGAGACTGAAACTAAGGAAGAGTCTAAGACAGAGGCAAAAGCAGAGCCTGAAGTTAAGACAGAGCCCGAGGCTGAGAAGCCCGCTCCTGAAGCTGAAGAGCCCAAGATGCCTCGTAAGGACGTTGGATTTGTAACTGTTTGTGCAGGTGCAGGTCTTGCTGAGATATTCAGAGGTCTCGGCGTTGATTTTGTCATCGAGGGTGGACAGACTATGAACCCCAGTACTGCAGATATTCTCGATGCGGTTGAGAAAGTTAACGCAGATACTGTAATCGTTCTTCCTAATAATAAGAACATTATTCTTGCAGCTAATCAGGCAGCTATCATGTCTGAGGATGATGATTCTGACAAGAAGATCATCGTAGTTCCTTCAAAGACAGTGCCTCAGGGTGTTACGGCTATAATCAACTATGTTCCTGACATCCCTGTTGATGACAACGTTGCAGCAATGACAGAAGCTATCACAACCGTTAAGACCGGTGAAGTTACTTATGCTGTAAGAGATACTGTTATCGATGATGTTCAGATCAGACAGGGCGATTTCATGGGAATCGGCGATTCTGGTATCCTTTCCGTTGGTACGGACATGTCTGATGTTACATTTGATATGCTCAACAAGATGATGAATGACGATCTCGAGCTTATCAGCATTTATTATGGTGATGAGGTTAAAGAAAGTGATGCTAAGGATCTTAAGGATAGGATTACCTTGAAATATCCTCAGTGCGATGTTGAACTTCAAAACGGCGGACAGCCTATTTATTACTACGTCATTTCAGCTGAGTAAGTATTGCTTATCGGCCGGGCTAGATGCCCGGCTTTTTATAATGTATGGAGAGTGGTATGGGAGAAAGAGAACTGGCGGAATCAGTTATAAACTTAAAAGGCATAGGGGAAAAGACGGGAAAGCTCTTTAACAAGTGTGGTGTTTATACCTGCAAAGATCTCATTTATTATTTTCCCAGAACTTATGATGAGTTCAAAGCTCCCGTCTGCGCTTCTGACCTTGTAGAAGGCGAAGTCTGCGCTGTTTCCCTCACTATAATAGGAAACATTGCAAGGAGAAGAGTTCGAAACCTCTCGATCATCTCTTTTGAAGGCGGCGACCAGACAGGCAAAGTTAAGATGACCTATTTTAACGCGCCGTATCTTATCAATTCATTAAAGAGCGGAACAACTCATATATTCAGAGGAGTTGTCAGGAAAAAAGGCAATTTCTTTACCATAGATCAGCCCAAGATGTACAAGCCTGAAGAGTACGCGACTCTTTGCGGCAAACTGATGCCAAGATATCCTCTGGTAAAATCACTTAGCAACAATACCGTTACAAAAGCAGTTCAGAAGGCGTTTAACAACGCGGGCAGATTTGAAGAATTTGTACCTGAGAGTATCATCAAAAGGCTTGGCCTTATGAGCTTTTTTGATGCGATATACAACATTCATTTTCCAAAAGACAAGGCTGTATTGGAACAGGCAAGAAGGAGACTTGCGTATAACGAGTTTTTCTTGTTTGTCTTAAAGCTTCGCCTTTTAAAAAAGCTTCAGGAAGAAAATACAAATACATTCCCAATGATGGAAGTTGCTGAGGCGAAGAGATTTCTTGAAAAGCTCCCGTACAAGCTTACAAATGCGCAGCTTAACGCTTACAACGACATAATAAATGATATTTCAGGCTCCTACGTCATGAACAGACTGATCCAGGGCGATGTAGGATCAGGTAAGACTGTCGTTGCTTTTCTTACTCTTTTAACTGCTGCCGCAAACGGTTATCAGGGTGCGATCATGGCGCCTACAGAAGTCCTTGCCGCTCAGCATTTTGAGAGCTTTAAGGAAATGATAGATAAATACGGGCTCACAAGCCTTAAACCGGTTCTTTTGACCGGAGCTCTTTCTGCAAAAGATAAGAGAGAAGCGCAGAGGATGATAAAAGAGGGCGAAGTGAACTGTATAATCGGAACAAATGCGCTGATCCAGGAAAAGGTTGAGTACAAGAATCTTGCGCTTGTTGTGACCGATGAGCAGCATCGATTCGGAGTTCGTCAGAGAGAGGCACTTGCGGGAAAAGGCGAAAACGTCCATGTTCTTGCGATGAGTGCAACGCCGATTCCAAGAACTCTTGCGATAATTCTGTACGGAGACCTTCATATTTCTATTATCGACGAGCTTCCGGGCGGACGTATTCCGATAAAGAACTGCGTTGTCGGAACCGATTACAGAAACACTGCGTATAAATTCATTTGCGATCAGGTAAAAGCCGGACATCAGGCGTATGTCATCTGTCCGATGGTTGAAGAGGGCGAACTTGACGGTGTTGAGAATGTCACGGATTATACGGATAAATTAAAATCTGTGCTTCCTTCCGAGATTTCTGTTGCAACGCTTCACGGCAAGATGAAGCCAGCTATGAAGGACGAGATAATGGAGGCATTTGCGAGAAGAGATATCGATGTTCTTGTGTCAACCACTGTAATTGAGGTCGGTATCAATGTTCCGAACGCAACGGTTATGATGATCGAAAATGCCGAGAGATTTGGACTTTCACAGCTTCATCAGCTCAGAGGGCGTGTCGGACGAGGAAATGCGCAGTCATACTGTATCTTTTTGAATACATCGAAGTCAGATGACGCCAAAAAGCGCCTTGATATTATGAATAAATCAAATGACGGATTCAAGATCGCAGAGGAAGATTTAAGGCAGCGAGGTCCCGGAGAGCTTTTTGGTTTAAGGCAGAGCGGTGAACTCAATTTCAGGATCGGTGATATTTACCACGACAGCGACCTTTTGAAGGAAGCTTCAATGGATGCGGACAGAATTTTGTCCGAAGATCCGGAACTAAACAATACACAATATAGTGTACTTCGTAGCGTGTTAAGTACTAAATCGGCAAATTTTGTTGACTTTACTACTTTATAAAAGTAATATTATTTTAGTTATTAGGTTGAAAATAGGAGGAATATCGGCTTTTTACCGATGAATAATTATGGCAAAAATAGCGATATTAACAGACAGTAACAGCGGAATAACGCAGGCACAGGCTAAGGAACTCGGAATCCATGTTGTTCCCATGCCTTTTATGATTGATGAAGAAGAGTTTTTTGAAGATATAAATCTTACTCAGGAGCAGTTTTATCAGAAGCTTGGCGACAATGCCAATGTTTCTACTAGCCAGCCTACTCCTGATTCTCTTATGAAAATCTGGGATGAATTATTAAAAGATCACGACAGCATTGTCTATATTCCCATGAGTTCAGGACTTTCCGGCTCTTGTCAGAGTGCGTACATGTTCGCACAGGAGGAGTATGAGGGAAAAGTATTTGTTGTTGATAATCAGAGAATATCTGTAACCCAGAGACAGTCTGCGATTGATGCAAGAAACATGGCTGCTGCCGGATACTCTGCGGAAGATATCGTGCAGAAACTTATGGAAACTAAGTTTGAGTCAAGTATCTATATCATGCTCGATACGCTCTATTATCTTAAGAAGGGCGGAAGGATCACACCTGCTGCCGCAGCACTCGGAACACTCCTTAGACTCAAACCTGTTCTTCAGATCCAGGGTGAGAAACTTGATGCTTTTGCCAAGGCTAGAACAACCAATCAGGGCAAGAGCATAATGATAAATGCGATCAAAAATGACATCGAGATTCGTTTTGGAGGAGAGGAAGCAAAAGATTACTGGATTGCTGCCGCATATACAAAAGATCTCGATTCTGCAAACGAATGGAAAAAAGAACTTGAAAAAGAGTTCCCAGGTATGGACATTCACATGGATCCTTTATCTCTTTCCGTTGCATGTCATATCGGTCCCGGTGCGCTTGCAGTTACCGTAACGAGAAAATTACACTTTTGAGACTGAAGAAAACTAAATGAAAACAAAGTTTTGAAAAGGGGTTGAATTTATATGGCTTCATACGATGCATATGATGCTTCGAGTATTACTGTCCTGGAAGGTCTTGAGGCAGTAAGAAAACGTCCCGGAATGTACATCGGAAGCGTGACTACAAGAGGTCTTAATCACCTTGTGTACGAGATAGTGGACAACGCTGTCGACGAACACCTGGCAGGATTCTGTACTTTGATCAAAGTCACCTTGGAAGCGGACGGTTCCGCTACTGTTTCCGATAACGGAAGAGGTATTCCCGTTGGCATGCACGCGAAGGGAGTGACGGCAGAACGTATCGTTCTTACCACACTTCATGCCGGCGGTAAATTTGATAATAATTCTTATAAGACAAGCGGTGGACTTCACGGTGTAGGTTCATCGGTTGTTAATGCGCTCTCTGCAAGGATGAGCGTCAAAGTCTTTAAGGACGGCTACATCTATCAGGATACTTACGAGAGAGGTATTCCCACAACACAGCTTAAGAACGGTCTTTTGGAGCCTATCGGCACTACAAAAGAAACGGGAACTACGATCAATTTCCTTCCCGACAACACGATCTTTGAGAAGACAAGATTCAAGGAAGATGATATTAAATCAAGACTTCATGAGACATCTTATCTTAATCCCTCACTTACGATCATATTTGAGGACAAAAGACCCGGTGTCGAGGAATATACTGAGTTCCACGAGCCTGACGGAATAACTGGATTTATCCGCGACATGAACAAGTCAAAAGAGGCTGTTCATGATGTTATCGCGTTCAGAGGCGAGAACGAAGGTGTTGAAGTAGAAGTAGCGTTCCAGTATGTGAACGAGTTTCACGAGGACGTACTCGGTTTTTGTAATAACATTTACAATGCTGAGGGCGGAACTCACCTTACGGGCTTTAAGACTATGTTCACCAACATAATCAACCAGTATGCCCGTGAACTTAATATATTAAAAGAAAAAGATGCAAACTTTACAGGTACCGATGTAAGAAACGGTATGACTGCGGTTGTTTCTATAAAACATCCCGATCCGAGATTTGAAGGTCAGACAAAGACAAAGCTCGATAATCAGGATGCAGCCAAGATTGTTTCCAAGATAACAGGCGATGAAATGACAAGATTTTTTGACAGAAATCTTGAGACATTAAAGTCTATAATCGGCTGTGCGGAAAAGGCTGCAAAGATCAGAAAGACAGAAGAAAAAGCCAAGACAAACATGCTTACAAAGCAGAAGTATTCCTTTGATTCAAACGGAAAACTTGCAAACTGCATAAGTAAGGATGCGTCTAAGTGCGAGATCTTCATCGTAGAGGGAGATTCCGCGGGTGGTAGTGCGAAGATGGCAAGAGATAGAAATTATCAGGCTATTCTTCCTATAAGAGGTAAGATCCTTAACGTTGAAAAAGCAAGTATCGACAAGGTTCTTGCAAACGCTGAGATAAAGACAATGATCAATGCTTTCGGATGCGGATTTTCCGAAGGATACGGCAATGACTTTGATATAAATAAGCTCAGATATGACAAGATCATAATCATGGCAGATGCCGACGTGGATGGTGAGCATATCGCAACTCTTTTGCTTACTCTTTTCTACAGATTCATGCCAGAGCTTATCTATCAGGGACATGTTTATATCGCTATGCCTCCGCTTTATAAGGCTATGCCTGCAAGAGGCAAGGAAGAGTATCTCTACGATGACAATGCTCTTGTAAAATACAGAAGCACACATAAAGGAAACTTTACTCTTCAGAGATACAAGGGTCTTGGTGAGATGGATCCCGAGCAGCTTTGGGAGACAACGCTTGATCCCGAGAGGAGACTTTTGAAAGCGGTCGAGATCGAGGATGCCAAGATGGCTTCTCAGATGACTGAGCTTTTGATGGGAGTGGATGTTCCACCCAGACGTGAATTTATACATCAGCATGCTACCGATGCTGAGCTTGATATTTAAAAGGGGAAAATATGGAAGACAGAATTATAAGAACCGAGTATTCGGATATAATGCAAAAGTCGTTCATAGACTATGCCATGAGCGTAATCGTTGCTCGTGCGCTTCCTGATATAAGAGACGGACTTAAACCTGTTCAGAGAAGAACTTTATATGATATGTATGAACTGGACATCAGATATGACAGACCATACAGAAAGAGCGCGAGAATCGTCGGCGATACAATGGGTAAATATCACCCTCACGGCGACAGCTCCATATATGACTGTCTTGTTGTGATGACACAGGATTTCAAAAAGATCGCTCCTCTTGTTGACGGTCACGGTAACTTTGGAAATATTGAAGGTGACGGCGCAGCTGCTATGCGTTACACCGAGGCAAGACTTTCAAAGCTCACACAGGAAAACTTCCTAGAAGACCTTGATAAGAATGTGGTTGATTTTGTTCCGAACTTTGATGAGACGGAGAGAGAGCCTTCTGTTCTTCCCGTTAAGATACCGAACTTCCTTATAAACGGTTCGGAAGGTATCGCGGTTGGTATGGCTACAAGCACACCGCCTCACAATCTTGCGGAAGTTATCGACGCCGAGATCGCATATATACAGAATGACTCGCTTACAACAAAAGAGCTAATGAAGTATATCAAGGGACCTGATTTCCCTACAGGCGGCGTAGTTATCAATAAGGACGAGCTTCTCAATATCTATGAGACAGGTTCCGGTAAGATCAGGATAAGAGGTAAGGTTGAGACAGAGAAGGGCAAGAACGGACACATCAATCTTGTTATTTCTGAGATTCCTTATACTATGATCGGAATGGGTATCGGCAAATTTATGGCTGATGTTGCTGAGCTTGCTGAAAAGAAGATCACGAACGACATTATCGATATCTCTAACCAGTCTTCAAAAGAAGGTGTGAGAATCGTTATCGAACTTAAGAAAGATACCGATGTAGAGAACTTTACAAATCTTCTTTACAAGAAGACAAAGCTCGAAGATACATTCGGTGTAAATATGCTCGCTATCGACAACGGACGTCCCGAGACAATGTCTCTTAGGGATATCATGCGTGCGTGCGCTGATTTCCAGTTTGAGATAGCAACCAGAAAGTACACAACTCTCCTTAAGAAAGAACAGGAGAAAAAAGAGATTCAGGAAGGCCTCATCAAGGCTTGCAATGTTATCGATCTTGTTATCGAGGTTCTTCGCGGATCAAAAGACAGAGCTATGGCTAAGAACTGTCTAGTAAACGGTGTAACTGAAGGAATAAACTTTAAATCAAGAGAATCAAAAGCAATGGCTGCACAGCTTCTTTTCACCGAGGCTCAGGCAGATGCTATTCTCGAGATGCGTTTATACAAGCTCATAGGACTCGAGCTCGAGGCTCTTATAAAAGACCACGAGCAGACGGTCGCAAATATATACAGATACGAAGATATTCTTGAGAGCCACGAGTCAATGTCTATGGTTATCCAGGACGAACTTGGTAAGATCAAGAAAGAATATCAGGCAAAGAGAAAGACTGTTATCGACAACAGGGAAAATGCAGTATATGAAGAAAAGCCTGTCGAAGAAGTTGATGTTGCTTTCATTATGGACAGATTCGGTTATGCAAAGACAATCGATGCTTCAACATATGAGAGAAACAAAGAGACTATCGAGGCTGAGTTTAAGTATTCATTTGTGATGAAGAACACCGGTAAGGTATGTCTTTTCACAAGTGCTGGTAATCTTCATACGATCAAGGCAATGGACCTTCCTCAGGGAAAAATGAGGGATAAGGGCGTTCCCATTGATAATGTGAGCAATTACAATGCTTCCGTTGAGACTGTAATTCTCGCAGCAAGCCAGTCGGAACTTAATCTTTACAGACTTATTTTTACCACCAAATCTTCCATGATGAAGACTGTAAACGGCGGTGAATTCGATGTTTCAAAGAGAACTGTTGCCGCAACCAAACTTACCGATGGTGATGAACTTGTAAGTGTGGAAGTGCTTAAAGAGCAAAAGACTGTTATACTTAGAACAGAGGATGGTTATTTCCTTAGATTTCCGGTTGATACCATTCCCGAGAAAAAGAAGACGGCAGTCGGTGTTCGCGGAATGCGACTTGGAAAAAATGATTTCGTAAGAGGCGTTTATTATCTGAATGATCTTGAAGAAAAGACTGTTGAACACAACAATAAAAAGCTGGAGCTTGCCCATCTTAAGATAACAAGCAGAGACACTAAGGGAACAAAGGTAAGGATATGAGAGTAATTGCGGGAACTGCAAGAAGGCTTAGACTCGTTACTCCCGAGGGAAACGATACAAGGCCGACTCAGGACAGAATAAAAGAAACACTTTTTAATATGATCCAGAACGAAGTACCCGGAGCTGTATTTGTAGATCTATTTTCCGGAAGCGGCGGAATCGGTATCGAGGCACTTTCAAGAGGCGCTTCGAAAGCATACTTTATAGAGAATTCCACTGCGGCATATAAATGCATATTGCAGAACTTAAAGACAACGCATTTTGAAGATGATGCAACCGTACTTAAACAGGACGTTGTTATCGGACTCAGAAATATTCACGAGGAAGAGGTTGATATTATTTTCCTTGATCCCCCGTATCATGAAGATCTCTATGAGAGAACGATCGCTCAGCTCGGAACGATGAAATATGTCACCGAGCATACAATGATAATTGTTGAGAGTTCGTCAGATATGGATTTTTCATTCGCTGAAGATTACGGTTTTGAAGTCAGACGCGAAAAAGAATATAAAACAAATAAGCATGTCTTTTTGTATAGAAAGGGAACGCTATGAAAACAGCGGTTTATCCGGGCAGTTTCGATCCGATAACATACGGACATTTGGACATAATAAAACGTGCAGCATCAATGTTTGACAAAGTAATTGTTGCCGTAATGTGTAATTCAGCGAAAACTCCATTGTTCACACTGGATGAACGTGTTAAAATGATTAAAGAGTCTGTAACTGGAATTGATAATGTAGTAGTTGAATCTTTCAGTGGACTTTTGATCGATTATTGCAAGAAAGAAGACATACATATTGTAATCAGAGGACTACGTGCGATAACCGATTTCGAATATGAACTACAGATTGCGCAGACCAATAAGGAGCTGTCGCATGACGAGGTCGATACGGTTTTCCTCACAACAAATATCAAATACTCATATCTTAGCAGCTCTGTGGTAAAAGAGGTCGCAAGTTATAAAGGTGATATATCACCTTGTGTTTCAGATTTTGTCGCAAAAGCTCTATACAAAAAGTTTGAAAAACAGAAAGATCAGGGGGATGTATAAATGACCAGCAAAATCGAGCAGTTAATTGATGAGATCGAGACTTATATTGATAATTGTAAGCCTCAGCCTTTGTCACAGACAAAGATTATTGTCAATAAAGAGGAGATTGACGAGCTCCTGAGAGAGCTTAGATCAAAAACTCCCGAAGAAATAAAAAAATATCAGAAAATTATCAGTAATAAAGAAGCCATCTTAAATGATGCGCGCAGGAAAGCCGAAGATATCGTTAATCAGGCTACAATAAAAACTAACGAGCTTATCAATGAGCATGAGATTATGCAGCAAGCTTATGCTCAGGCTAATGAAGTTGTTTCTCAGGCAGCTGTTCAGGCAAAAGAGATTCTGGACAATGCCATGACTGAAGCCAACAGCATGAAATCGGCAGCTGTACAGTATACAGATCAGCTCCTTGCAGGAGTTGAAGACATCATCACTCAGTCGATCGATGTCACAAGTAAGAGCACCGATGATATTGTTGAGACTATTAAACAGAACAGCATTAATATGGTAAAAGAAATCTCTCAGAGTACAGACAGCGTATTGTCAGCGCTTACACAGTACGGTGAGGTTATTAAATCCAACAGGGCTGATCTCAGACCTCCGGAGGCGGTTCCGGCAGCCACTGCTCCTGTAGCAGGTGAAGGGGCTGAAGAGACACAGGGACAGGGTATAACAGAGCAA
Source organism: Butyrivibrio sp. (assembly GCA_017620235.1). Lineage (GTDB taxonomy): Bacteria > Bacillota > Clostridia > Lachnospirales > Lachnospiraceae > Butyrivibrio. The sequence continues at coordinate 21,600 of JAFZQT010000058.1, read as the reverse complement.
GAAGCTCTCAACCTGGATATGTTGAACGGTTAAATAGAATATCTAAGCTGCCGCTTATTTGCGACAGCTTTTTACTTTTTACAGTAGGTAGTTATAGTTTTTTTCAATAGAAAGAATGAGGAGAGAAGTATGAGAAGATGTATCGCAACTATTGCATCAGTTGTTTTGCTTTCAGTTGGCGGCTTTTTGCCTGCAACTGTAGTTGAGACAAAGGCAGCTGACAAGCCGGTGGTTATTGTTATCGATCCCGGTCACGGTGCAGGTAACCGTGGTGCTGAGTATAACGGTCTTACGGAGAAGAATATCAACCTTACGGTTGCCAATTCAATGAAGGCAGAGCTTGAAAAGTATGACAATGTAACTGTTTATATGACAAGAAATGCAGATCAGGGTCTTTCTCTTGAAGACAGAGCTGCTTTTGCGCAGAGTGTAAATGCAGATTTCCTTTTCAGTCTCCATTTCAATGCATCTGCGGATCATAATTTCTATGGATGTGAGGTTTGGACATCGGCATTCGGAGAGCAGTACAGAAAGGGAATGGATTTCGGAAAGATTGAGATTCAGGAACTTGGAAGCCTCGGAATTTACCAGAAGGGTGTTAAGACTAAGATCGGTTCTAAGGGCGTAGATTACTACGGTGTTATCAGAGCTTGTGCTGCAAGAAATATTCCCGGTGTAATCATCGAGCATGCTTATATCGATCACGGCTATGATGTTCAGAAGGTAAAGTCACCTAACTTCTATGCTCAGCTTGGTGTTAAGGATGCAACAGCTGTTGCTAAGTATTTCAAGCTTAAGTCATCCAAGACAGGTGCTGATTTCTCAGGATTTAAGTATGATCCCACACCTGCTCCGGCAGGCCCTGTTCGTCAGGACGAGACAGGCCCCGACGTATGTGAGATCAAGGTTCTTGCATCAAGTAAGAAGGACGGAAACGTTCTTGTTCAGATGACAACAAAGGATAATCAGAGTCCTGTTGCTTACTTTGCATACAGCTATGACGGCGGTCAGACTTTCAGCCCTTTCCAGATGTGGGACAGATCTAAGGAGACACAGTCTTACAATGTAAAGGTTCCTGCAGGTTATGAGAATCCTGTAATCGTTTGCCGCGCATACAATATCTATGAGCTCGGCAAGGAAAGTAATGCTGTTCCTGTAAAGGATTATTGATCTTGAGACTCGATAAATATCTGGGTGACCACAATTTAGGAACCCGAAAACAGATAAAAGAATATTTGAAAAACGGTCGTTGTACGGTTAACGGCGTTGTTGCCGTTAAACCTGACGTACACGTAAGCGAGAATTCCGATGAGATCGCTTTTGATGGGAAAGTTCTATCTTATGCCCGCTTTCACTACTTCATGCTGAATAAACCGGCTGGAGTGGTGTCTGCGACAAATGATAAGAGAAATACAACGGTTCTTGACCTTTTAAAAGAAGAGAATGTAAGGGATCTAAGTCCCTGCGGAAGACTCGATATCGACACTGAAGGGCTGCTTCTGATAACTGATGACGGCGTTTTAATACATAAGCTGTTATCACCCAAGAAACACGTAGATAAGGTCTATGAGGTTCATATAAGCCATGAACTTTCAGAAGCCGATATCACGAAGCTCCGGGATGGTGTAGATCTTGGTGATAAAAATGATGACGGTTCCGTCAAGATTACGCTTCCTGCGCGTGTTGCGCAAAAAGGAAGCGACTCTGACGGTAAACCCGTTATTGAACTCACTATTCATGAAGGCCGTTTTCATCAGGTTAAAAGAATGCTTGAAGCGGTCGGAAATGAAGTTCTTTTTCTTAAAAGACTTTCAATGGGGCCGCTTTTTCTTGACGAAAATTTAGCACCCGGTGAGTACAGAGCTCTAACTGAAGAAGAGCTGAAAAAACTGGGGCTGTAAAATAATCTTTTAAACGGAAGGTGAATAAATTGAATCTTCAGAGAGTATATAAGGGCGAATTTGGTTATATCAAATACAGAAAGAATGCTGCGATATTGAGAACGGTTATAAGTCTTGTGATAACTGTCGGAATATACGTGGCAGGTCTTTTGATCTACGGATCCCAGAAAAATATTATGAGTATTATTGCGGCACTTGGCTGTCTTCCGGCAGGTTGGAGTGCTGTAAATATGATAATGTTCCTCAAAGCTAAGGGCTGTCTTGAAGCTGACAGGGATAAGATTGAGAAATGCAGAGGCGGTCTTCTTATTCACTACGACCACGTAATAACTTCGTATGATAAGAATTTCTATGTATCTGCATCAACAGTACTTGATAAGAACATTTGCTGTTATTCTTCGGATGAAGATATTGATGAGATCGACTGCGAGAAGCATATCAAGAAGATGATCGCACAGAGCGGCTATTCAAATCACAGCATAAAGATATTTACAGATATTGATAAGTTCTGTGACAGACTTGCTCAGCTTGAGAAACTTCGCGCTGAAAAAGGCATTGATCCCGTTGCAATTGAAGAGAGCTGGATTCCGGGAACTACGCAGACTCCCGCATCAATTCTTTTGTCCATTTCATTGTAAGGATAGCCATGAAAGAGATTAAGATTGGAAATAACGCAGCAGGTAAGCGTCTTGACAGTTTCTTGAAAGGATATCTGCCCGGCGCATCAGGCGGATTTATTTACAAAATGCTGCGAAAAAAGAATATCACACTTAACGGCAAGAAAGCGGACGGGACCGAGAAATTAAGAGAAGATGATCTTATAAAGATCTTTTTTTCTGATGAGACGTTTGCGAAATTCAAAGGAAATTCTGACGCTATTAAGAGTGAAAAGAATAAAGAGACAGATCTTTCTAAATACGGGGATGTGAAGGTTATCTACGAAGATGACAACATTCTTCTTGCTTCAAAACCTGTTGGACTCCTTTCGCAAAAGAGTTCGCCCAAGGATATAAGCTTAAACGACTGGCTTATTGATTATCTTTTGAGCACAGGCAGCGAAGCGGTTAAAGAGCTCGATATTTACAAGCCTTCAATATGCAACAGGCTTGACAGAAATACAGGCGGAATCGTTATCTGCGCCAAGTCGCTATCTGGTGCAAGGGTAATGAATGAGCTTCTAAAGAGCAGAAATTTAGACAAATATTACAGGACAATCGTCTCGGGGAATCTTTCTGAGAAAATTTATCTGAAGGGATTTTTGTATAAGGATGAGAAGAAGAACAAGGTCTTTATACAGAAAGACGATCCTAAGGATGACAGATATTCTTATATCGAGACGGAGATTGCGCCTGTAAAATATAATAAAGATGCGGACCTTACAATGCTTGAAGTTAAGCTTGTTACGGGAAAACCGCATCAGATAAGGGCTCATCTATCAAGTATCGGACATCCGCTTATAGGCGATGTGAAATACGGAGGAAAGATATACAAAGGAGTAAAGCATCAGCTTCTTTTTTGTTACAGGGTGTGCTTTCCTGATGATTTGCCCGCTGAGTTTGAGAATATCACGGGAAGGGAGTTTAAGACGAAGCTTCCCGATGTTTACGATAAATTCTTTTAAAAGGGGATAACTATGCCGACTTGGAAATCAAGGGGACTTCGAGGGTCTACTTTGGAGGAACTTATAAATAGGACAAACGAAAGGTACAATGAGCTTTCGCTTGCGCTTATTCAGAAGATTCCTACTCCGATAACGCCGATCAAGATCGATAAGAGTACGAGGCATATTACGCTTGCTTATTTTGAGCAAAAGAGTACCGTCGATTATATCGGTGTCGTGCAGGGAATTCCTGTCTGTTTTGATGCGAAAGAATGCGCAGCTGAGACGTTTGCGCTTGAAAACATCCATCCGCATCAGGTTGCTTTCATGAAAAGTTTTGAAAAGCAGGATGGAGTTGCTTTTTTCCTGATATATTATACCGGACTTAATGAGTTTTATTATCTTCCGTTCAGAAAGCTCCTTGAATTCTGGGAGAGAGCGGAGAATGGCGGAAGGAAAAGTTTTAGGCACGAGGAACTTTCCGAGGAATTTGTAATTAAGTCTCCGGGTGAAAATGGTCTTCTCATTCCTTATCTCGATGCCATCCAAAAAGACTTGGATGCCAGATAACGAAAGTGATTGACAGCTTTATAAAATTGATGTTAAACTCTGTAGTATAGTAATTAATTAGCACTGCGCAATACTAAAGTGAAAATATTTTTTACTGCGCGTTGCTAAAGCAAATAGATTTTTTATGGTCATGATATATAAATTAAGCGAGGTTTTTATGAATAAAGTACTTTTGCATACTCCGGACGGAGTACGTGATATTTACGGAAGTGAATATAGCGACAGGCTTATTATTGAAAACAAGATTCACAACGTGATCAAGAGCTATGGTTATAGCGATATTGATACACCTACATTTGAGTTCTTTGACGTATTTGCAGAGGAGATCAATACATCCGACGCGCGTGAACTCTACAAGTTTTTTGATAAAGACGGAAACACACTTGTGCTCAGACCTGACTTTACACCCGCGATTGCGCGCTGTGCATCTAAGGTGATGCTTGAGGATTCAAAGCCCGTCAGAGTTTGCTACAACGGCAAGACTTTCCTTAATACATCAAGTCTTCAGGGTAAGCTCAAAGAGAATACAAATATCGGCGTTGAGCTGATGAATGATTCATCGGTATACGCTGACGCCGAGAATATAGCTCTTTTGATCGAGGCTCTTAAGAGCACAGGACTTACAAACTTCCAGATCAGCATTGGTGATGCGGATTATTACAAGGGAATCTGCGAGGAAGCCGGAATTGACGCTGAGACTGAGGAAGAGATCAGAGAGCAGATCATTGATAAAAATATTTTCGCTGTTGAAGGTATTTTGAGCGAAAGAAATGTTCCCGAGAAGTATCGCGCTCTTATCGGAAAAGTTGCGGAATTTATCGGAACTGACAAGGCGCTTGATAATGCTCAGAGCGAAGTTAGCAATAAGCGTTCATTAGACGCGATCAAGAGACTTAAAGATCTTTACAGGGTTCTTACAAATTATGGTGTTGAGAAATATGTTTCTTTTGACCTTGGAATCCTTAGTAAATTTAACTATTACACAGGCGTGATCTTCCTTGCGTACACATACGGCGTGGGAGATGCCATTGCAAAAGGCGGAAGATACGATAATCTTCTTGGAAAATACGGAACAGATGCACCTTCGATCGGTTTCTCAATAATAATTGATGACCTCATGTCTGCTCTTTACAGGCAGAATGTTACGGTTGAGCATGAAGCTGAGCGCGTTGTCATCACATATAACGAGAACAATTTTGAGGAAGCACTCAATAAAGCAAAAGAGCTTAGGAAGAATGGCACCAATGTTGCTTTGGAGGCTGAATGATCGGAGGAGACATGAGATATTTAACTTTTGCACTTGGAAAAGGCAGACTTGTAAAAGACACAATGGAACTTTTAAATAAATGTGGGATTGAATGCGAAGAAGTACTTGATAAGAAGACAAGGAAACTTATTTTTACAAATGAGGAACTTGGACTTAAGTTCTTCCTCGCAAAAGGCCCCGACGTACCGACTTATGTTGAGTACGGCGCTGCTGACATAGGAATTGTCGGCGCGGACACAATACTTGAAGAAAACAGAAGAGTATATGAGGTTCTGGATCTCGGATTCGGAAAGTGCAGAATGTGCGTCTGCGGACCGCATGATGCAAAGAGCCTTTTGGAGCATCGTGAGATGATCCGTGTTGCAAGTAAATACCCAAACATTGCAAAAGATTACTTTTTCAATAAAAAGCATCAGACTGTTGATATTATCAAGCTTAACGGCTCAGTTGAGCTTGGACCTATCGTGAATCTGTCTGATGTGATCGTCGATATCGTTGAGACGGGATCGACACTTAGAGAAAACGGACTTGAAGTTCTTGAAGAGATCTGTCCGTTATCGGCAAGAGTTATTGTTAATCAGGTTAGCATGCAGATGGAAACAGAAAGAATCAGAAAGCTCATCAATGCTATGAAGGAGAATTTATAAGATATGCGTACATTAAAGCTTACAGAGGAAACACAGAGCGAACTCCTTGGAAATCTTTTGAACAGAAATCCCGGAAGCTACGCAGAATATGAGAATATCGTAAATGATATTATTGATAATGTAAGAAAAAACGGCGACAAGGCTGTTTTTGAATATACACTTAAGTTTGATAAGAGTGAGCTCAGCGCATCTACCATCAGGGTTACAGAAGATGAGATCAAGGCTGCTTACAAAGAGCTTGATCCCAAGTTCGTAGAAGTTATGAAAAAGAGTGCTGAGAACATCCGTGTATTCCACGAGAAACAGAAGAGAAATTCATGGATAGATACAAGAGAAGACGGAAGTATTCTCGGTCAGAGAATTCTTCCCATTGAGATCTCAGGTGTCTATGTTCCCGGTGGAAAGGCTGCTTATCCTTCAAGCGTTCTTATGAATGTAGTTCCTGCCAAGGTTGCAGGCGTTGAGAGGATTGTAATGTGCACACCTCCTGGAAAAGACGGCAAGGTCAATGCAGGTACTCTTGTTGCTGCTGATATAGCAGGTGTTACGGAAGTTTACAAGGTTGGCGGAGCTCAGGCTATTGCAGCTATGGCTTTCGGAACAGAGAGCATTCCCAAGGTTGATAAGATTACAGGTCCCGGAAATATCTTCGTTGCTCTTGCAAAGAAGGCATGTTTCGGACACGTTTCAATCGATTCGATTGCAGGTCCCAGCGAGATTCTTGTTGTTGCCGATGAGACAGCAAATGCAAGATATGTAGCTGCAGATCTTCTTTCTCAGGCTGAACACGATGAACTTGCAAGTGCAATTCTCGTTACTACATCAGAGAAGCTTGCAAATGAGGTTTCTGCTGAGATTGACGGATTTTTGAAAGAACTTTCAAGAACAGATATTATCAAAAAATCTCTTGATAATTACGGATATATATTCATAGCAGATGATATGGATGCCGCTGTAGAAGCTGCAAACGCTATAGCTTCTGAGCACCTTGAGATCATCACAGCTAATCCTTACGAAGTTATGACCAAAATAAAGAATGCCGGAGCAATCTTCCTCGGTGCATATTCTTCAGAACCTTTGGGAGATTATTTTGCAGGACCGAATCACATTCTTCCTACAAACAGAACAGCAAGATTCTTCTCACCTTTAAATGTTGACGATTTTATGAAGAAAACCAGCATTATATCATACTCAAGAGAAGCTCTTAGTAAGGTTCACGAAGACATCGAGCTCTTTGCAAAGGAAGAGGGACTTACAGCTCACGCAAATTCGATAGCTGTTAGGTTTGAATGATTTATTACGTACGTTATCGTATTGGATGATATTGTAAATAGTGATAAGTTGTTTTTGTAATTGTATATAATTGTTTTAAAATTGCAAGTGTACTTTCTAAAATGTCCATAAAATGCAAGTTCACGGTATATCGTGAATGAATAACAACAATATTTTGTATTGGTAAATAAGGAGACACAAGTTATGGATAACAGAATTGCAAGTGTTACCCGAAATACAAAAGAGACTCAGATTGCCGTTACCATCAACATCGACGGAACAGGCACGAGTGATATTTCTACAGGCATCGGCTTTTTTGACCACATGCTTGAAGGTTTTGCAAGACACGGTCTGTTCGATCTTACCGTAAAAGTTACGGGGGATCTCAATGTTGACGGACACCACACGGTTGAAGATACGGGAATTGTCCTGGGACAGGCTATTTTACAGGCTATCGGTGACAAGAAGGGAATCAAGAGATACGGAAGCATGATCCTTCCTATGGATGAAACTCTTGTCATGAGTGCGGTTGATCTGTGCGGAAGACCTTACTTCGTTATGGATGCACAGTTTAATGCGCCTATGGTCGGAGAATTCGACACACAGCTTGTAAGCGAGTTTTTCTATGCTGTTTCATATGCGGCAATGATGAATATTCACCTTAGAGTGATCACGGGATATAACGAGCACCACAAAATTGAAGCCATGTTTAAGGCTTTTGCCAAGTCACTTGACGAGGCTACATCTTTCGATCCCAGAATTAAAGACGTTCTTAGTACAAAAGGAGCCCTCTGAATTATGAATGACAACAAGAAATTTATCCCCTGCATTTATCTTTGTGAAGATAAGGCATGGTCGGATTTTAGAAAAACATCTGTTATCAGCGAAGATCCTTCAGCCCTTGCTGAGGCTTATTCTGACGCAGGTGCGGATGAGATCATAGTATTTGATCTTTCACCCGAGGGAGATGATAAGCTCCACGAGGATTCACTTCATATGCTTCAAAAGATCTGCAAAGCTGTAGATGTTGAAGTTATGGGCGCAGGCAACGTTAAGCGCATGGAGGACATCAAGAAGCTTTTATACGCAGGATGCAAGAAGGCGTTTCTCAATTACTCCAAGGAAGGCAACAGAGAAATCTTAAACGAGGTTTCAAGCAAGTTTGGAAAAGAGAAGATCGGCATCTGCTACAGTGATCCCAAGGAGATCAACGAGGATATTGAGAACGTAGAAAAGCTTTCATCAGAGCTTATATTTATCGGCGACAGCAGTAAATTTGCGACAGATTCTCTTTTGCCCGTTGTATTATTCCTTGAAAACAGCGATGAGAACGGTATTGTTGAGAGCCTCAAGCTGAAGAACGTTCAGGGCGTGACAGGTTCTTATATAAATGAGAATTACGCGAAGATAAGCGACTGGAAGGATGTCTGCAAGAGCGAGGGGATTCCGGTATTTAGACTTGAAGCTGCATTTACATGGGATCAGCTCAAGAAAAATTCTGACGGAATGGTTCCCGTTATCGTTCAGGATTATCGCACGGATCAGGTGCTCATGCTTGCTTACATGAACGAGGAAGCATACAACACCACGATCAAGACCGGAAAGATGACTTATTTTAGCCGCAGCAGAAATGAACTCTGGATAAAGGGCGAGACAAGCTCACATTATCAGTATGTGAAGTCAATCTATACCGATTGCGACTACGATACAATCCTTGCAAAGGTTAAGCAGATCGGCGCAGCGTGCCATACAGGTAAGTATTCATGCTTCTTTAATGAGATCGCGAGCAAGAACTACACAGAAAAGAATCCTCAGAAGGTTCTTGATTCTGTATATGATGTCATTAAGGACAGAAAGGTTAATCCCAGAGAGGGCTCCTATACAAATTACCTGTTTAACAAGGGCGTTGACAAGATCTTGAAGAAACTCGGTGAAGAGGCAACGGAGATTGTTATTGCTTCCAAGAATCCCGAGGAAAAAGAAATAGTTTACGAAATTTCTGATTTCCTGTATCATATGATGGTCCTTATGGCTGAGAAAAATGTCAGCTGGGAGGATATTACTGACGAACTGTCAAGACGATAAGGGAAAAATATGAATTACAATTTAGCACTGTCTGACGACATACTTTTAAGTATCGAAAAACCTGAGAGATACATCGGAAACGAGGTCAACAGCATTACGAAGGATAAAAAAACTGTTGATATTCGATTTGCTATGTGCTTTCCTGATGTTTACGAGATTGGTATGTCGCATCTCGGAATACAGATTTTATACGGAATGTTCAATTCTTTTGAGGACGTCTGGTGTGAGCGCGTTTATTCGCCGTGGCTCGACATGGATGAGGTCCTCAGAAAAGAGGACATTCCTCTTTTTGCGTTGGAATCACAAGATCCGGTAAAGGATTTTGATTTCCTTGGTTTTACTTTGCAATATGAGATGTGTTACACGAATATATTGCAGATTCTGGACCTTTCCAAGATCCCGCTTCTTGCAAAGGACAGAACATGGGACGATCCGATTGTTATTGGCGGAGGCCCGTGCACATACAATCCTGAGCCTATTGCGGACTTTTTTGACATATTCTATATAGGTGAGGGCGAGACCAGATACAGAGAAATCTTCGATTATTATAAAAAGTGCAAGACTGAAGGTGTTTCCAGAGAGGATTTCCTACATGCTTGCGCAAAGATGCCCGGAATCTACGTTCCCGGACTCTATAATGTAGAATATAAGGAAGATGGCACGATCAAATCCATGCTTTCGATATACGATGATATTCCAAAAACCATTAAAAAAGAAATGTGTTTAGAAATATCAGATGTTTTTTATCCAACAAAACCTGTAGTTCCCTATATCAAGATAACCCAGGACAGAGTTGTACTTGAGATCATGAGGGGATGTATCAGAGGATGCAGGTTCTGTCAGGCAGGGCAGCTCTATAAGCCCCTTAGGGAAAAAGATGTTGAGCACCTCAAGGAGCTTGCCATTGAATCACTCAAGAACACAGGTTACGAGGAGATTTCACTCAGTTCATTGAGTTCAAGTGATTACACCAAGCTTCCTGAGCTCATTGATTTCCTTATTAAGAGCTGTAACGAGAGGAAGGTTAATATTTCGCTTCCTTCGCTTAGAATTGACGCTTTTTCTCTTGATGTTATGAGTAAGGTTCAGGATGTAAAGAAGAGTAGTCTTACTTTCGCTCCTGAGGCCGGAACTCAGCGAATGAGAGATGTTATAAATAAGGGACTTACGGAAGAAGATATCTTGAGAGGCTCACACGAGGCTTTTCTTGGCGGCTGGAATAAGGTTAAGCTCTATTTCATGCTCGGTCTTCCTACGGAGACGGATGAGGATATCCTCGGAATCGGCGAGATTGCCAATAAAGTTGCCGCTGAGTACTTTGATACCGTTCCCAAGGAAAAGAGAAACGGAAGGACGATTGATATTGTCGCAAGTACTTCTTTCTTTGTTCCTAAGCCGTTTACGCCGTTCCAGTGGGCTCCCATGAACACTAAAGAGGAGTTCCTTGAAAAGGCAAATAAGACACGAAAAGGCATTATGTCACAGCTCAACCAGAAGCATATCAAGTATAACTGGCACGAAGCTGATGCAAGTATGATGGAAGGTGTCCTTGCAAGGGGCGACAGAAAGCTCTGCGACGTTATTCTAAAGGCTTATAATAAGGGATGTATCTTTGATGCCTGGGGCGAATACTTTAAGTTTGACGTGTGGATGGATACGTTCAAAGAATGTAGCGTAGATCCGATGTTTTATACCGTCAGGGAAAGAGCCGACGATGAGATCTTCCCTTGGGACATCCTAAACTGTGGTGTTACCAAGAGTTTCCTTCTTCGCGAGTGGAAGAATGCGCTTGCAGGCAACAAGTCAAGCAATTGCAGAAACGGTTGTCTTGGCTGTGGAGCCGCTTCATACGGCGTCGGAGTCTGCTTTGAGAACAAAGCTAATTGATTATTAGGAAGATAAGTTTACATGAATAAATTACGTCTTAAATTTTCCAAAAACGGACCGATCAAATTTATCGGCCATCTCGATGTTATGAGGTATTTTCAGAAGGCTATCAGAAGAGCTGAGATCGACATCAAGTATTCTGAAGGCTTCAGCCCGCATCAGATCATATCTTTTGCCCAGCCTTTGAGCGTAGGCGCAACAAGTGACGGTGAGTACATGGATATAACCGTTAATTCAATGGTGAGCGCCGAAGACGTCATGAACAGATTAAATGACGTTATGAACGAAGGTATCGAGATTCTTGCGATAAGGGAGCTGACTGAGCACGATGAGAAGGCTATGACCGCCGCTTATGCCGCAGAATACAGAATCTCTTTCAGAGAGAAGTTCATTCCCTCATATGACTGGATTGATAAATTCAGGGAATATCTTTCACTCGACGTTCTTCCTGCAATGAAGAAGACCAAGAAGGGCGAAAAAGAGATCGATATGAAGCCTATGATATTCGATTTTTCTTTTGATAAGGAGCAGGGATACATCAGGCTCTTGCTTAGCATGAGCAGTAGCGCTACTTTGAAGCCGGCTCTTTTGTTACAGGGCTTTTTTGACCATATAAAAGAAGAACTTGCGCCTCATGCTATGGCGATACACAGACTTGATATCTACAAATACGTTGAAAACGACGGGAAGCCGTACATTGAGCCATTCATAACAGATGATACACAAAAGAGGTTTTATTTAAATGTCTGAGATCATAGTTTCCGAATACATGAATACGCCTGTTGTGACGGCGTTCATTGGAAATAAAATGGAATATCTTTCCTTTGTTAGAGAGAACGAGCTTGGAAATATCTATGTTGCAAAAGTCGACCATATCGTAAAAAACATAGGCGCGGCTTTTGTCAGATATGATAAGGATAAGACCGGATATCTGTCGCTCAAAAACATAACAGGTGTTTGCGTTATTAATCGCGCGTTTGGCAGCGAGGATGTGCTCAAGAACGGCGACGACGTCATTGTTCAGGTGGAATCTGAGGCTGTTAAGACTAAGAAGACCAAGCTTACGACAAATCTTTCGGTTTCGGACGATTATGTTGCTGTGACGCTTGGAAAATACGGCGTCGGTTCATCTATAAAGCTCTCAGACAATATAAGAATGCTTCTTTCAGATAAGATTAAAGCTGACTATGAAGCTATTATGGAAGAATACAAGGAGAAGCTTTCTGGTGCATCTGCAGGGATTATTATAAGAACCAAGGCGTCGGAGATCGCTGACGAAGAAGCGTGCGATGTGATCGAGAGCTCTTTTAGGAACTGTCTTGATAAGCTTGCGGATATAATATCTGAAGGGAAAAAGAGAACGCTGTACAGCTGTGTTCACAGATCTGACAACGGAAGTACGGATCAGCTTATCGGAAATGCCGAGGCTTTCCTTAAAGTCAGAGGTGAGTCGGATTATTCGGTTATACAGGATACGGGAATTCACGGGATTAAATCTGCGATAGATGACTTAAAGCACCGCAAAGTCTGGCTTAAGAGCGGAGCGTACATTATAATCGAGCAGCTCGAGAGCTTTAACGCAATCGACGTAAATACCGGCAAGGCGATCAAGGGAAAAGATGATATTGCCTTTAAGGTCAACCTTGAAGCCGTGAACGAGATATTCAGGCAGATACGCCTTAGGAATCTCACAGGTATGATCCTCATTGATTTTATTAATATGGATGATGATGAAAAATACGAAGAATTGATACATAAAGTCAAAGCTTTTTGCAAATATGAGCAGGTGCATACGACTTTTATAGATGTGACGGGGCTTGGCATCATGGAGCTCACCAGAAACAAGAACGATAAAACGTTAAAAGAAATATTAAAGGATGTCGAAAAAGCTGTTGACAACAGTATTCATCAGTGATATTATAACTTGGTATGCCGCATAACTAGGCTTAAGTGGTTTTATCCCGCCAAAGTTAGCGAGTTTTTTGAAGAAGGAGGTAACTTATGTACGCAATTATTGTAACTGGTGGAAAGCAGTACAAAGTTTCCGAGGGCGATGAGATCAAGGTAGAGAAGCTTGATGTAGAGCCCGGAAAAGAAGTAACATTTGACAATGTTATTGCAGTAAATGATGACAAGGCACTTAAGGTTGCCGGCGACGTTAGCGGAGCTAAGGTTAGCGGAACAGTTGTAGAACAGGGCCGTGCTAAGAAGGTTGTTGTTTACAAGTACAAGAGAAAGACTGGCTATCACAAGAAGAATGGTCACAGACAGCCTTTCACACTTGTTAAGATCAACAAGATCACTATGTAATTTATTTACAAAGCGGAATAATGACTACTATTACGATTACCAAATCTTCAACAGATTCATATAAGAGAATTGAATGTAGCGGGCATGCAGGCTTTGCCGATAGCGGAGAAGATATTGTGTGTGCTGCGATATCCGTTCTTACAATAAATCTTATCAATTCAATTGATAGTTTTACTGAAGACAAGTTTACTTGCGATCAGAATGAAGATGACGGATACATTTCTATTTCTTTTGAAAATGAGCCATCGAAGGAAGCAGATTTACTTCTTAGATCCTTTGAGCTTGGTATTGATAGTATATTCCGAGAGTATGGTAAGAAGTTTTTGAACATTAAATTTAGGAGGGAATAAGTCATGTTGAATATGAACCTTCAATTTTTTGCTCATAAGAAGGGTGTTGGATCAACCAAGAACGGTAGAGATTCAGAATCCAAGAGACTTGGAGCAAAAAGAGCTGACGGACAGTTCGTTAAGGCCGGTAATATTTTATACAGACAGCGTGGAACACACATTCATCCCGGTGTAAATGTTGGAATCGGTAGCGATGACACATTGTTCGCACTTGTTGACGGTGTTCTTAGATTTGAGCGCAAGGGCAGAGATAAAAAGCAGGCTAGCGTTCATCCTGTAGAGAATAAGTAATTTAACTAAACGGGCTTCAAACTCAATGTTTGAAGCCCATATTTTTAATTCATTATATTTTTATTTAGCAAATGATCCGAAAGGAATTTAGATTATGCCGGTATTTGTAGATAAAGCCAAAATCTTTATACAAAGCGGAAAAGGCGGCGACGGACACGTTTCGTTCCGCAGAGAAAAATATGTGCCTAACGGCGGTCCCGACGGTGGAGACGGCGGAAAAGGCGGAGATATAATTTTTGTCGTAGATGAAGGTATCAATACACTTGCAGACTTTCATTACGGCGGCAAATATAAAGCACAAAACGGTCAGGACGGAAATAAGAGACGTTGCCATGGTAAAAATGGCGAGGATTTATATATAAAAGTTCCTGAGGGAACAGTTATAAAAGAAGCTGAAACCGGAAAAGTTATTGCCGATATGAGCGGAGAGAACAAGAAAGTTGTTGTTCTTAAAGGCGGACGAGGCGGAAACGGAAATATGCATTATGCGACTTCCACAATGCAGGCGCCCAAATATGCTCAGCCCGGTCAGCCCGCGATCATGCTCGAAGTTATGCTTGAGCTTAAGGTTATCGCTGACGTTGGACTAGTTGGATTCCCCAATGTCGGAAAATCAACTTTTTTATCCAAGGTATCAAATGCAAAGCCCAAGATTGCGAATTATCACTTCACCACATTATCACCGATGCTCGGTGTAGTTGATCTTTCTGACGCGAGAGGCTTCGTTGTTGCTGATATTCCGGGACTTATAGAAGGTGCTTCGGAAGGATTGGGACTCGGACACGAGTTTTTGAGACATATTGAGCGTACAAGAATGATGATTCATGTTGTTGACGCCGCATCTACAGAGGGACGCGATCCTATAGAAGATATTGAGGCGATAAATGCTGAGCTCAAGAACTACAATGCTGATATATCCAGCAAACCACAGGTAATTGCCGCAAATAAGATCGATATGCTCCCTGATGGTGAGGATTCTGACATCATCAAGAAGATAAGAGAGAAGTATGAGCCTCTCGGAGTCAAGGTTTTTGCCACATCAACCCTAACTGGAAAAGGCATCCAGGAACTGCTATACTATGTAAGTAGGACCCTCGATGAACTTCCTAAGGACGCTGTTGTATTTGAGCAGGAATTCTTCCCTGAGACAATGGCTCGCGATACGGACGAGGCATTTACAGTCACTTACGACAGTGATGAAAAAGAGTTTGTCATTGAAGGACCTAAGATTGAGAAGATGCTTGGTTATACAAATCTTGAATCCGAGAAGGGATTTGCATTCTTCCAGAACTTCCTCAAGGACAACGGTATTCTTGATGAGCTTGAGAAGCTTCATATCAACGAAGGCGACACCGTAAGAATGTACGGATACAGCTTTGAATACTATCGTAATGCGGATACAATTCCCGCAAACGATGAAGATGAATATGACGATGAAGAGGATGAAACATAATGACATTGACAAGTAAACAAAGAGCATATTTAAAGAGCCTTGCGGCTGATCTTGATCCTGTTTTTCAGATTGGAAAATCAACCGTAACGCCGGAAATAATAGATGCTATTGCTGAAACATTCAACACACATGAGCTTGTTAAGATTACGGTTCTGAAGAACTGCATGGATGATGTGTCAAATGTTGCAATAATGGTTTCCGAGAGAACTCGCTCGGATCTTGTTCAGGTTATTGGAAGAAAATTTGTTTTATACAAGCCTTTCAAGGATGAACCAAAGATTGTATTACCAAAGACCAAAAAGGCTGTAAATTGATAATAAATCCTATTACGGAGGCACTCTTATGGCTAGCAGAAAGATCGGTATTCTTGTTGGAAATTTCGACCCTATTCATTACGGACATCTTCTTTTAGGAGAAGCCGCAAGGGAGCAGTATGGTTTGGACAGAGTAATCTTTATTCCCGAAAAACTTGCTCACCTTATGAAAGGAAACAATCTGTCATCGGGTGATATCAGATATAACATGGTCAAAATGGCAATCAAAGACAATCCGTATTTTACATGTTCAAGGATTGAGATTGATAAACCCAAAGGAACCTACACATACGATGTGTTAAAGGAACTTAAGGGCATGTATCCCGGTGATGAATTGTATCTGATACTGGGCGGAGACGCTGTTGTCGATATTGAGACCTGGTATAATGCAAAAGAGCTTTTGCAGTCATGCACCATATTGGCTGCTGTAAGGGATAACCACGACGTGGCTGCTCTTGATAATATGAGAAGAAAGCTGCTTACACAGTACAACGTAGATATACAGCTTCTTACATTTAACAGAGTGGACATTTCGTCACAGGAGATCAGAAAAAGAGTCAGAACGGGCAGAAGCATTAAATACATGGTTCCCAAAGAGTGCATAGAGTTTATTTGTTTAAAAGGATTATATAAATGAAGACCTTGGAGATCACGCAGAAACTTAGAAAAGAACTCGAAAAGGAATTAAAGCCCGACAGATTCGACCATACTTTGGGCGTAGCATATACGAGTGCATCGCTTGCAATGGTTCACGGAGCAAATGTTGATAAGGCTCTTATTGCAGGTTTTTTGCATGATTGTGCCAAATGTCTGTCTCATGAGGAACAGCTTAGCATCTGTGAAAAGAATAATATAGAGATTACCGACGTTGAGAGAAGGAATCATTCGCTTCTTCATGCAAAGGCCGGAATCTATATAGCAAGTACCAAATATGAAGTTCGTGATCCCGAGATACTCAATGCGATCAGATATCATACAACGGGAAGAGAAAACATGTCTCTTCTTGAAAAAATCGTATATATCGCAGACTTCATAGAACCAAACAGAAAACCATTGGATGATATGAATATTATCAGACAGGAAGCTTTTTCGGATATAGACAAATGCCTGGCGCATATATTGTATAATTCGATAAATTATTTAAGAACCATAGGAAAAGAGTGTGATGATACCACCATGAAAGCTTATGAGTTCTACAAGAAATACTATAAATAAGGACGAGGTGAATATGTCAGATATTGAGAACTCAAAGAAAATGGCTTTGATGGCGATGGAAGCATTGGAAGACAGAAAAGGAATTGATGTTCACGCCATTGATATAAGCGAGATTTCTACACTTGCAGATTACTTTATCATTGCAAACGGAACTAACTCCAATCAGGTTCAGGCAATGGCAGACAGCGTTCAGGATGCTCTCGGAAGAGCAGGTTTCCTTACAAAGAACGTTGAGGGCTATGAATCAGCAAACTGGATTCTTCTTGATTTCGGCGATATCATTGTTCACGTTTTTGACAGCGAGAACAGGGTATTTTACGATCTTGAGAGAATATGGCGCGATGGTAAGCCAATAGAAAAAGATAATCTTAATTAAAAAAATAAACGGTCGGTATGGTTCATGTTTGAATCGCACCGACCGTTCTTTTATTTATATTATTTATAAAATCTCATTACTCCGAATACTTTTCCAAGGATCTTGCAATCGTCAACGATTATGGGATCCATTGAATCGTTTTCAGGCTGAAGCCTTATATGGTCATTCTCTTTATAGAAAGTCTTAACCGTAGCAGAATCATCAATAAGAGCAACTACCTGATCGCCGTTTCTGGCAGTATTACAAACCTCAACAAAGATCTGATCTCCGTTATATATTCCGGCGTTTATCATAGAATCGCCCTTTACATTCAATATAAATGCATCTGAGCCCTTCGGACACATTGATGCCGGAATAGGAATGTAAGAATCGATATTTTCTTCAGCAAGGATAGGTGAACCTGCGGCAACCTGACCTACGACAGGTATGCTGACGATTTCTGTTCTTATCATATTGAAGCTGTCGTCACAGATCGTGATGGCACGAGGCTTAGTGGGATCACGCTTGATATAGCCCTTTTTCTCCAAGTTACCGAGATGTGTGAAAACAGAAGATGTTGATTTAAGATTGACCGCAGCACAAATGTCGCGTACTGACGGAGGAAAGCCCTTTGTTAATGTCTCTTCCTTGATATAATCGAGGATCTTTTGCTGTATTGGTGTGAGTTTGCTCTTGTCCATGTTAACCTCCTATCTAAACCAAGTATATCATAGTGAAAAACAAAACACAAATGTTTGTTCGCGAAAATATGTTCTGTTTTTTCTTGACAAACGAATGTTTGTTCGATATTATGATAACAGAACAGCTGTTCACGAATATTTGTTTGTGTTATACAGAACACAGAGAGGTGAAGATTATGAGCGAAGCAATGATGATTGCGGTAAGTTTATACAATGATCCCAGATATTTCAGCAAGAGCGAGGTCAGAATCAGAAATAACAAGATCAGACGCAGAAAGATTGTCAGAAGGCAGTTTATTATGCTTATGGCTGTCGTTTCAGCGTTGATTTTCATCATAATGTTCAATATGTCTACATTTAATTCAGATGCACAGTCTGACAAATATGTACCTGAATATAAGTACTATAAGTCAATTACGGTCAATTCAGGAGACAGCCTCTGGACAATAGCAAGCGATATCTATTCATCAGATCATTACGATGATATAAATGATTATATAAATGAAGTCTGCAATATTAATAATCTGGCGGACGCATCTGATTTAATTGCAGGCGATTCATTAATAGTTCCATATTATTCGACAGAATTTAAGTGAAATTCGTCAAATTTACTGATAATTATCCAAAAATAAGAAAGTTTTGTCTGCATGTAAGTTTTATTTGCATTATTTTGTAGCTTTTTGCCCTTGAACAAATAGATAAAAAAATGATAACATTTATATATTGGATTTTTTTATTAGGGTGGAAATTGTTTTGAGGAATAGCAGAAAAAGAAGACGATCATTAGGGCGTAGAAGTTACAGAAAAAGAAACGGACAGAGACTTTCCGTTAGAGAGTATAAATTAAGACGACAAAAAGAAATAATCATGCATACAGCTTCACTTGCTGTTGGAGTGGTAATTTTGGTAATAGTTTTTGTGTCAATAATGAAGAAGGTTCACATAACTTTACCAAAAGAAAGTCCATTTGATATGGCATCTGAAAAGGGGGAAGATGGCGGTTCGCATGATATTGTTGATACTGAGATAAAAGAAGTCGAATTAAATCCTTTTTTGGAGAAATCAGAGGATGCACGTGCATTCTTTAAAGGCTATAAAGTCGACTATATGGAGACAAATGTTGCCCATCTAAATGATAAAGATAAAGATAAGGATGATTTTGTAGACAGTTCTTATGCAGTCCTTCTTGATCTTGATACCGGAAAGGTTATTGCCGGAAAAAGTGCTAAAACCAGAATGTATCCGGCATCAATGACCAAGATATTGACACTTTTGGTTGCTGCGGAACACATAAAAAGTCTTGACGATGAGTATGAGATAAATGCTGGCATAGTTAATTATGTCAATGAAAATGATTGTAGTAATGTCGGACTTTTAGAAGGCGATAAACAGACTGTTCGAGATCTCATGTATGGTACAATCCTGAAATCAGGCGCTGATGCAGCTATCGGACTTGCTGAATATGTTGCAGGTTCTCAGGAAGCTTTTGTAGAGCTGATGAATCAAAAAGTCGCAGAGCTTGGTCTTTCTGGTTCGGCGCATTTTACAAACTGTGTCGGTATTTTTGATGAGGATCTCTATTGTACTCCTCTGGATATAGCAATTATTCTTAAAGCGGCTGAAGAAAACAAACTTTGTAATGAGGTACTTCATACAAAAGAGTACACAACTTCGCCCACAAAAGCTGCGCCAAATGGAATAAGCATAAGTAACTTGTTTATCAGAAGAATAGAAGATAAAGACACCAAAGGTACAGTACTTGGAGCAAAGACCGGATATGTACATCAGGCCGGATCTTGTGCGGCAAGTTATGAGGTATCTGCAGGCGGAAGACATTATATCTGTGTTACGGCAAATGCATACAGTTCATGGAGATGTATATATGATCACGTGGCCATTTATACTTCTTTCGTAGATAAAACACCTGAAGAAATCGCTAATGAAAATAGTGATAATATTGCTGCAGGTAGTGAAGCATCAAAATAAAAATAGACCTGCTTGGGAAATATAATTCTCAAGCAGGTTTTTCTTAGATAAAACCATAATTTTCAATCAAATCTTAGATACACGATCATCTCAATCCCTGCAATAGCGATCTTGATTCCTTCATGGCTGTATCAGAAGCTTTTGCGTATATATTTGTTGTCTGTATGCTCTTATGATTCATTTTTTTCTTTAAAAGCAGGATATCATTGTCGCTCGCGGCATAAAAACTCATTGCAAAGCTTGATCTTAATTTATGTGGTGATATTATCCTGGCTTTTTCCGGAAGACATACAGCCACGTATTTCTTTACAAGTATCTCAACAGCGCGCACTCCCAGCCTATTGCCGGTAGTAGTAGTGAAAGCGGGGAATTTAAGATTATTGGAAGAGAGGCCGTATTTAGCCTTTTGAGAGGTAAAATACGTATCGAGATAATCCCTACATTCATCAGAATAATAGATAATCTGCGTATCGCCGCCTTTTCTTTTAACAACAACGCTACAATCATTGAGATTGAAGTCTATAATATCCGTATCAAGCATCTCAGAAACTCTGAGCCCGGTATCTAGCAATAATATGAACATTGCAGAATCTCTGTCAGCGTAGATATAATGCACCTTTGCGACAGAATCATGCAGGTTTGTTCCGTGCCTTACAGTATCAAGAAGAATGCGCTGTTCATCATTTGTTAAATAAATAACATCCTTACTTGGAATTTTAATTGTCTTGGTAGCTGCAATTGGATTGCGTGACATTTTACCTGTTGCAACAAAGAATCCGTACATACTGGATAAGGAAGCACGTTTTCTTTTAACGGTTGATTCCTTGTGATTTCCAGAAAGCGTTGTCAGGAATCTGTTTATATCAAGAATTTCAATATTAGCTACATCATCTATGGATAGATCTTTAATGGATTTATCGCAATATTTTGGAAGATAATTCGTTATGAACTCAAGGTAGACCTTTATATCACGACAATATTCGAGCTTAGTCGCATAATTCTCAACACGACCGAAGTTATATATGAAATCGGAAACAAACTCAGGCATTTCGCTTAGAAGCTCATTGATCTTATCAGAGTATTGCATTTTGTTCTCAGGCATAGTATTTTCCCCCAATAGATAAAGCATTTTATCGAATAAAAATATAGATATATAGGATTAAATCCCATATATCTATATTATCATACTATATGTTTTTCGTAAAACTAGAATTTTGCGAAAAAGTGTATTTAGCCCTCAGTACTACCATCCCTAAAAGTAAAATAAAGAATTAAATGCAAATATCCAATACTTAAAGCATACTATTTTTTTATTTTGCATTAACTTCTGTATATATGACATAATAATTTAACAACTAAATATGCATTAAGTCCAGAACATCATTAGATTCATGCT
>JAFZQT010000057.1 GCA_017620235.1 Butyrivibrio sp. | reverse complement strand
TTAGCAGAAACCATCTGTGGGTACTTCCTTTGAGTTTTGGTTTGGTCGCTAATACTCTACAGGAGCACAGATGGTTTTTCAATTGTAAATGTACATCAAAGGCTTGGCATAATACCCACCATCATGCCAGATGCCTCATATATATGTGTTTTTACAAAAAAACTTGACTGTAAACCTTCTTTACAGCTTAGAGTTATGGCATAAATTCTAAGGAGGAAGCACGGATGACAATTAAAGAAGTCGAGGAATTACTGGAGGTTCCGAGAGCTACTGTAAGGTTCTATGAAAAAGAAGGGCTTATAAATCCTCAGAGAGAAGGGAACAGATACAGAGATTATTCAGCAGAAGATGTTGAGCAACTTAAGAAGATAATCATATTTCGTAAGGCAGGCTTATCTGTAAGTGATATTGCAGATCTTTTTGACGGAGCAAAGCAGATTGATGCGGTTCTCGAAGAAAACCTAGCAAACCTTAGGAAGCAGATGGAAGAGCTGAAAGGCTCAATAAACCTTTGCAAGAAGATAAAAGAAGATTCGCCCGAAATAGATTCTTTTAACTCGGAAGTTTACTGGAACTACATCGAGGAGGAAGAGAAGAAGGGCAATGCGTTTATAGATATCGCAAAAGAACTTGCGTATGAAGAGAAGAAGATAATTGCAAGACATCTTGGCTGGGGTATTGACAGAGATGGAAATATATATAATCTGAAACAATGCGTGATCAGTACCGTTTTTGTTTTGGGTTTATATGTCATCCTTGAGTGTGTGCTCAGAAAAGGATGGAATTTAGGAAATGCATTTTATGGAATCATTCAATTGATTGTAGTGATATCAATGGGAAATATTATAGAGCTTCCAATATATATTATTGGCAAGAAATATCCATGGGTTACTAGGAGAAAAGGTACAATTAGTGTAATAATAGCCTCTTTAATCCTTATAGTCGTGTGTACATTACATTATTTAGCAAGGCATCAATTATAAATATATAATGTCGGTATAAATTGAACGGATTGAATTTGTATTCTGCTATAAACAATCTAATAAGTTCTGCCGATAAATAAGATAGCAAAAGGAATGCGTGTCTTTTCAATGGATTGATCATCCTATGAAAGGGCACGTTTTTTATTCTTACTAATAAGGAGGGTTTATGGGGATAACAGCATTAGCATTTGATCATTGTTCGAACAATACATATTCTGTGGTGGGAAAAGAGAATGTAGATGGGACTTCCAAAAGCTTTGGCTCTTATCTGAGTGATGCCGGTAAGCAGAAGTGTCCTTATGGCATTCTTGCTAAGGATGGCGTTATTAGTTATAACGGCGTTAATTTTATGTGTGATTATAATCAGAATGCCATAACCCTTGGAAATATGTATGAGAAGGAGAAGGTTCTTAAGATATCTCTTCCAAGCGGAGGATCTCTTCATGTGAACGTAGACAACATCGATGAGCTGGCGAAGGCAGCAGACATGTTCACTCCGGAAGACCTCAATGCGATCATGAGGGCTATTCATGAGTATAATCATTGTACAAGGAAGCGTTATGAGATCGAGGAGGAGAAGTCCAAGCCGATAGAAGAAACAGCTGAGGAAAGCGAGACTCCGGACGCTGAAAAAGAGTCTGAGATAGAGAAAAACTCTTTGATAGAGCAGATTAATTCATACAAGACAGAGCGTTACAATAAACTTTTTAATGATGACCTGTTGAAAATGTGAACTGTGCAAATTACAACAGGCTAAAACTGACATCATTTCCTGTTGAAATCTTATTTTTCTGAAAACCAACAGTAAAAATCGGCTTTAATCTACTGTTGAAATCTGGAATTTTGCAAAATCAACAGGTAAAAAAGCTTGAATTAGCCTGTTGAAAAATTGAAATTGCAAATTCCAACAGGTAAATAGCGCAAAATGTTACTGTTGGAATTGCAGATTATGAAAAAACAGCAGTTGCGCTCGAAAGTTTTCCCTAGAAAAGGGAGTATAGGCTATAGGGGGGCCGGTATTTGAATGCCAACATATGAAACCACCGGAAAAACACCCCCTATAGCCGATATCCCATTATTGAAACAACTTTTCGCTGTCACAAACATCGCATGATTGTGATAAAGTAGATGTGTAGGAGAACACATAAACATGGATACAAAGATTTTTTTACTGGAAGATGATGATGCGATCGCCATGGGGCTTAAGTACTCGCTCGAGAAAGAGAGCTATGAAGTCACACACATGACGACGTGCAAGGATGCGGAAGATGCATGGGCAAAGGATACGTACGACCTCGCAATTCTCGACATCAACCTTCCGGATGGAAACGGATACGATGTATGTAAGATGATAAAGAAAAGCGGCGATGCGCCCGTGATATTCCTGACTGCGTCAGATGCGGAAGTCAACGTGGTCATGGGGCTTGAACTTGGCGCAGATGACTACATATGTAAGCCGTTTAGGATAAATGAGCTAATGGCAAGGATCAGGACTGTCCTTAGAAGAAGCGGCAGGGGAAAAGACGCTACGCAGGAAAGCTCAGGTAATGTAGTAAAGATCAATAACCTCACAATATACACTAGCGAAGCCAAAGTCACACTCCAAAACAAAACTACAGGCAAAGAGGAACACATCGAACTTACAGCGCTGGAATACAGGCTCCTTCTTGCTTTTGTAAATAACAGAGGAATCGTTCTTTCAAGGAAAAGCCTCCTCGAAGACATGTGGGACGTAAGTGGCGACTTTGTGAATGACAACACGCTCACCGTCTATATAAAAAGACTTCGCGATAAGATAGAAGAAGATCCCGCAAACCCGCGCATCATAAAGACTGTACGCGGACTTGGCTACATCATGGACAAATAAACCATCTAACAAAACAAAATGCTAAAAAACAAAGACTTTCGAAACTTAATACTCATAGGCATAACGGGCACACTACTTTTTTCTGTGTGTGCCTTTCTTTTTGGCGGCATAATCCCTGCACTTTTGGTATTCATCCCGGGCGCCCTTATCACGGCTTTTTTTGCCCATATAACAAAGAAACGCTACGAAGCGCTTGAGATGCTAAACGACTATCTGGCAGGCGTTCTCGCAGGTGGGGAACTTCCAAAGCCTACGGAGCAGGAAGAGGGCGAATTGTCGATCTTACAGACGAATATCTACAAGGCGACAACGCTTCTTAACTATCAAAAAGAGCTTTTGACGGAAGATAAGATTCGACTTGCCAATGCTATAGCGGATATAAGCCATCAGCTCAAAACACCGCTCACATCAATGCTTGTGATGAACGATCTTCTAAAGTGCGAGGATGATCCCGCAAAGAGAGAGGAGTTTCTTACAACACAGGGCAATCAGCTTGACAGGATGAACTGGCTTATTCAGACGCTCCTTAAACTCTCTAAACTTGACGCGGGCACGATCGAGCTGAAAAAAGAAGAAATCTCAGACAAAGACCTCATAGCCTCTGTGCTAAAGCCGTTTGTGATACAGATGGAGTTAAAAAATATCGAAGTTAAAGTCAAAACTACAGATTTAACCTTTAATTGCGACAAAAACTGGACTATCGAAGCAATCCAGAACATCGTAAAGAACTGCTACGAGCACATGGAATCAGGCGGAACGCTGAGTATAGAAACGGAAGACACAAATCTTTTTTCCACTATAAAAATCTCAGACACAGGCTCTGGAATAGCTAAAGAGGACCTTCCGCACATATTTGAGCGCTTTTACAAGGGGAAGAATTCAGGAAAAGACAGCGTCGGCATTGGGCTTGCTCTTTCAAATGCAATAATAGAAGACCAGCACGGCGAGATACAGGTGAGCAGCACGGAAGGCGTCGGAACGACGTTTGAAATACGCTTCTACAAGACGATCATTTAAGGCAAAAAGCTTATATGACTAAACTGTAATATTAAAGTCACTTGATTGTAATTTGCCTAATATACCCTATTCTCATGAAGGTTTATGAGAAAGGAGCTTTTTATGAAAATACTTGAAATAAGGAATCTTAACAAGATATATGGAAAGGGCGAGACGAGAGTGGACGCGCTCAAAAATATATCTTTTGATGTTGAACAGGGGGAGTTTGTGGCTATAGTAGGTCCTTCGGGATCCGGCAAGTCAACGCTCCTTCATATTCTGGGCGGAGTTGATTCTCCGACCTCCGGAGTTGTCAACATTGCAGGCACCGACATCAGTAAGCTCGATGAAGGCAAGCTTGCGATCTTCAGAAGAAGACACATCGGTCTTATCTACCAGTTTTACAACCTCATACCTATTCTGAATGTTGAGGAGAACATGACGCTTCCGCTTCTTTTGGATGGGAAAAAAGCTAACAAGAAGCTGCTTGATGATCTGGTAAAAAAGCTTGGTCTTGAGGCAAGGTTAAAGCACCTCCCCAACCAGCTCTCAGGCGGACAGCAGCAGAGAGTTTCCATAGGAAGGGCACTTATGAACAATCCCGCACTTCTTTTGGCAGATGAGCCCACGGGAAACCTCGATTCCGAGAACACCAAGGAGATTGTGGAGCTTCTTAGAAAATTCAACAGAGAAAACAACCAGACAGTTATCATAATCACCCACGACGACAGGATCGCGCTTTCTGCCGACAGAGTCATAACGATCGAAGACGGCAGGATTACCAAGGATTCCAAGAAGGTGGAGGTGAGTGCAATATGAATATCATATCAAAACTCACTGTAAGGCATCTTTTGGAAAATAAGAAAAGGACTGTCGTAACGATCATGGGAATCGCCATGTCTGTGGCGCTTATTAGCTCAATTCTCATTGGCGTTGCATCTGTTTTCAAATTTTGCGGAGAGATGTCGGTCAATATATCAGGCAACAGCCATGCGGCTTTTTTTGAAGTTACCAAAGAGCAGTCGGATGCTCTTAAAGCCGATGAGCGTTTAGCTTTGGTCGGGGTAAAAGACAACAATCCCAAGATCTCGGGAGTGCGCCTTAACAGCGGCAAAGAAGAGAGATTTGTGGTTGGAAATATACTTCATGCAAACGAAGATTTCTACAAGGAACTTGTGGTTTCAGACTACGAGGGAACTCTTCCCAAGAATTCATCCGAAGTTGCCGTTGAGGAGAACTATCTTGCAGAAAACGGAATGAATCTGAACATCGGCGACAAGATCTCTTTTGAACAGGGAAATCGTTTTTCAATTGAGGAAACGGGTGAACTGGTCCACTGGATAGGAAACTACAGGTCAAAAGAGAAGTTTGAAAAGCTATCGGATGAAGAATGTACCGTAACTGCGATCCTTCACAATAACAGACCTACGACCGGCTATGACATCTTGAGGGGAATTGATGATGGTTTTTTCCCTGAAAAGAAAGATGCCGAGGTCAGGATATGCATTAAGAACTGCGACAGCAAGGCGGCAAAGACGATAAGAAGTATTGCGGCAGATCATGGAATTTCCAAAATGGAGATAAATCAGGAATATCTTATCGCATTTTATTCCATAGATAAGAACAGTTCAGGATTTTCACAGCTGTTTGGAATAATGGAAGGTGCTCTTTTCATCGTAATGGTGACATCGGTCATTCTGATGGTCAATTCTTTCGGGATGTCGCTTGCGGAGAAAATGCGCTATCTTGGCATGCTTGCAAGTGTCGGAGCAACAGGAAAGCAGAAGAGATTTTCAGTGTTTTATGAAGGATTTATCCTTGCCGTGATAGGAATTCCCTTGGGAATCCTCATGGGATATGCGGGAACGAAGGCTATTTTGTCGGTTCTTGGAAAAAGTATCATTGAATCGGAAATAATAGCGGGATCTGAGGGAATGAGCGGAAGTGTCCGGGTAGTCTGTACTCCGGCTGCGATCATTACGACAATTATTCTTTCCGTAATTACAGTCTTTATCTCATCGGTAGTTCCTGCGATAAAGGCGTCAAAAGTCATGCCGATAGATGCTTTGAAACAGACGGGAACAATCAAGGTTAAGCCAAGGACACTCAAAGTAAATCCGCTTATCAGATTCTTTTTTGGCTACGAGGGAGAATTAGCGTATAAAAATATAAAAAGAAATGGAATTAAGGCATTTATTATCACGACTTCTATATCAGTTTCTGTTATAATGTTTCTTACAATAACGTTTATTTGTGATTCTGTAGAGAAAGCGAACAGGTACGATTTCGATCTGCCGTATCAGATAAACGTGTCATGTTCTTATGAAGAAACTGACAAACTCAGGCAGGCGCTCACAGAGATGGAGGGCGTGGACAGAGTCTTTTCCAGTGCAATGATCGTTTACAATCTCAAGGAAAATGCAGAAGATTCCGATACTCTCCTTGCAAATAAGGAAATTGCGGATAAATCTTTTTTGACATCTGATTTTTCCAAACTTGATATTGATTCAATGTATCTTGTTGTCGTGGACGACGCTGACTTTAAGGCTGTTTTAGACAAAAACGGACTGCCTCACGATAAGTATTTTGGCGATACTTTGAGAGGCGTTATTTTGAACAATTATTTTCATAAAGAAGGGTCAAAACCCATTTTTAATGATAAAATAATAGGGAAGAGACTTTTTTACGATGGTCCTAAGGAGGGAAATCCTCCGGCAGTTGAAGTAAGTGATTTTGTGGGGTATGATAAAAAAGAGTATATTTATAGACTAATACCCAAAGAAACTGTTGCTGTTTTTGTTCCGGAATCTGTATTTTATGCAAAAGATGTAGAGGTTATTCCGATAGACGAACTTGCATGCGATCTCGGGGTAGTAACCGAAAATAGTAAGGAAATCAGCGATAAAATATTTGCTTTACTGGAAGAAGACGGGTATCATAATTATACATGCAGTAATCTCAGCGACGCATTAGACGCTATGAACACTGTTACTCTTATATTAAAAACGGCTATGTACGGATTTACAATATTACTTACGCTCATAGCTGTTGCTAATATTGTTAATACAATATCCACGGGAGTTCTGCTCAGGAGAAAAGAGTTTGCGATGTATAAATCTGTCGGTATGGCGCAAGGCGGATTTAAGAAAATGATTTTTCTTGAAACAGGCTTTTATGGATTTAAAGCTCTGATAATAGGATTACCGATATCTGTTATTTTGAGCTATCTGATGTTCAGAACATTGGATAAAAAAACATATTCTTTTGACCTGGATCTTATGACGTACGGAATTGTTATTGCCATGGTATTTGCAGTTGTCAGCGTAAGCATGTTTCTTGGACTCAATAAGATAAAAGACGACAGCATTATCGAAGCATTGAAGGAAGATGTTGTGTAACTAACAGGGGCGAAGTTTAATCGGTTAGAGGAAAATATTTTATAAAGGAAACTGAAATGAGCAAAATCGCGATTTTTACAATGGGAACGCGTGGGGATGTTCAGCTATATATCTATTTGGCACGGAAGCTGATAGAAGAAGGAATCGACACAATTATCGGAACACATCCTTACTGGAAGGATCTTGTCGAAAAGGCAGGAGTCGGCTTTGCACCCATTGGTTCCAATATAAATATTGAGAGAGAAATGGCTGCAATACGAGGCAATGGTACTAATCCTATGAGTGCTATGAAGGAGCAGGACTTTGTTTCGGAATTTTTCCAGAGTGCTACGCATGATATCTTGAATGCATGTAAGGGCAGAGATCTGGTTATTGTCGGTCATTCCATGATAGGTGCCGTCGAAGCCGAAGCTTTAGGAATACCCACTGTTAATGTTACTCTTCAAAAAGATTCGATTCCGGAGAAACTCAGACAGCAGACTGTTTCTGAGAAAGTTTTAGAGAACTTTGGTTCTAACAAGGCAATTAAGCCTTTTAATAATTTGAGAAAAATATATGGTCTCAGACCGATCAAATCTGTAGACGAGCTGTTTTCCGACAGGCTCAATCTAATGCCGATCAGTAGGACTGTAAACGACAGAAATCCATACTGGGAAGCAAAGAATGTTGTCACAGGCTTTTGGTATGAAGATGACCTTGATTATGTTCCCGATGAAAAACTTAAGAATTTCATGGAAACAGGAGATAAGCCGGTAGTTCTTTCGTTTGGTTCTATGTCTTATGAAGATGACGCGGAAGCTGAGAAGCTTGATAAGTTCATTAAGGCATTTGAAGCGACTGACACCAAGGCGATAATTCAGGGATTCCAGAAAAGTATAGCGACCAATTACAAGCTTCCGGACAGTATCATGTCTTGCGGAGATGTACCGCATAGCTGGTTATTTAGTCGTTCAAGATACGTTATCCATCATTGTGGATTTGGCACTTGCGCTGCTTCCATGGTTTATGGAGTTCCGTCTATACCTATTCCGTATATGGCGGATCACATAAAGTATGCGATCATGTTAAACGATCTCGGAATCGCTACCAAGATGGTAAAAGCGAGCAAGGTTAGTAAAAGAGCAATAATGGACGTTCTTGATGAAATGAATTCATCATACTATTTCAAAAAAGAAAGATCAGAAGATATTTCTAAAAAAGTCCGGGCTGAAAATGGCTTGGATGACGCTGTACGACGCATTAAAGATGTTTTACACTGATATTACCTCCAGTGTACCGATTTGTTTCTAGGGGGTCGGCATGAGATGTGGGAAATTTTTTTTGACAGCAGTTTTCTCCGCGATACTAGTTTGTGGATGCGCGGGCAAAGATTCATCGGATGACGATATGTATTCGTTTGAGAATGCATTGGTAATTGAGGATGATGAATTTGATTCTGAAGAAGCAACAGAAGAAGACTCAGTCAAAGTGGTCTCACAGAGAAACCGAACCAAAACCGGTAGTGGTGGTACTTCTTCTTCGGATTATATAGCAGAGGACGAGATCGCTTCTTTGTATGCGAAAAGAAAAACCGTCTCCAAACCGAAAAAGTTTGAAGGTGATTGGCAAAGGATCGAGATTGAGAATTCTGCAGGAGATATCCAGATAACGGATCAGACCAAAGAAGGTTTTTCATTTGAAGGATTTTTCAT
This sequence comes from Butyrivibrio sp., assembly GCA_017620235.1. Taxonomy (GTDB): domain Bacteria; phylum Bacillota; class Clostridia; order Lachnospirales; family Lachnospiraceae; genus Butyrivibrio. Next base: position 11,823 of record JAFZQT010000057.1, on the reverse strand, counting down.
CTATACTGTGAACACGGGAGATTGCGAAGGAACAGCGTATTATGTTTCTGAGGATACGGCGATAAGCTGCATCGATGAGGCAGCAGGAACATATATAGCATTTCATAAAGTGGGCAATTCAATGTTCGTATCACACACGGGAGAGTTTGCGGATATGGACATGGATGTTACGCCGGATGGAGAATATATAAGTAATTAAGAAAAAGACAAGGTTTCAAGCACCTTGTCTTTTCTATAAGCAGGACAGATTGGATTATTCTTCTTCGTCTGAAGCAGAAGAGAAGCGGTTAACTTCTTCCTGAAGACGCTCTGATACTTCACGGTTACTCTCGGAATCATCGTGAATAGTAGTGATGGAAGCAAGGATTCCGGTAGTACTTGCCGTTGCATCTGAAACTCCCGATGTACAATCGCTGATAACATGTGAGATGTTGTCGATCTGCTCAGCCATTTCGCTGATGGTTGAGGTGAGAACAACGGTGTTATCGTTGACGGATCTGAGCACCTGGTTGATGTCTTCGGCGTCCTGATAGTACTGCTGTGCAACATCTTCGAATTCATCGTAGTCTGCAAGTACCGATTCACTTACGTAAGTAAGCATCTCATTTGAGTCATTTGCAAGTGACTCAACGGCGGAGATAACCTGATTACTGATCTCCTGAATGGAGTTTGCGGTATCTTTACTGTGTTCGGCGAGCTGTCTGATTTCGTCTGCAACAACTGCAAAGCCTTTTCCGGCATCACCAGCTCTTGCAGCTTCGATTGAGGCATTGAGAGCAAGGAGGTTGGTCTGCGAAGCAATTGATAGGATATCTTCTGTAAGAGTCTGTATCTGTGCAACATTTTTGCTGTCTTCGATAGAACTTTCAAGGCCGTCCTTAATGGATGAAACCATTTCATTTGTGGAATTTCTCTTTTTCTCTGTGCTTTCACGGATAACGGTTGCGTGATCTTTAATATCGGATACTCGCTGGTTTCCGGCTGCGACCTGATCTGATACCTGACCGACAGCGTTATTTACGTCTTTTGCCCCGTTATTAAGAGAAATAAGAGTGTTGTTTGCTGTTTCCATGCTTGCCGTCAATTCTTGCATAACAGCGGATACATTACTTACATCCTCTTTGGATGTGTTTACAAGACCAACCGTATTTTCAACGGACGAATAGATATGTCCCGACTCTGATTTGATCTTGACGATGATATCCTGAAGGGTTGCAAGGAAGTTATTTATACCGGATACAAGCACACCGACTTCGTCCTTTGAGTCATTTTTGATCCTGCGTGAAAGATTGGCATTTCCTGCGTTCATGTCGGCGAGGATTCCGTCAAGTTCGGCAGAAGCATATCTCAAAGGAGTGATTGTTTTATTAACAACGTAGATACCTATAGCAGATACGATAACAAAAAGTATGGAACCTATTATGATAGATTTACGAACGCTTTTTTCTGCCGCGTGCAAGGTCGCGTTGTTCTGGTCGACGAGGACCTGAAGCTGCTCTGTCATCAGAGTTACGTTGTCCTCATACTGCAAGATTGCTTCATGGCAGTTTGCAAAGTACAGATCGTAGGATTCTGTGTATTTTCTTGCATAGAACATCGTTTCCATTTCTTTATATGTGGAAAGGAAAAGACTTCCGGCAGAGTTCATTATTTCATATTCTGCAGTAAAGTCCGGATTGTTTACTTTTTGAACTTGGGTTCCAAGATCATCCAAGGCAGCCCGCAGCGCTTCCTGCTCAGGTTTACCGGGATCGACCATAGTTGCGACTCCTTCATCTGTATCCATGGCGCCTGTGGGAGCCATAGCCTGTACAAGGAAGAATCTTTTTACAAGGTTCTGAAGATTGGTGTTTGCATCTCCAAAATCTCTTTCAATAGACAGATATGTGCCGGACATTGTGTTTGCGGCTTTAACTGCGTCCTGGAAACTTAGCGCTATGAGAACTACGCCAATGATCATTACTAAAGCTAGAAGAAAGAAACATGAAAGAATTTTTGTTCTAAGACTTTTCATCATATAGTGCCTCCTTATAAAGGGGGTGTGCGGTTTTTTGTTGATAATTTCACATTATCATCGTTTATTGGCGATAGCAATAGATGTGCAGTTTATTTTTCTTTTTTTTAATTCTTTTAATTTTTAATGTTAATATGCTAAAAGAGTTGTGTGGGGGAAATCCACTGTTTATGCGGTATGCAACTGCCGGTTGACAAATTTCAAGGTTGACTTTATAGCTTGCAACCATACTTTTTTGTAATCTTTACCCATAAAAAACAACCGAAAAATTATGGAGGAATAGAAAATGATTTTAGCGGATAAGATTATCAATGAAAGAAAAAAACTTGGATTATCACAGGAAGAACTTGCAGATAAACTTGAGGTATCAAGACAGGCTGTTTCTAAATGGGAAAGCGCACAGTCAACACCTGATCTTAATAGAATACTTATGATGTCAAAGATCTTTGGCGTAAGCACGGATTACTTATTAAAGGATGAGATCGAACAGACGTCTGATGGCGAGCTTACAGAATATTCAGGCGACGAAAGCCCCAAAAAGCTCGTTACCATGGAAACGGCAACAGCGTACATTGCAGCAGTTGAAAAGACAAATCCCTTTATAGCGTTTGGTGTTTCTCTTTGCATAGCTTCACCTGTGGCATTGATGGTTTTCTCAACTCTTTGTCAATATGATATTTGCACGGATAGTTTTGCGGGCTTGGGCGGCTTGATTGTTCTCTTATTTATGGTAGCTGCAGGTGTATTTATCTTTATAACAATGGACAAATATTTAAAGCCTTTCGAGTATATTGAGAAGGAAGATATTGATACGGCATATGGTGTTGACGGTATGCTCAGGGAAAAGAGATCACATCTTGAAAAGAGAAAGAGTAGTTTCATTGCAATAGGTGTCATTACGTGCATTCTCAGTTGTGTTCCGCTTCTTGCAACAATCATGATAAATCCCGGCGGAGAACTTATATGCCTTATGGTAGGCGTGATGCTTCTTGTGGTATCTTTCGCTGTGAACTTGATGATCAGGGGAAGTGCCGTTGTTGAGGCATGCAATAAGGTGCTTCAGGAGGAAGATTATACACCAAGTGGTAAGAAACTCAATACGGTTACAGGCAAAGTAGCAGCTATTTACTGGCCTGTCATTGTTGCGGCGTTCCTTGGAATAAGCTTTGTAACTGACAAATGGGACAGAACATGGATCATATGGCCCGTTGCAGCCGTGCTTTTTGGTGCGGTTGCAGGAATCATTCGTGCAGTCAGAGAAAAATAAACGAAAAGATGTATAAAAACTTATAATTTACCGCAATATCTACTTTCCTTGGCGGTGATTGCTATGGTAGCATATTAATATAACATACAACATTTTCTTCAAATTATGAGGAGGTTCAGTATGAGAGTATGTAATAGATGCGGAGCAATGGTTGAGGATGGTATTGCGGTATGTCCGAATTGTCAGACGCCTCTTAGCGGAAATGAGCAGATGGCTTCACAGCCGGTGATGAACGGCATGTATCAGAATAATGTTCAGGCAGAACCGAGACTTGGTACGAAGTGGGCAGATTTCCTCGGATATTTTGCACTGTGGGTAGGTGGCTTGATCAACATTATTTCCGGACTTGGCTGCTTTGGTGCCATTGGAGCATCTTCTTTGTACATGCTTTTTGCAGTGTGTTTTATAGTAACCGGTGTTGTAGACTTTATTACAGCGATCAAGATCATAAAGAGAAAAGCGGATGCAAAAAAATTCGTGTTACTCACTTATACATTGGTTGTTGCGGTTAATGCACTTTCAGTTCTGTTTGCGCTCACATCGGAAGGCGATATAATGACTCAGCTTGCAAGTGTGATCGTCGGCATTATCATGATCGTAGTAAATAACATATATTTCAGCAACAGAGAGAATATCTTTGTGAATTGAGGATGTGAAACTTAACGCCGCTTGGCAGAGCCGGACTACGGTCTTTTTAGCTGTGTTTCATCGAAATTATATTGGCTTAGAGATTGGATATATGCTGCGCGAAGTTGTCTGAGCAAATGCACCTTAGAATTTTCATCTGTTCATGCAGATTCATTATACCCTCTTGTTTTTCCGGAGGTCAGATTACTTTCCTTTATGCATGCTTCGAAAAGAACTTGCAGGACGCTAATATAAGCTATATTGGTCATGGTCATATGGTGCGTAGCACCTACAACAAATAAAAGAACGAATCCCTGAACTCATAAATGAGCTCGGGAGTTCGTTCTTTTATTGTTGTAAAAGTCCGCTTTGCGGACAATGACCATGACCTGATAATACACAAATGCGTCCTGCTTCAGACATTTTTCTCCGCATGCAGGAAAGTAATCTTTGACCTCAAGAAAAACAGACGAGGGTATAAAAATCATCTGCGATGAACAGATGGAAAATTCTTTGGTGCATATGCGAGTTTATGAAGCGCAGCATATGTTTATTCAATCCCTAAGCCAATATAATGCTTTGAGATGACGCAGCTAAAAAGACTGTAGCACGGCTCTGCAGAGCGGCGTTAAGTTTCATGATCTCATCTTTAATAACTCTGTCAAAAGAATGTTTGCAGCATCATCTTTGCTCATGATTCCAAGCTCTTTTTCTTCTGAGGAGGTTATAAGGGTGAGTACGTTGGTATCAACTTCAAATCCTGCGCCCTCGACTTTTAAGTTGTTGGCGCAGATCATGTCGAGATTCTTCTTTTGAAGTTTCTTTCTGGAGTTCTCAAGAAGGTCTTTTGTCTCCATTGAGAATCCGCACAGGATCTGACCGTCCTTCTTGTTTTTGCCAAGGTATGCAAGAATATCGTCGGTCGGCTTTAACGGAATGTTAAAGTCATCTTTTTGGTCACTCTTTTTTATCTTGTCATCTGCGTAGGAAGCGGGAGTGTAGTCCGCAACGGCAGCAGCCTTTATTATGATGTCCTGATCGTTTGCTCTTTGTGTAACGGCGTCATACATGTCTTTTGCAGAAGTGATGTCCACAAAATTAAGGTGTGATGGCACTTCCAGATTGGTCTTTCCCGAAACAAGTGTTACATTGGCGCCTCTTCGGGCAGCAGCCTTTGCAATGGCGTAGCCCATCTTGCCTGAAGAGTGGTTTGTGATATAGCGGACGGGATCGAGGGATTCTCTGGTAGGACCTGCCGTTACAAGAAGGTTTATGCCTTTCATATCCTTTGGACAAGCAATTTCATATATTATCTCATCAAGGATCTTTGCAGGTTCTTCCATTCTTCCTTTTCCGACGGTGCCGCAGGCAAGGAAACCTTCGCCGGGAGTTACTATAATGTAGCCGTAGCTCTTAAGCGTCTCTATATTTTTCTGTGTGATGGGATTTTCAAACATCTTGGTGTTCATTGCAGGTGCGATGATCTTTGTGCATGTGCAGGCAAGAGCTGTTGTTGTCAGCATGTCATCCGCGATACCGTTTGCAAGCTTTGCGATACAGTTTGCTGTAGCGGGAGCGATAACGAGTACATCTGCCTTATCCGCAAGAGCTATGTGCTCAACTTCCATAGGATGATTGCGCTCAAAAGTGCCTGTGATGCATCTTGTATGTGTGAGCGACTCAAATGTGAGCGGAGTTATGAACTCAGTTGCATTTTTTGTCATGATGACATCTACATTTGCATGAGCCTTTACAAGCTTTGATGCAAGATCTGCTGACTTATATGCGGCGATTCCGCCCGTTACACCAAGAATTACATTTTTTCCCTTTAACATCGTTTCTCCAATCATATATATAATGCTTTAGCAATGGTGATTGTTTCTAAATCGTTTTGAGTATACCCCTAATTTACTGGGGATGTAAAGGAGGGAATGGGTTTATAGATTTTTTAGAAAAAGAAGTGTTGACAATTTAAATTGCACGCAATATAATTTTGTTAAATCAAAAACAAAGAGCCATCAACATAGTTCCGAACGGAGGAAAAATTATGGGATTTTATGATTATTCAGTAACTGATGCTCAGGGAAATGAATGTAAACTTGATGCTTACAAAGGAAAAGTTGTACTTGTTGTAAATACCGCCACGGGTTGTGGCTTTACACCTCATTATAAGGATATTGAGGAAATGTATGAGAAGTTCCATGACAGAGGATTTGAGGTTCTTGATATTCCATGCAACCAATTTGCAGGTCAGACACCCGGAACAGACGAGGAGATCCACGAGTTCTGTCAGCTTCACTATAATACAAAGTTTCCTCAGATGAAAAAATCTGATGTAAACGGTGAGACTCAGCTTCCGCTCTATAAGTTCTTGAAAGAGCAGAAGGGATTTGAAGGCTTTGGCAAGGGCGCGGCAGCTTTGGCTATGAACGTCATGCTAAAGAAGATTGATAAAGATTATAAGAATAACCCTGATATAAAATGGAATTTCACTAAGTTCGTGGTAGACAGAGACGGTAACGTAGTTGCACGTTTCGAACCTACCCGGAAAATGGAAGATGTAGCGGCCTTTGTAGAGACGCTCATCTGATGTAAATTTGCTTTTATCTCATTACAATACTCTCCAAAATATCACAGAAAAGTTTTCACTTGCAAAATAACTTTTCTGTGATATATTTATGTTGCGCGGTATTTAGCATGAGCTGAAACTGCAGCATTTTTTAAGGAGAAATAAAATGGATAGTACATCATCACTTGGCCGCAAGACTGAGGAGTTAGGCGGACTGAGCAAAAAAACGCAGTACATGGTAGAGACTGCACTTCTTGTTGCCGTTACCATAATCATGGGTAACACATTTTTAGGCACAATTCCCACACCTTTATTGAAAGTTTCAATCGTAACCGTTCCGGTAGCGCTTGCATCTATGCTTATCGGCCCCGTTGCAGGTATTATCTGCGGACTCGCATTTGGTATCAACAGCTTTATCGGTGCGCTCAACGGATCAAGCGGACTTCTTTCAACACTCTTTAACATCAATCCTTTCGGAGTGTTTGTGACAGCGATTGTTGCAAGAGTTCTTGATGCAGCGGTTACATCATTTGTTTACAGACTTATACACAAGGGTAAGCTTAAGACAGCTTCCTACTACATAACAGGCGCCCTTATGCCTCTTCTCAACACGGCATTTTTCATGGGTTCACTTTGCCTGTTCTTCTTTAATACAGAATTTGTACAGGGACTTGCAGCTAATTACAACGCAACAACACCTATGGCTTTCGTTATCGGAATGGTAGGCGTTCAGGCGACAATCGAGGCTGTAGTCGGATGTGTTTTGGGCGGCACACTTGCTATGGTGCTTTCCAAAGCTCTTCATAGGGGATAAGAGTGTGTTGTCTCATTGACAATTAGATTAATTACTTGTGAAATAATCCATATACTGCGTTATTAATCAAAAAGTCAACGAGACAACACACTGAAAGGCGATTTTCATGAGCAGAGTTTTGGCGGTTGATATCGGTAACTCAAATATTGTCGTAGGTTCTTTTGACGGAAACAGTTACAGAGAGCTTGGCAGACTAAAGTCAGACAGAAAACTCACGGAAGATGAGATTGCGGAAGGGTTTGCAGACCTGATAGACAAGGCGGGGTTAAAAGAAATATCTTTTGAAGGCTCAGTTTTATCGAGCGTTGTCACTGAGATGACGGATAAGGCAGCAGGGGCACTTAAAAAGATAACAGGAAAAGATGCGTTAATACCAACCACCACAATGAACACAGAAATAGACGTATCACGATATGACACTTCAAGCCTTGGATTTGACAGAATCGCAGATCTTTCGGGAGCGGTTTCTGAGTACGGATGCCCTGTCATGGTATGCGATCTTGGAACCTGTACGACAATCACAGTTGCAGATGAAAAAGCAAAACTCGTAGGGGGAATGATATGTCCCGGAGTTCAGTTGTCTCTCGATGCAGAGGCACAGAGGACTTCGAAGCTACCACAGCTTACAGCCAGAGGGACTGACAAACTTCTTGGAACCGACACTGAGTCAAATATGATAGCGGGGACTGTTGCAGCCACCGGAATCATGTTGACGGGGCTTATAGACAGGGTTACAAGAGAATATGGCTTTGACGACCTTAAAGTTGTCATAACCGGGGGATTGTCAGAGGTTGTAGCACAGTGGATAGACGCGGACGTTATAAGAGATCCGAATCTTTTGATGAAAGGTCTTTTTACAATATATAAAAAGAATAAATGCTGATCGGATCAGTTTTTTTAAACGTAAAAAAGTGGTTTTGAGAAAAATAGTTCTCAAAGCTGCTTTTTTGTTTAATACGAGGAAATTCCGCCTTGGAGGCGCAACCTTGATTCAACCTTGATTTAGAGGAATCACAGATTGAATTTAATGAAATGCTCTGTTTATCTGTGAATTTTGGATGAAATATGAGGAGATTTAAAGGAAATAAAAAAAATACACAGATAAGTGACTTGGAAAACAGCAACTTATCTGTGGTTTAAAGGATTTTTCAGTAAGAAAAGTGTGGAAATACACAGATAAAACAGACAAAGATGGATTTTTATCTGTGTTTAGGTGCGGCTTCTTTTCAATATGGAAAAAGAGGTCTATAATCAGATAGTCGAATTATGAAAATTGTTTTTATTTGGAGGAGAATTGTAAATGAAATCACCTGCGGAGATAGCAGCAAAGTATGAAGTAGTTGGAAAGGGAAAGACAGAAGGAAAGTTTTTGCAGACATTTATGCTTGCTGTGCTTGCGGGCTCTTTTATCGCGCTCGGTGGTCTTGGTAGTCAGATTGCATCAAGCTGCGCGCAGAATCCCTCAAGCGGAAGGCTTATCAGCTCGGTTGTATTTCCTATAGGTCTTTTTATGGTGCTTGTTGGTGGAGCGGAGCTTTTTACAGGAAACTGCCTGATTACAATCCCTGTTTTATCCAAAAAAGCTACGGCTAAAGGAATGATCAGAAACTGGATCATCGTGTATTTCGGAAACATGGTGGGAGGCTTTTTGATCGCGGCACTTGCTGCATTTAGCCATATATATTCTTTTAATGACGGTAATCTTGCTACACAGGTAGTGAGCACGGCTGTAACCAAGTCTACAATTTCATTCGGAGATGCATTTTTAAGAGGCATCCTTTGTAATGTTCTTGTGTGCATGGCTGTTTGGTGCTCTTTTGCGGCAGATGAACTTGCAGGCAAAGTGTTTGCACTGTGGCTTCCCGTTATGCTCTTTATTATCTGCGGATTCGAGCACTGTGTTGCAAATATGTATTTTATACCCGCAGGATTTCTTGCATCATATGTTCACAGTATCCCTGCTGACGGATTGTCTGTAGTCGGATTTTTTGTCACAAACCTTATACCCGTTACGCTCGGAAATATCGTAGGCGGCGGAATCTGTGTCGGTGCGGTTTATCATTTGATATATCTTAAGAAAGATTGATAAGAGAAATCGATATGAAAAATATTGAATTTTATGTTGGAGACATCACTAAACTTAAAGTTGATGCAATCGTAAATGCCGCAAATTCCAGTCTTCTTGGCGGAGGCGGCGTTGATGGGGCAATTCACAGAGCTGCAGGGGTGCAGCTTTTGGAAGAGTGCAGAGGACTTGGTGAATGTAGGACCGGGGAGGCCAAGATCACCAAGGGCTACAATCTTCCGGCTAAATATGTGATCCATACGGTTGGACCCATTTATTCAGGTGCAGAGAGCGATGAGACGGACCTGTATAATTGCTACTATAATTCGCTTTTACTTGCAAAAGAAAATGATGTTCACAGTATAGCTTTTCCCGGTATTTCAACGGGAGTATACGGATATCCTAAAGAGGCGGCTGCAAAAACAGCGCTAAATGCCATAAATACTTGGCTTTCGGATAATTCGGATTATGATATTAAGGTCACGATAGTAAACTTCTCACAAAATGATTATGAAGTTTATCAGTCAGTGATCGGCAGATACTATTCATAGTAGAGGTGCATAGGAGAGCGTTATGAGAGATAGTTTTGGTAGTGCAGGTGGGAGAAAAAAACGCAGGGGGAACAGGCTCAGAAAAGAGGATCTGATAAAGATCTATATTGGAATTGGAGCCGTATTGCTGCTAGCTATAGGCATTTTGGTAGGTTCATTGCTTTCTAAGGGTTCAAAAAAGGATGAAGAGGAAGAGCTTGATATAGCTGAGATCGAAGAGTCTGTTCCCGAAGAGGAAGTGGCTGTAGAAGCGACTACTGAGGCTACGGAAGTAGAAGAGGCAGCTGCGGAAGGATCATCTGAAGAAGCAGTGGCAAGCGATCCTCAGACAGCGGCAGTACCTAAGGAGACGGGCGCAAATATCAACATCAAAGAGCTTGTGGGGGCAAGCAATGTTGGTGAAAATTCCAACGTAACTTACGGAATTGATGTTTCAAAGTTCCAGGGAACTATAGACTGGGCACAGGTTGCGGGCACAGGAATTGATTTTGCCATGATCAGAGTCGGATACAGAGATTCCGCATCAGGCGAGATAAAGCCCGATACCAACGCCAAGTTCAACATGCAGGAAGCAGAGAAGAACGGAATAAAGGTCGGAGCATACTTTTTCTCAACAGCCGTAACCAAGGACGAAGCGGTTGAAGAGGCTAACTGGGTAAAAGATTATATTTCAAAGTATTCGATCACATATCCCGTGGGATATAACTGTGAAGGCTTTGAAAAAGAGACGAGCAGGCAGTTTAATCTCACAAAAGAAGACAGAAGCAGCATTGCTATTGCATTCCTTGATCAGATTGCAAAGTCAGGCTATACACCTATATTCTATGCATCAAAGAACGAACTTGCAGATGATGCGAAGTGGACTACATCACAGATCGAGAAGTCTTACAAGGTCTGGATGGCATGGTACAATCAGGATACATCCAATATCGCAAAAGGTCCCGCGTATAGCGGTCAGTGCGCTATGTGGCAGTATACCAATCAGGGAGATGTTGCCGGAATCAGCAAGAAAGTCGATGTTGATGTGGCATATTTTGGATATAACGGAACAGAGACTGCAAAAGATACATCGGAGAGAGAAGTTGCTTCCGCTGACGTTGAAGCACTTATGAAGTTCGATGAAGTTGATGAAACAGTTACTGCAAAGAGCAGCACAAACCTTAGAGACAGACCGAGCCAGGGAGCTGACAGCAAGGTTGTTGAGACGCTTCAAAACGGACAGACGGCTCAGCGTACGGGAGTAAGTTCTAGTGGTTGGTCAAGAGTTGTCTATAACGGCAAACCTCTTTATGCAGTATCAAGCTTTTTGACAACCGACCTGAGCGCGCCTAAGCAGCAGACAGCAGCGCAGCCCGCGGAAGATAACTCGGGTCTTAAAACGAAATTTACTGCATGTAATGAGACAGTAACAGCCAAAGATGTTGTCAATCTCAGAACAAAGCCCAGTGTAACAGATGCAGATTCAACAGTTGCCGCTTCGCTCAAAGCAGGCGAGACAGCAACCCGAGTTGGAATCAACAATGATGTAGGCTGGTCCAAAGTAGAATACAACGGTCAGACACTTTATTGTGTAAGTAGCTATCTAAAAGTGGTTGAATAAATAGTATATATATTTTAGCTCTGAGGCATAGAGTGGGCAGGATTCTGTTCACTTTGTCTCGGAGCTATTTTTATATCTTTTTACAGCACCTTTTTAAAAACGGTTTTCCATATTAAAAATGTCTAGCGATAATTTAATACGAATAGGAGGATGAAAAAATAACAAGACGCTAAGACAATGGAAAACAAAGTGTGATGTATGATGACCTAAATGTCAGACACGCCACCTGATAAAGAGGCGACGGAAGATGCTGATATTTGAATACTGGGCGCAAAAATGATATAATTCAGTCGTTTGACCGCTATAAGTATGAGTA
>JAFZQT010000056.1 GCA_017620235.1 Butyrivibrio sp. | reverse complement strand
GCCTCAAGACATGATCTTACGACACTGAGATAATGATCGAGTGCCTGTCTTCTTGTCATCTTAAGTTTCAAGAAAATATGATAATCGGAACAGGATACAAGAATACCCGTTTCCTTCATTCCCATCTCTTTTACAAGTTTGAAATCTTCTTCACTTGCTCTGATCCAGCTGGTAACTTCAGGGAATTTGTAGCCCCTCTCCATACACTTATAAGCCGCATCGCGATCGCTCTTACTGTATAAAAAGAACTCACTCTGCCTGATCATTCCATTCGGACCGCCAAGCTCATGAAGTTTGTCATATATGGTAACGATCTGCTCTGTCGTATATGGCGCCCTTGACTGCTGCCCGTCACGGAATGTAGTATCCGTGATCCATATATCTTTTGGCATATTATGGGGAACAATCCTGTCGTTAAAAGGAATCTTCGGAATTTCCTCATAAGGAAACATATTTCTGAAAACGTTTGGCTTCTCCACGTCGTCAAGAATATACATATGCTCTTCGATCTGGAGCAGATTATTCTTGTCGTTCATGGTCACCGGTCTGTTCTGAAATGCACTTGTATCGTTCATGATTAAGTCAACCTCTCTCAATATGTACAATAACTAACCTCGTATAATTGTATACAATCATACGAGGAGTGTCAAGGCGCGTATTTAAGCAGATTTTTTTATACCGGTTGATGTTTTTTCATCAATATTCTTATATAACCGAAATAACTTCCCTCTTTGGTTTTTCACATGGACGGATGCTTTCAACCAAACATGTCGGGAATTCCACGTCGTACTGTTTTACATACTCTTTGTCAACGGTTCCCGTTATCTCTACCCAATCGTCATTTTCGATCGAATCACTGCCATTGTAGTGACAGATTATTCCAAACAGGGAAATGTCCTGCTCGCAACATGTCATCGCAAATCTTCCGGCGAGGAAAATGTCTTTTCCCTCTTCTTTTGCCTTCATGATCTGTGCCGTGAATACTATCTTTTTGCCGAGGTATCTGTCGAGATTATCAAGGCTGTCCAGATAAAATACGGAAAACTTGTCATCTCTTACATCAATTACCTCATCGTCCAATGAATAAGGAAGGTCGTCTTCAAATTTCTGGAGTATATCTTCTCCGTGCTTATCCTTGCAGACTATATTAAGGCTCGGATTTACAGCCTTTACGCTTCGTCTGTAGGAAGCCATCTTGTCCATAACATCATCGCAGTTATTAAAGATTGTCAGATACGCATTTCGCACATGCTCTGACATAAACGACTTCATATTTGCGGCAAATATCTCAAACGTAGAAGAATCTATTATGACGATCTCCATGATATCGTCCCAGTGTTCGGGAAAAACAAGGTTCTTTCTGTCCCACATTCCGTTGTATTCAACAATGATCCTCTCAGGCATAACTTCTTTTTCGAACGCCACGATATGCTCGGTGTCAAAGTCTTCCTCATTCTCGATCTTTTTTACAACCACCTTGAGATGCTGCATAAGGTAATCATCATATTCAACTTCGCCCTCCTCGCAGAGAATAAGAAGTGTCTTGCCTTTTATCTCAAAATAATCTTCCTCAAGAAGATCTTGTATAAAGCTTGTCTTTCCGGCATCAAGAAATCCGTTTACAAAGTATACTTTTCCCAATTTTGCACCACCTGTCAGTCTATATATTTTTGTATATTTAGGAAAAAAACTATCAAATTATCTACTTAATTCTTATTAGCAGTAGATCTGGCATGAACGCATAGTCTCAAGTGCCGCAAGATGCTTTTCTACAGTTACACCTGCGCAGCAATCCTTATCTACACTTATCTTGAGCTCGGGCATATATGCCTTGAGTAAAAGAGCATTTGAAACAACGCAAATATCTGTGCAAAGTCCGATGAGCTCAACTTCGATCTCTTCTTTTTCATATATATCTTTGATAGCCTTTGCAAGTTCTACCGAGCCGAATGTAGGCTTGTTGATGAATGTAGCGCCTTCTACTTCTGCTGCCACAGTCTTATCAAGCTCCCATCCCTCTGTATTCTCAATGCAGTGAACAACGGGAAGGTTCTTACCCTCCTGAGTGTCCATGTAATTCTCCTGATGAGTGTCTCTTGTTACAAAAACATCCTTTATATCATATTTTCTGATCTTCTCAACAACGGCAGGAACTATAGCAACCGCTTCCTTTGTTCCGAGAGCCCCGTCGACAAAATCTTTTTGCATGTCTACAACAACGAGTAATTTTCTCATAATACTTCTCCTTTTATAACTTCGTACATTACTATATAGCCACGGCATTGCCGGTAGCGACAATATCGCTTCCCGTGTCCGCAACATTTTTTATTATAACATCCCCGATCAAAATGGGGGCATTTACGCAGCTCTTATTAATCTCATCCATAACTTCAAAGATCTTGTCCTTCGGAATATCGCTGCTGGTCTTAACCGAAACCCTGCTCCTGTCTCCGCCTGTAACTTTCACGGTACTCGTAACTATCCTTGTGGGATTCACAACTTCTTTTCTGGCGTAAATATCGCCCTTCTGACAGGTATTACCTGATACAGATACAGCTTCTCCGTTCTCTAGCATAACCGTAAGAAAGCATCCCATGGGACAACCTATACATGTAAGTTCTCTTTTTTCCATCGACATAACCTCCGGTAATTATTCCTAAAAAAAGTGCCTCCCTGCATTTATTATACAAGGAGGCGTCAACGTTATAAAAACATTTATTCCGTCTGCATATCCTTAAGCTTGTTAGCCTGCATGAAGATCTCGCCGAGAATAGTCTTGAATTCATCGAACTTCTCTACGGCATCATCAGACGATTGAACACCCTGATTGGAAAGTGAAGCGACTTCTTCACTGGTTGCCGAAAGATTCGAAATAGAATCGTTGATCTCAGCGGTGGATGAAGCGATTGACTTCATTCCTTCTCCTATCTCGCTGAATCTTGAAAGCATCTCGGTTACGTTTTCATTTATACTGTCAAAATTCTCACCAACAGTCTGTATCATTTCATTCTGCTCGGAAACACTGTTTACCGTGTCATCGATACTCGCCATTGCCTTCTGGACATCTTCAACAAGTTCGGTAATGATATTTTTTATCTCTACCGAAGCAGTATTCGTCTCTTCCGCAAGCTCACGCACGTCATTGGCAACAACTGCAAATCCTTTTCCCGCATCGCCCGCTCTTGCCGCCTCAATACTTGCATTTAGTGCAAGAAGGTTTGTCTGCTTTGCTATGGACATGATTGATCCGACAATCTTTTGAACTTCCTGTACTTTATTAATAACTGCCTGCGTAGCCTCAACTGTCACATTACTTGTCTGCTCAACGTCAGCTGATTTTTCTTTCAGACCTGCAATAACCTTCACACCTTCCTGAACCGTCTTCTGTGTACTCTCCGAAGCCTTGGTCATCTCTTTTCTGTGCTTCTCTGTTATCTCGGTCTCTTCCTGAATCTGCTGTACCTTCTGAGCCTGAGTGGTAACTGACTGCGCTGTACTCTCCATGCTGCTTGCTATATCCTGCATGCCGGAATGTTGCGCATCCATGATATTCTGAAGATCAACCATATTGTCCTGCGACTTATTAAAGAGTTCCGTGATCGTATTGGCAATTTCCGCCATGGCATTTCCGGTCTCAAGAGTCTCTTCTGCATTCTTCGTGATCTTGGCATTATTCTCTTCATTGAACATCGTAAGGAGCGTAACTGCACACAAGCACGCAATGAACGCAAGTCCCAAAGTTATCGCGGCAGGAATAAGCTCGAGATTAAATGCGCCGGTCACAATTACAACTTTTATACATGTGATGACAAAAGAAATGATTATCGCTCCGATTCCAAATTTACAAAGACGCACATTCAGATAGATGATACTGCATATAAGTATCGGAAGTCCGAACGCAAAGTAAATAAGCGACTCTTCCGCAATAAGTATCACGAAGTAAAATATGGTGGCGCCACCCATTAGCATAATGGCACCTTTCTTTTCATATGGGTATTTAAAATTTCCAAGAGCACATATTCCAACGCATATAAACGAACTGACAATAATGGATATTCTGCCAACACTTGCTCCATACTGGAATACTGAAAAAACTGTTAGAAAAAGACCACTCAGAAGAATGATGATTGTTACATAAAAACTGTTATTATTAGCTCTTTTGTACTGTTCAGAATTCATAATAATCCCTTTCACATTACAATCTTATTATTCAATTCGATATCATCATTGTAACATGAAAGGGACTTTAATAACGTCTTTTCGACTATTAAATTATTATAAATGGATTATTTGTCATAATTGTACACTTCGTCCGAAATACCGATCTTCCTGCGCTGTTCTTCTATCAAAGCATCCATTTCTGCACCTGTTATAACTTTGTACCCATTAGCTTTATACTGCTGTTCAATATAATCATTACATAAAATATAATACATATCTTTTGAATCTATGTTTTCCATTGAACCTTCCGTAAATGACAAACGTGCTTCATAAAGATCATTTTTATCATCTACATAATTCACATCAGGTATCGGAACGCGCATCTCTTCAGGCTCATCATAATATTCGTCTTCCTGGGTATACCAAAAATGATAATTAAGATCTGCATCCAAATAACCATAGTCATAATGCTGAAGTGTCCCTGCATTCTCGTGATAAAACTGATCAACCATTCCGCTGTATGAGATAGAACACCAAGACCTAAATGTATGATAAAGACGATAAACTATTTTCAACGTACCTCCATCATTCTTTAATACCATACCGTAACCATAACTATCAGAATCGGCACAATCTAGATATACAACAGGGTCAATTTTCCCGTCTAAACCGCAATCTATAAAGCGTATACTACACCCCAGATAATCATCCTCAAGCCATTCTTTCTCAACAAGTTCATCTATCGTATAGCTTTCTCCTTCGTGAAATCCCAACTCATATCCTTCATCCAACGCTGATACAGCCTTTATCTTGCCCTGAATAAACGCATCCAAAAGATTTTTTGTTTCTTCATCAAGAGCTTCTACATTCTTCTCATAAAAAACTTTATCCGGAATAATACCTTCTATCCATTCATGCTCATACTCCAGGCTTTCTACGGCAAAACACGATACATAGTCAATCTGATCATATGTAAAGCAAAACTCATCAGAAAAAGGATCAATAGGCAGGGAAGAAACCTCATTATCAAGAAACTGCTTCAACCGCGCCCGATCATTAATGCTATCATACACATAAATTTCTTTTTTATTATCTTCATCAAATGTCATATACAACTCAGGAAAATAATCATGATTTATATCGATCAAAGAAAACTTCCCCGTTTTGCCTTCTTTTTCAAAACCTTTTATCAGTTTCTTATAACACTCTTTCCACGCAGACTTTGAAACATCATCGTAATCCTCTGAAAAATCTTCTTCAGAACTCTTTTCTGAAGTCATATCACTTTTTACATAGTATTTATTCAAAAGAGAATCAACATGAAATAATGCTGATTTTTTATAATATTTCTTAGAACCATAATATCCGGCAAGCGGATCTCCCTCTTGAGTATCCTCCATTTCTTCTACATTCACATTATCTTTTTCAGTATTCCCGCATCCGATAAGTGATAATATCATTGATGCCAATAATACGGTATAAATACTTTTCTTACTCATTAATCCTCATCTTTATATTCATCGCCATAGCTGTGTATTTCATCAGAAAGCCCGATTTTTTTACGCTTTTTTTCTATAAGCTCGTCATGCTCTTTTAAAGTAATCACTTTATATCCCTTGTCCCTATACGTTTGTCTTTCACATTCGCAAGGATCATCCTTTAATGACGGATTGCCTTCATCTACATTTCCGTCATTGTCAAATGCAAAAATGCTATAATAATGATCTTTATCTTCTGCTCCATCTTCAACAGAGAGATCTTCTTGATACAAGTCGAGCTGTTCATTGTTGGTATCAATCTTTGCAATTTCCTCTTCAATCCAAGAATACCAAAAATTGTATTTTCCGTTCGCATCAATGTACCCAACTTCTCCATAATGAGAAGTAGCACCACCTGATCCACCATTAGAAACTTCGCCATTATAACTGATATCATTCTCAGATCTATATCCCGATGCATCACAGTAGCATATCTTAAGCTTCCCGTTTATATTTTTTACAACCATATCAATGCCATAGCTTGGATCATAGTCCAAATTGCCGCCAATTCCGACGACAAGTTCTATATTTCCATCCAAACCACAGTCTATATATTTGGGACTGCATCCGGTAAAATCATCTACTCCTCTGATCTTATTGCTAATTTCTTCCAATGTATATGCCTTACCATCTTCAAAGCCTAAAAAAACGTCTGCGTTTTCAACCCTATTGCCATCTGCCGAAAAGACCGCCTTTTCTTTACCCTTAACAAATGCATCATAGAGCCTTTCCGACTCTTTATCCAAGGTAACCCACAGTCTCTCTTTGGGACTTATATAGTCGCTGTAAACAGCATAAGAATCATTATACCTGACCTTTCCAATATCCTCACCGTCAAACGCATAATCAATCCTGTCATGTTCATAACCTATAAATGGAGACAGATTCCCTGTTAAATATCCGTAAAGATCAATATTCTTCTCAATACCGGACGCAACTTTCTCCCAATCTATTCCCATAAACTCATTAAATTCACTTACAAATTCTTCTTTTGAAATTGTATTGCCATTGCTATCCAAACAATCATGCACTTCTCCGGGCACCTTACATCCTAGTAAACGCTTTACATTTGCATTTTCAATAGTGTAAAAAACTACCTCTCCGCTCGCATCCGGTCCTGTAATAAAACACTTTGTATCCTTTATCTGTCTGACAGGTATACTTTCGTCCGCATAAACCGGATATGCACAATAAACTCCGGTAGGATTGAGCTTATCGTAAGTTTCATCGTACACATAATTTCTTTTCTGTTGGAATCGGAATCAACACTCAAAAAGATTTCAGGAATACCATCATTATTTAGATCATATAAGGAAAAGCTGTCATCGTATCCATTCTTATATAAATCTTCGACATTCTTTCTATATCCACTTTTCCAAGAGCAATCATCTACCTCTTGTTCATCAGTTCCATCGCTTTCAGCGCCGGTGTTCTCCAAAGCACTTGCTTCTTCTACTGCCCCCCCGGCGCTTACTACTGCTTCATTTTTGGCATTACCACACGCAGTCAAAAGAACTGCCGCCACTACAACAAAAGCTCTCTTCCTCAAAAACAAACACTCCTTATAGCAATACTTCTCAGCAACAACTATATTGTTGCCTTTTTACTTGAATACTTTACTATCAATAATCCTGCAATTGCAACACCAAATCCAATAATTCCCATTACAGGATTACTGAGAATTTTTGTCACCTGCTCCGTTCCGTACTTCGAAATGACAGTAGACAGGAAATTCACCATAAAATGTGCCAGCATTGCCGGATAGATACTTCCGCCATAGTACACGATCAGACATAAAAGTGCTCCGATAGCTCCTGTTGTAAAGAACTTAAGAAGATTCATGTGAAAAAGTCCAAATAATACGGATACTATCAAAACCGAATATACAGGTTTCATCTTATCTTTTATAGCACTGAACACAACTCCTCTAAACAGCATTTCTTCCGCTATTGCAGGTGTGCCTGCTATGCAAAGCGTTGCAACTATGACATTATGCGAAAAGAATTTTTCAAATGTCTCCACAAGCCCTTGATTAACTGTAATTCCGGTCGTCTTCAAAATAACAGTTCCAAGAAGCATCGCAAAAAGCAAAGCCCCACATCCGACCAAAACACCACCCACAAAACTCAGAGGGCTGCACTTATTAAAGCTGTATGCCTTCTTTATATCTTTCTTTGAGTAAATGAAAAACGCAAGCGGTATACCAACAAGTATCAAAAACTGACTAAGAAATAGTCCCGCCAATTCATATTTTAACTGTAGTAAAGAACCAAACAACAGATACACCAATATTACAAAGGGATATAAAAAGCACACATCACCTATTGTCACAGGCATGCCTTTTTTATGATTACTTCTCTTTTCAAAAAGAGAAATCTCATTTTTCCCATCTCCAAACAACAGGTTCTCGCTGTTATAAGCCTTTGAAAAGAAAATCACTGCAAGCGTCGAATACAGCACCATACTACACAATGTCAAAAAGAGCATTGAATAATTGAGCTTAAAGTTAAGCGCATCCCTTAAAAGAACCGACACGTTCAATACCGGAACAATAGCAACATACTGATTAAGTTCAAGAGTAGGTATCATCGAACCGTATCCGAGAAACATCAGAACCATCATAATGGGGGATACATAACTGTTCGCTTCCTTATATGATTTTGCAAAACATGTAAAGCACATGAATATCGCGCTCATAAACAAGGAAGTTACGATTATCACAGGGAACGTCACCAGCATTGCCGAGATAAAAGATGACAGCTCAATATTCATTCCCTCAAATAATCCTGATGCTTTTCGATTTTCCAAAATAACGCCAAATACGGTAGACATAGCCAGTATATTGAGAATCGCTGTGACCACTCCGCACAATGACGCTGTGAAAATCTTTGCGATCACTATATACTTACCCGGAACAGGAAGCATCAAAAGAGTCTCAAGTGTTCCTCTCTCTTTTTCTCCCGCTGTGAGATCTATACTTGGATGCATAACACTGATAAGTATAGAAAGCATTATCATCATCGGCAGCATCGTTCCAAGAAAAAGTCCTGCCATCTGCTCATCACTGGACAATCCGCTTTTCTCAAAAGCTATCGGATTCAACAGATCATTTGCATTAAGTCCCGCACTCTCAACATTCTTTTCTACGATACTGTCAGAAATACTGTCAACAGCTCTACGCACCTTATCCATAGCCTCTGATGATTCATTTACAGATTCCATATAAAATGCTTTAACATTTGCCTTATCACCGGCATCCGTTATTTCAATATATACATCAAGATTTTTATCATCGATCCTGTTTCTGCAATCTTCTTCGCCGATCTTTCCATCGACAACTTCATAATTTACAGTGTAAAGCTGTTCTTCACTGCCATCCTCTTCATCTTTCTCTATGGCATTTTCTTTAAGCACATTTTCAAGATTACCTGCATCGAAATTGGCGCTCTCATTATAAACCGCAATATCATATACGGTATCCTTATTCTCACTAATCATACTCACGATCATGATCGCTCCCAGCAAAATAAGCGGATATACAACCACCGGAACCAGGATCATCATCATCAAAGCTTTTTTATCTCTCAAAACATCTTTTAATTCTTTAAAAAAAAGTGTCTTTAATATCTTATATTTATTATTCATTTGCCGCGCTCTCCATCCTGTTTTCTATAAGTTTCTTAAACACTTCTCTTAAATTATGAGAATCTGTTTCTTTCTTTAAATCCTCGGGCGAATTATTGCAAACTATTTTTCCTTCGTGGATCATGATTATCCTGTCGCACATATACTCTGCTTCTTCCATGTAATGTGTTGAATAAATAACCGTCTTGCCCTTTTCTTTTTCAGCCTTCATAAAATCAATGATTGCTGAAGAACTGAGTATATCAAGCCCCAATGTCGGCTCATCAAATATATATATTTCCGGATCATGGATAAGACATCGTGAAATAGATGTTCTCTGCATTTGACCTGTAGACAATTTATCTATCCTGTTGTCCGCAAACTTCTCCATATCCAAAACTTTTACGATCTCTTCTGTTCGCTTGTCTATTTCTTCATCAGTCATTCCATAGACCTGACCGTAAAACTTAAGTATCTCTTTTGCAGAGAACCTTCCGTAAAGCTTTGTATTGGCAGAAAGATATCCGATATGCCTTTTGAGCTCATTGTTTCCTTTTATCTCGCCTTCGTCTGTCTCCACAGACACATATCCGTCACTTGGAGTCATAAGTCCCGCAAGCATCCTAAGAAGCGTAGTCTTTCCCGCCCCATTCGGTCCAAGTATCCCTACTATTTCTCCTTTTTTCACTTCAAAAGAGATATCGTCGACCGCATTAAATTCTATCTTCTTATTCTTCTGTACTGTTTTCGTAAATGTTTTAACAAGATTATTTGCTTTAATCATAATGTTTCCTTTTCACGTTATTACGTTACCAACATAGTTAATTACTCATGTAACTAACCATATCACCAAGCTGAGTCTATGTCAATTTATTTCAGTCTGTTTTTATTTATTCATTTTCAATTTTAACAGTTATCTTTCTAAGATTCTTTCTATCAGCTAGATCGTTTTTCTTAAGCACGATCTGTTCCATCTCACCCGGAGACATGATGCGCTTCTTGTTATGCATAACTCTTTCATCATCAAAATAAACAGAAACAAAAGAGTCCTTGTACACATCTCCCACTCTGAATCTTACGGTCAAAAGATCTTCCATCCTGCCGGTATCCACAGTTTTGGGAACCGTATACCTCGCTCCACTCTCTGCAACAATCTCAATGTTTCCCTCAGTATTTCCTTCCCTGCAACCGGCATTTATATACTTGACCGCATTCTGCCCCGCTCTCTTTGCTTCTTCCGAAACATAGTCAACAAGGTCGTGAACATGAAGAACATTTCCGCAGGCAAAGATTCCGGGCATACTTGTCTCGAGAGACTCGTTTACAACTGCGCCTCCCGTCACAGGATTCATCTCTATTCCCGCAGAAACGGACAACTCATTTTCAGGTATAAGTCCGCAGGATAAAAGAAGTGTATCGCAGGTATACCGCTCTTCCGTTCCCGGAACAGTCTTTCTGTCCGGTCCAACTTCTGCTATAGTAACCGCCTTTATGTGCTCTTTTCCCTCAATATCAACAACCGTGTGCGAGAGTTTAAGAGGAATTCCATAGTCATCAAGGCACTGCACGATATTTCTCTTAAGACCGCCCGAATACGGCATAAGTTCTGCGACAACCTTTACCTTGGCGCCTTCAAGCGTCATTCTTCTTGCCATTATCAGTCCTATGTCTCCCGAACCCAAGATGACAACTTCTTTTCCCGGCATGTAGCCTTCAATATTCACAAGACGCTGCGCGCATCCTGCCGAAAAAATCCCCGCAGGGCGATATCCCGGTATATTTAGAGCTCCACGCGCTCTCTCCCTGCATCCCATCGCCAGAATCACAGCCTTTGCGGGTATCGTGAACATACCATCATCCCTGTTCATTGCTGTGACTGTCCTATCACCGTCAATGTTCATGACCATGGTTCCAAGTTTATAATCTATCCCAAGCTCAAAGACTCTTTGCTTAAACCTGTCTGCATACTCAGGGCCCGTCAGCTCTTCCTTGAAAGTATGAAGACCAAATCCGTTGTGAATACACTGATTGAGTATTCCACCAAGTTCCTTATCCCGTTCAAGAATAAGGATGCTATCATTTCCTGCTTCTTTTGCTGCCACAGCTGCTGCGAGACCTGCGGGGCCGCCTCCCACGATCACTATATCGTATGAATTCTTCATCTTTCTGCCTCCTCTTTTGTCCTCTCAAGAACTATATTGGAGCTTCCACCTGACTTTGTAATATCCTCGTAGCTCATGCCAAGTTCCCTGCTGAGTATCTCCATTGTTCTCGGCATGCAAAATCCCGCCTGACATCTTCCCATTCCTGCTCTTGTTCGTCTCTTTATTCCATCAAGCGTCTTTGCTCCAAGCGGTCTGTGTATAGCGTCAATTATCTCGCCCTCCGTTATCGACTCGCATCTGCATATGACATTTCCGTAAGCAGGATTTTCTTTTATAAGAGCATTCATTTCTTCCGCAGAAAGCCCTTCCGTCCTTCTTACGCCTTTTCTCTTTGTGATAACATTTTCCTTTTTCTTCAGATTCATAAGCTTCTTTAAGATATCGCAGACCTCCTCTCCGATCGCAGGACAGCTCGAAAGCCCGGGAGACTCGATTCCCGCACAGTCTATAAATCCCGGAGCGTCGCTCACTTCTTCGATAATGAAGTCATTATTGTCCTCGTGTGCACGAAGTCCGGAAAAAGAGGTTATAACTTTATTCATCGGAATACTCTTCACATGACTTCCAGCTTTTTGCGTAAGTTCGCCTATTCCCTCGGCTGTCGTTGCCGTTCCCTCTTTATCCTCAATATCAATTGCAGTCGGACCAACGATCAGATTGCCATGAACCGTAGGTGCCACAAGTACGCCTTTTCCAAGATCTGTTGGCTGCGGGAATATAACATGACTAACATGTCCGCCCGCCTGCTTATCGAGAAGACAATAGTCGCCACGTCTCTGCGTTATATGATTCTTTTGGGCACTTACCATGTTGTGAATGACATCTGCATACACTCCCGCCGCGTTTACAACATATCTGGCTCTGAGCTCGCCGGTGTCTGTGATAATACGAAAACTTCCGTCAGCATCCTTCTTTATATCTTTTACTTCCGTATTTAGCTTAAACTCCGTTCCGTTCATCGCCGCAACTTCAGCCATCGCGATATTAAGTTCAAAAGGGCAGATTATACCCGCGCTCGGGGCAAAAAGAGCTCCCTCTGTATCATCTGAAAGATTTGGTTCTGTCAAAAGAGCTTCTTCTTTGGAAAGAAGCTTAAGCCCCTTTACTCCGTTTTTTACGCCTCTGTCATATAGCTCTTTCAGCCCGGGCAAAGCCTCCTTATGGATGCAGACAACAAGAGAACCTATCCGTTTAAAGGGAATATCCAGATCTTCGCAGAGTTTATCCATCATCTCGTTGCCTCTGACATTGAGTTTTGCCTTTAAAGAGCCGACCGCCGCATCATATCCGGCATGTATGATAGCGGAATTTGCTTTTGATGTACCTTCGCAAACATCACTGCATTTTTCTATAACGCAAGTCTTGATATCATATTCTGCAAGTTTCCATGCAACAGCAGCGCCTGTCACGCCTGCGCCGATTATCACCACATCGTACATAGCCATTCTCCTTTTAGTCTTCCTTATCCCACAAAAGAGTTGCCTTTACCGCTTTGTGCCAGCCTTTAAGCTCTTTTCCCCTTGTTTCGAAAGAAATCTGTGAGTTAAATTCTCTGTCTACGGACCAGTTCTTTATAACATCCTCTTTGCTCTTCCAATATCCAACTGCAAGTCCCGCAAGGTATGCAGCTCCCATTGCAGTCGTCTCAACACAGGCCGGACGAAGAACCTTTGTATCAAGAATATCTGACTGGAACTGCATCAGGAAATTGTTATTTGATGCGCCGCCATCGACTTTGAGCGAAGTAATTTTTTTACCAGTATCAAGCTCCATGGCATGCAGAACGTCGTACGTCTGGAACGCCAGCGATTCAAGCGTCGCCCTTACAATGTGATATTTATTTACGCCTCTTGTAAGTCCTATGATCGCACCCCTTGCATACGGATCCCAGTAGGGAGCTCCAAGTCCCGTAAATGCCGGAACGACGTAGCATCCGTTCGTATCTTCCACCCTGGTCGCAAGATACTCGGAATCAGGCGAAGAATCAATGATCTTAAGTTCATCTCTAAGCCACTGAATTGCAGCTCCCGCAACAAATACGGAACCTTCGAGTGCATACTCAACCTTGCCGTCAATTCCCCAAGCAATTGTTGTAAGAAGGTCATTTTTGGAAAAAATTGGCTTGTTTCCGGTGTTCATAAGCATAAAACAGCCGGTTCCGTAAGTGTTTTTTGCCTCTCCTTCCGAAAAACATGTCTGCCCAAAGAGTGCCGCCTGCTGATCTCCCGCAGCTCCCGCAATCTTGATCGGCCCTCCGAAAAATTCAGGATCAGCCTCACCATACAAGCAGCTCGACGGCTTAACTTCGGGAAGCATAGACATCGGAACATCCAAGGTCTCGCATAATTCCTCGTCCCACTTAAGTGTATTTATGTTAAAAAGAAGTGTTCTCGATGCATTTGAATAATCGGTAACGTGTACTTTCCCCTTTGTAAGCTTATATATAAGCCATGAATCGACGGTTCCAAAGCAGAGCTCACCTCTTTCGGCGCGTTCTCTTGCCCCTTCCACGTTTTCAAGGATCCATCTTATCTTTGTACCCGAAAAATACGGATCAAATTTAAGCCCTGTCTTTTCCTGGAATTTCTTTATGATCTGCGGATCTTCTTTCATTTTCTGCGCAGCGTAATCCGCGGTACGCCTGCACTGCCACACAATCGCATGGCTGATTGGATGTCCCGTCTTTCTGTCCCAGACAATAACAGTCTCGCGCTGATTGGTGATGCCTATCGCCGCGATATCTTCAAATGTCGCACCGACATTTTGCATCGCAGTACGCGCAACCGAAAGCTGTGTCTGCCAGATCTCGTTGGCATCGTGTTCAACCCATCCGGGCTTTGGAAAAAACTGTGTAAACTCCTTCTGAGAAATGCTGCACATTTCCCCTTTTTCATTAAAAAGAATGCATCTGTTGCTGGTTGTCCCCGCATCCAATGCCATAACATACTTAGCCACGCCTATTCCTCCTTAGAAAGTAATTGTAAATTTCTCTTAATTCAATTATACTTAAAAAGCTACGGTATTGTGTAAATACCGTTAAATAAGATATAATTTAGAAAGGAACAAACGAATATGGGGAGGGCGAGTATCATGGCAAACGAAAGAGAAGATCTCATTCATTCACTTGCAAAATCCATGGGCGTTGGCGATGCTCAGAAAGCACGCGGTACATCCGGCAAATATAATGCAGAAACCGGAACAATGTACTGTAACGGCCACATAATTTCCCGTACCACCATTGAACAGGCAAGTGCTTATTTCAATTCGCAGTACAGACGCCTTGCCGAAATTGACGACGAGAATGTAAAGCAGATGGCTTCAATCTACGAAGTCGCAAAAGAAGCAATAAATATGATAGTTGCTCCAACGGATATGACAGAATAAAGCGGATCCCTGAGGATCCGCTTTTTTAAATGCTTTATATTTAATTTTTATTATGCTACCTTTAATTCCTGCTTCTTCTGGTGATCATCATATGCCTTCTTCTCTGTAGCTACAAGGATTGTTATGAGAAGGAGCCACCACCAGTTGATCTTAATACCACCTTCTCCGTTCATTTCTGAAAGAACTCCTGCGTTGTTTGAAGCCTCGAATCCTGCGAAAGATGCTACGCTGTTTACCTTTCCAATAATCTCCTTTGTGAACTCTTCGAATTCCTTATTGTACTTGTTGTATCTCTTTGCTCCAAGGATCTCTCCGATTTCTGTTACTGCCTCGTTTGCTGCATTTCCTTCAGAAACAGTTACTGTTGCGTGCTCTGCTGCTGTTGTAACCTCTACTGCTGTTGAAGCCTCTGTTGTCTCTGTTCCCTCTGCTACTATAGGTGATGCTACAGGTGCTACTACATTTGCAAAGATCTCTTCAAGTGTAGCTACGCTTGTGTTTACTGCGTTCTCTTCGTTTACCTCAGCAACAGGTGTTACTGTGTCATATCTCTTACCCTCGATGTTCTGGTCGATTGTGTCATTGATCACAACGGGTGTTGCTACAACGATCTTCTGTTCTTTTACCTCTACTGCATTGTCAACGACAG
The DNA here is from genome assembly GCA_017620235.1 of Butyrivibrio sp. Classification (GTDB taxonomy): domain Bacteria; phylum Bacillota; class Clostridia; order Lachnospirales; family Lachnospiraceae; genus Butyrivibrio. Next base: position 49,098 of record JAFZQT010000056.1, on the reverse strand, counting down.
GAACTACTGTATCAATTACATTTGCAACCTCTTCTGCCTCTACAAGCTCCTCAGCCTCTTCGATCTCTCCTGCGATCTCTGCAACTACTTCGTCCTGTGCTTCCTCTACCTCAATTTCCTCTACCTCAACATTGAGACTCTCTCTAATCTCATCACGCTTCTCAATGAGTTCATCAAGCTCTGCTGCAGCATTGTCAAGCTCCTCTCTTGCTCCTGCAAGGATACCTTCAAGAACCTGAATAGCTTTCTCGTTTGATCCTGCGTTAAGCACTCTTGCAATGTCTGCCTCGCTTACATAATCTCTAAGCTCTGCTATAAGGTCTGCTGAGATTCTAACTCCGTCCTCTTCGATTTCGTCGATAGCGTCCTTTAATACCTCAACCTTATCTGATGCTTCCTCAATCTTACCCTGTGTATCTGCTATGATCTCTCCGTACTTCTCATATTTCTCAACGAGCTTTGATGCATTCTCCATGAAAGCCTTAAGTCCTGCATCATCTTTTGTTGAAACTCTGATGCCCTTTGCATTTCCGCTTGTTGTCTGAACGATCTTGCGAGCAGCTACACCGTTCATATAGTAAACGCCGTCAACAAACTCGATGTCACCGTTCTCAACTCCTGCCTTTAACTCATCGATGCACTTGTACTCATTGGATCCGTCAGCGTAATCGAATGAATATACATCATATACTCCTGAGTTGACGTTTGATCTGAACTGGCTTAATGTATACTGATTGCCAAAGTGGCTTATCTGGTATAAAGAAGATGTGATATCCTCTTCAGGCTTCTCATATACAACGATCTCTCTTGAGCTTCCAAGCTTATACCACTGATCGTTAGCTTTAAACTGTCTGTCGGCTCTGTCAATGTTGAAATAACGTGTTACTGTGTTGTTATCCTTATCTAAATATGTAACTCTGCAATATGAGCTGTTCTGACGGTCAAATCCTCTGAGCATATCTGTGAACTTGATGTTTGTTGCATCCTTATCGATGAAATTAGGAATGATGTATCCGCTGATAATGCTCTCCATGAGCTTATCCTGAGTCTTCCAATCATTCTTCTTGTCTGAAACTTCCTTCTTTGCATTGATATCTTCAACAGCTGCCTGCTCTTTCTTAAGATTTTCCTTTGCATTCTCGCAAGCCTCTGAAAGAACTTCTACATTCTTCTTAGCTTCCTCAAGCTTTTCTGCTGCCTTATTTACGCTTCCGTCGTTGCTCTTAAGGTTCTTTACTGTCTCATCATATACCTTCTGCGCACCCTCGAGCTCTTTCTTTGCCATCTCAAACTTATTGCAAAGTGCTTCGAAAACAACTTTCTTTGTCTCGATATTCTCTTTTGCATCTGATGTGATCTGATCTAACTGATCTAAAGCTTCGTTGATCTGCTCTGTGCTTGAATCAGCACTTGAAATTACATCTATAAGATTGTTTGCCTGCTCTTTAGTCTCTTCAACAGTTTCTACTACACTGCTTGCGATCTCCTGAGCTGCAACTACGCTATCAACTGTCTCTTTTGCACTCTCATCTGCAATTCTGTCTGCCTCGTCAACCTTTGCAAGATCTTCTGCAACTGCCTGAAGCTCTGCATTTGCTTCATTTACAACTTCTGATACTGCAATGTTCTGTGCAGCTTCTACAAATGCTTCAACGCTTTCCTGCGCAACTGCTCCGCCGTCTGTAACCTCTGCTGCCTCGATTCCTGCCTCGTCATTTCCTTCTAATATAGACTCAACTGCCTCGTAAGCAACTTCTGCTGTCTCAACTGACTCCTCAGCCTCAACCTCAGCTTCCATTGCCTCGCCGACTGATTCGTTGTAAACTTCTTCGTTTGTATCTTCCTGATTATTTTCAAAAACCTCGCCGTCCATGGCTCTTACATTTACAGTTACTGTTGTTGCCGTGATCATTGTTGCGATTGCAATTCTGATTACTTTTACAACTGTATTTTTCTTCATTTTTTACCTCCAAGTCATGTTTGGCTTTTTTTAATCTCATTCTCTCTCACACACTATTTTTATCGGTGCGGAAATTTTTTTCTTAAACAAAAAAATCTAAAAAAAAAATAAACACCTCAAAACCCGCTTGTTTTAAGGTGTTTATGTAAATATGTCTGATTTAATCAAGTAATCCCCAGAGTTTTTTGATAGTTACGGACTTAGGCGCCGATTCCTCGGAAAGGTCACGTTTTTCGCCACTTCCTCTGTACGCAACCAGCTTGTAGTAGTAAGTCTGCTTGTTATCGACCGACAGATCAAGATATGTCGAGAGCAGGCTTAATTTTGCGATCTGAACGTAACCGTCTTTCTCTGATGTACTGCGGTATAAGTAATATCCGTCAGCGTCACTGTCTTTTTTCCATGTTATATATACACCGAGCACCGACTGCGTAATATCTGAGATCTCAGGTGTTTTAAGCTTTGATTTCCCTGCTGAAAATGTGTCTGACAGGGATGTATTCCCAAGGACTTCTTCATCCTCATTGTTGATGCTGATAATCTGTGTATCAATAGCTGTATTTTGCTTAAACACTTCATCCTTAACCTTGAATTTGAGTGTGATAAGCGTTCCGCCTGCAGATTTCTTATCATCATTAACAAAGGCATATGATAATACATCTTTTCCGTTTGCTTTTTTTACATTGACATCTTCTTCACTGAAACCAATTCCCTGAGAATTACTATCAAGTTCAAGAATGTCTCCGTTATATCCTATCTCTACTCTTCCGTCTGTAACATCAGTCTTGTCAAGCGTAAGCTTGTAAGTTATAAGTTGACTTCCTCCCTTTTTGGCAGAGCTGACGTTCGTATGAACAGGAGCTGCATCTGCTGCTTTACCGCCGATTGCCGGAACGAATAGAAATGCAAGAACTGACATTATGCTTATTGTAAAAAAGTGCCTTAAAATTTTAGTCGTCATTTTTTTCTCCCGCCTCATCTTCATCATCTGCTATGCCCTCTGTAGCTTCATCGCTTGCCAAATCCTCCGCTTTTTGGACATCTGATACCTTTGCCGCCTCTGCTTCACCTGAAATCTCCTCAGATGCCTCATCACTTGATGAATCTTTTGCCACATCATCCGACTTCTCTGCTGATGCCGCATCATCTGATATATCTGTCGAAGCCGAAGCACTTGACATATCGCTTGCTGAATTCTCTGCATCAGAAGTTATAGCTGAACTATTGTATTCATAGACTGAGCTGTTATCTGCATAATCTACAACCGCTATATATGAAAACTCTTCTTCGCAGTCAACATCCACTTCAACATCACATCCCGGTTTAGTCTGATTTACTGCAAACTTTCCTACAACATCTGCATCTTTGTTAAGAAGGAGTATTGTTGCCGCATATCTGTTGTCATGTATCTTAATCCTTAATTTATCGTCATCTGTTTTGCCCGTGCCTATGATAGTCGGCTTTTCATTATCAATCACAAAAGGAGTTCTTATATACATTCCGTCTGCCTTAAGTTCCGATACATCTTCAACATCATTGTAGTAGCTCGGAATAGCCTGAAGCACAACTTCTACTTTTGTTCCGTCAGGCAGCGGATTTCCGTCTGCATCTGTTCCTGCCCAGTTAAGCTCAAACGCTCCTCTTGTCTGCTCCCATCTGTTAGTTTTTGCATAGAAAAATTCTGACTCGACATTCCTTTCAATCTGTTCAAAATATTTCTCACCGGTATCAACATCTCTTATGGTTAAGATAAGTCTTCCTGTATTTCTTATAAGGCTAAAATACTGCTTTACGAGATATGTTCCGTTTTCCGAGCTGAGCGCATTCCTATCTGCAATATATTCAGCTTCCGCGACATATTTATTCGGAATGTAAAAGTTTTCCTCAGATTCGCCCAAAGTGCATATCGACAGCCAATTGGTCTTTTCAACACCTGAATATGTCAATACGTTTCTTGCATAGTCATCATCATATACGACCTTCATATAGTCATAATCTTCAAACATAGGAGAATCCATCCAGCTTCCGTAAAAAGCAAGGAACGGCACTGACATCGGCACAGCTCCTTTTACATAGACATATCCGTCAACAAACATTCCGTTCTCGTAGCCTTCAAGATAATGCCTGTCTTCAGCAGAAAGAGAAATTTTTACATTTACCTTCGTGCTGTCTTTTACTTCAACTACGCTAAGCCCAAGATCTGCAACTTCCGCTTTGCCTTTGAGCTGTCTGGAAAAGAGATAAACGTCTTTTGTACTTATTACGCCATCATTATTGAAATCGTAATATTCATCATTCTTTTTGACCAAAGGAATATCTCTTGAACCGTTTACATATTGCAATAATACTTTTCTGTCTTTTGCGTTTACTTTTCCGTCGTCGTTGAGGTCATAAACAAGTTTGCTATCATCTGCAGTAAGCTCCACCGAAGGACTAAGTCTGTGAGATTTACCTGCTATAACCCCAATTTCACCTGCGTGCATCAGCTCTTCCGTAAGAACCGATGAATCAAGCGTATAATACTGAGGATCTACATCCATGTTATATATGTCAAAAGAGAATTCATAACAGCCTGTCTTTTCCGGATCATCTCCAAGAACAGCTTTTACCTTACCGTCACTTTCCGCTTTATCACCAAGAAGAATGTAAGCAGGCGATGATATCGCATCCTGTACATTTGCAAGTCCCGCTCCCTGGACACGCGGTGTGTACTCAGGATTATCCTGATTATTGCCTTCTTTGAGCGGCATGGCTGTGCTCATCAGAAGTGACTGAGAAAGAGTCCTTACCGATATGTCATTTTTTTCTGCCAGATTATTCTCTTTTACATACTGTTGCACAAGTGCAGTCTGACCGGAAATTGACGGTGCAGCCATTGATGTTCCGCTCTCAAGTCCATATTTGCCGCCATTGGTTGTTGAATACACATTACTTCCGGGTGCTGTAATCTCAGGTTTAAGATCAAGACTGTCAGGAACTCCAAATGAAGAAAAGTCACTCATTGTATATCCGTCAGCGGCGTGATGCCTCGTTTCAGGAATTGTATATACGGTAATTTTTCCTTCATATACCCCGTCACCTTTTTCCGTACTGCTTTTCTTTATTGCCTCTGCTTCTGCCAGAGTTATCGAACATGCAGGAATTTGGGCTTCATTTCCGCCCATGGTCATAGTGATCAATCCCGCAGAATTATTGTAGATCACAACAGCTACCGCCCCTGCTTCCTGCGCATTGATCTGTTTCTCCGAAAATGATATAACTCCTCTTGATACAAAGACTATTTTGCCCTTAACATCAATATTCTCATATTCCCCGGACGTGCCTATTGAATCAAGATAAACATACTCATATTCCGTTCCCTGCTCCCCGGTCGATTTATCAAGTGTATTAAACTTTGGTGCCGTTGTGTTTTTTGCATTCTGATAGAACACCTTTTTATCATTATCAAATACAAAATAACAGGAGGTAATACCACTGTTTACAGCACTTGCTACCGTAAATGCTTTATCATAAGAGCCCGGAGTACCTATTGTATCCAGATTGACATTTCCGCTTAAATTTGCACCATACAGACTTTTTGTACTCCAAAAGCTTGAATTTCCGGCAGATACAGATATAACTGTACTTGTTCCCTGAAGCTTATCAAAAATATCATTTACATATTCTTCGGAAGAACGTGTATTTCCCGCTTCACCGGATCCAAGACTCATATTTATGGTATCAACCTTAAGAAGGATCGCATCTTCTATTGCAGCCATATAATCATCGGTAAACGCTCCACCATTTTTACCAAATACTTTCATGGAAAGAAGCTGTGCATCCGGAGCTATTCCGACAACGCCCTGCGCCTGAGGTGCAAAACCTCCCTCAACATCTGCATTCGGCACATAATAATTTGCTGTTGCTATACCTGACACATGAGTTCCGTGATCTCCGCTATCATCATTGTCATGTGAGATATCCATATCTTTGTCTACATAATTAAATGCAAACGGGATTTTTTCGCTCTGATACAGATCATCTGCGGTTACGTCTTCATCATCTTTAAAAGCATTCAGATGTGGAAGGACATTTTCTATTTCATTTTCAGCCAATAAGTCATATTCCGCTATTTCCTTACTTGAATCTTCCGCAGTTTCCTTTAAATGAGCCATAAAAGCACTTCCGTCAAAAGAAGGATGTCCTGCATCAATACCGGTGTCAATTACTGCAATACGCTGTCCCGCACCTGTATATCCCGAGATCCATGTCTGATAACTTCCAACCATCTCGCCTGAAGTTATTGTTGCCGGATCTGTCACTTCAACAGGGTCGTGCTGCACTGCAGTGTAAACGGCTTCAACACCATCCACCTGCTCTATAGCTGCAATATCCTTTAATGCAACATTAGCAGATATGGCATTTGTAATAATGGAAAAAGAATAATTGACCTTAAGCTCGTTTCCGTCAAGAGCTTCCTCTGAGATCTTATCAACAGTCTTTTCCTGCTCGGATTCAATTTTGTCAACTTCACGTATTGCATCCGAACTATCGGCAATTTCTACAGTGTCATAGCCTTTATCAAGAACACTGTCGCCCTCCATTACGATAATTACCCTGACTTCTTCGTCAGGATCTTTTTCTTCATCATCAATCTTTTCTTTTTCATTATCAATCTCAACGCCAAGCTCGTTTAAATCCTCATCGATAAGCTTAACTCCATCTGAAAAAGATGAATCTTCGCTTTCCGTTTGTGCAGCGGAAGGCGTCGCCAATATTGTAATAATCTGAGAAAAAACAATGGATAAAGAAAGAGTTACAGAAAGAACATGTTTGTACATCAAGTTTTTTTTCATTGAGTTATACCTGTTCTGATGTGATCTTTGAAAAAATCACAACACCTTTTCTTTAATTTTTTAGTGCTGATTATGAAATAAGAACTTTTAATGACTTAAAAAAGAAAATAGATTAAAACGTTATGCTGACATTATATAATAGGTTTTTCCGTTCAACAAGATTATTTTCAGTTTCTGCTATCGACGGCTTCATAGGCTGTGTAGTAAGTTTCAATCCTGTCAAATTTGTAATAGGCATCGCCGCTGACGGTTCCGACACTCTCCGGTTCTATAAAAACGTTGCTATCGCTGCCGGGAATAAGCCAGATACAGTCAACAAGCTCATTTCCGTCAAAAAACAGAACGAAAGCATCAACTTTAACCTTTTTATCACAGGTATTCTCTGCGGCAAGGAACACCGAATTACCTTCCGTCTTGGAATAAACCGCTACATCATCCAGCCTGTCCTTCTCATAAGGTTTACGTCTTGTAATTGAAAACTCATACATCGTCGGAAGCTTTCCCTGTAATTCATTTTTGTCAAATCGTCCTTCAAAGACGAACTTGGCATCATTTTGAACCACTTCTACAGTCTTCTCGGAAACCGCGAGCTGATTGCCTGCTCCGTCTCTGGCTGTAAATTTGCACTCATATCTGCATAAATCTCCGGATTTATTCTGAAGAACCAATACCGGATTACAGTTATGATCATCTTCTCTGAAGTATCTGGCGATAAGAAGCGTTCCCAAAGGAAGTCCCCCGTAGCATGACATATCATCATCCGAAGCGCCGATCTCAGTGCTGACCGGCTTATGCTCATGACTATGCATTTCATCATCGACTATATCTATAATGTCCAGTTCATACTCATCATCAATGCTTTTATTTTCGTCAGTTTTAGGCTGGCTTTCATCCACAAAGGTATACTCTTCGCTATCTGCTTCGATACTCTTATCATCTGCGGTTTCTTTTAAATAGTCGGTTGCCGGCTCTACTTCCGGCTCTTTTTCCTTATTTTTTATCATGCCTCTCATATCAAGACCGAGATTCGTATAATTGTCGTAAATAATCTGGGATAAAAAAGAAAGCCCCGTGCTCTTTTCATAAGGCAGAGAAAACCCGAAGCTGTTAAAGTACATAACAACAGGCAACAAGATTCCTGTCACAGAAATGGCAAGAGATCGTGCCGAATTTATAGATTTCTTTTCCAAAAACCACATCAAGCTGAGTGCAAAGCCGGCAATTGACGGTACAATTCCTATCGCCGCAAAAGATGTAATCAGTCCCAGCACCGCTAAAACAATAGCTGCAATCTTCATCTGAGCGAGGCTCCTATAATCTCCGTTTTTTTGCAAATGTCAATACTTGTATCTGATTTTTTTTGAGCTACAATATGTTGTAGGATATAATATATTATATCAAAAATATGTGACCATATGTTATATTCTATTGTTCACAGAGGAGGGTATGATTATGAATAACGCCGCAACTATGGAGGCTTCTGATTCTCGTGTCATTCGCAGCATTCTTCGCTCGATGGTTAACGAACATTGGTCTGTTGCCGAGGCTTTGGATGAGTATGACATTCCGGGAGATCTTCGCGACTCCTATGAGGCACAGATTGCGGAGTATTTTGTAGACTGAACGATAATATGCATAACAGTAAGGCCTATTGCAAATGCAATAGGTCTTTTTTATTTCCCTTTTTATTTTGAGGAAACAGAATTTTCACAATTATATGTTACAGTTTCTTAAACAGAAAATTTAAAATTATATTGTACTGTGCTAAACAACCTTTAGCACATTGACACAATAACAATCGACAACAGAAAGGTGACAACATGAAAAGAAAATCTAGTTTTATTGTTGCAGGAATGTTAACTTCGCTTGCAATATCTAATACTCTCCCGGTTTTATCAATTGATATACACGCTGAAGATGACTCAAAACAATGCGCAGTTATCGTAGGTAAAGAAGATACAAAATATAAAACCATTTCAGAAGCCGTAAAGAAAGCTTCCGCAAACGATACAATTAAAGTTTATCCCGGTGTTTATTCCGAAAAAATAAATATTTCAAAGAATAATCTTAAAATCGTCGGCGAAGACGGTGCCATAATCGGAAACGCTGAAAACAAGCAGACCGTAAAGCCTAATGAAGACGGCGAGGCACTTTTACAGATAAAGGGCGAAAACATTGAAATTTCAAATCTTGAATTTGCCAATTTTAAACTCAGCGGACCTTCGGATTCAGTTTGTCCAAAGGCAATTGATATTGACGGTTCTTCAAATCACATTACGATCTCAAATTGTAAGGTTCATGACATAGGCGCTGTATACACTAAAAACAGCGAAGAATACAATGCACACGGAATCATCGCAGGCGCAAATCCAAGCAAACCTATTACAGATGTAACGATAACAGGTTGCGAATTGTACAATCTTACTTTAGGACAGAGTGAAGCTCTTGTTGTAAACGGAAATGTAGACAAGTTCAATATAACCAAGAACTACATACATGACTGCGATAACATTGCAATCGATGCAATCGGTTATGAGCGTGATAAGAATAATGAAAAAGACAGAGCTCACAATGGTGAGATCAGTGAAAATACTGTTATAAACATTTCTTCAAAAGACAATGTTGCGTACGGCGGTGATATAAGCGCAGGCGGAATCTATGTTGACGGCGGATATGACATAAATATCCATGACAACTACGTTCAAGGAGCTGACATAGGTATTGAAGTTTCATCCGAGCATCGCAAAAAGACTGTCTCAGGCGTTAAAGTATACGACAACGTCCTTGTAAATAACAACGGATGGGCAGGTATCTGCATTGGCGGTTCCGATCCAAGTGAAAATGGAGATGCTGCAAACAACCAGATTTATAACAACACCGTTTATAATACAAAAAATGCATGCTTACGTATTCAGAATGCTCATGATAAGAATAATCTGATCCAGAAGAACATCTTTATTGCTACAGACTCTGCTAAGGCATATTCTGAAGAATGTGGTAAAAACAGTAGCGGCAATACAGTAAATCAAAACATGACAAACGCTAAGATGAGTGCTAACGGTAATTCAACATTCAAACTCAAAGCTGCAAATATGACAAACATGACTCTTGAAATCGTATCATCCGATGACCTTAGTGGTTATGGTGCTTCACGAACAAAGTTTGTAAACTAACTTTTATACATAAATAACCAAAAATAAGCAGTCACTGCGAAATTGCAGCGGCTGCTTATTTTTTATCTTCAAGTAGTTCCATTCCTACATCATAAATCTTCCCGTCTACTGCATCCTTGAGCCACTGTGCCATGGTGAACCCATCCTGTACAAATGTGGCAAACTGAATGTCTCGCACACTTGTGTGAACGGTTCCGCCCTGAGTGATGAGGGGCAGTTTCCAGTTATTTATAAAGATGCCGAATTTCGGGTTGAGTTCTTTGAGCTCATGGACCATCTCTATGAGCTGTCTTCTGTACTCTTCCTGAACCTGCTGGTCGGTCTTATACTGCTTGTTTATGATGTCGTTGTAATAGGCACTGAGAAGGAAATCTCGGTCTGAACTTGAATAAAGGTATCTGAATCTGTCACCGTACTTTGCGTACAGAGCCTTGTACCAATCAAGGGCTATATTTTCCGTGTTGATGCTCTTCCAGATCTCTTCTGTCGTTTTCCAGATGTTCTTCGCCGTCTTTCTCCACTTATTGTAAAGAAGTTGGCCGCTGTCTGAGAAAAGAGTTATATCCTTAGCCTCAGGATAGTAATTCTCAACTATCTCGCCGGAAAGCGCGGGAACAGCAAAAGCCCCGGCTGAATTACCGGCTATAAGGATATCTTCCGGCGACGGAAAGAGCCTTTTTGCCACTTTCATGCTCTCATGGAAATTGACATATCCGTGGAAATGAAGGATCTCATCCTTTCCATCCTCAGAAACATACGGATACTCATTGTTTCCAACATGAAAATCTCCCGTCGCGTAAGTCACAACAACAAAACTCCAGTCCCTAAAAGGGTTCTCCGGAGATACATCGGTTATTCCAACATTTATATTTTTAAGCTGGGTAACAGGTCTTAGATTGTTCCAATAATAGTTTGGAAGCCCCGCAGCGAGCTTGCCTATAGTGGACGGCCTTGCCGCCGTATATTCATTCCAGGCAACTCCTCCGCCGGAAAAAAAGATGCAGAGCTTATCAGGATCTCCTACTTTAACATAGATGTAGTACTCTGATCCGTCGCCCGAGATTCCGTTCTCCAAAGAAACTCTGTACCACTTAAGTTTCTCGGGATTGTCGGGAAGTTCCTCTGCCAGACGGTTATGCTGAACAATTGCTTTCTCGAGAGAATTTTCTACAAAATCACCGAATTTAGTTGCGAATACAACGCCTTGGTTTATGTTTTTCTTAGTAGTTCTGTCTATTACGCTCATGTTATATCACCTGTGTATGATATATATATAAATATGATATACGATACAAAACATGTGATATACGAATTTCTAAGGTCTCAAGCCGCTTTACATGCAAGCATGTACGCGGCTTGGACTTTAGAAATCTATATCACTACATGTTGAACATCTTTTCCGACGCTTTCTTTAAATCGCGGAATCTGAAGATCAGGACGCCTGCCAGGAGGATCATGTAGAGCATGATGCTTATTCCGGTAGGCCAAAAATTCTTTGTAATTCCCTTTGTGACGCATATAATCTGTAAAACAGCCATTATAAGGTCAAAAAGAAGGTAAAAGATATATTCATCAAATCTGAGCTTTATTGAAACAGCAATGATGAATGTCAAAACACCAAGTGCCATCAGTGTAGCAGGCACAACATAATCTATGCTCCATCCTATAAATCCTGTGACATAATCAATGTAGATATCTGCAATAATCGCAACGATAGCCTCCCACGTTATGAGTTTCAGGATATTATTTCTAAAATAGATCGTTGCAAGGACAGCTACCCATGCGCCCGCAACTCCAAGAAAAAGTGGGCCTAAAACAGAGCCTATAGCAGGATAATCGTCTCCCGCCATTATATTCAAAGTAACAAAAATTATCTCAAGCACAGCACAGATAAATGTTGTCATCTTCATTATCGTGATGTGACTCATTTTTTTCTTTTTAAGAGTAGGAAAAGAAGCTGTTACGTCCTCGCCGCCCTCAATTTCTTTGAGAGTTCCCTGACACATGGGGCAACACATCTTTTTCCCTCTGATCTTTATCTTACATTTTGGACAATACTGCATAATAAATCACTGCTCCTCATCGTAGTCGTTGGTTCCAAGTTCTACTTCCATTCCCATTTCCGTAAGTAACCTGAAGAAATTAAGCATTACCTTGTGTGTCTTAAAAGGTGAAACCTCTCCGAATACCATCTTATCCTTATAAGAGCAGACCGTTATCTGTTGAGACTGCGCAGTCATAAATGCGCTGAATCTGTCTATATAATCCTTGACTGCATCAGGCATACTGATCTGACCAAGGTTCGACATCGAGCTGGTAATTCCGCGCTTCGCGTTTCTGTCAAAAAATCCGATTCCGATATTCTTGATTGGAAGCGGAATAACCTCTATTCCTATATTGTGCTCCAGTGCGGCGTAGGAATTCATGGTTTTTTCGATACTTTCCGGCGAAAGCTTTTCTTTAAAATTCTTATCAACAAAATTAATTATTGTCTCAAGCTCGCCGTCGTACTCTGCGGGATTGTAATCAATACTTATTACACCGAAAAAGTTTCTCGCAGTTCCGCTCTTAAAAAAGTTTCTTAAATTAACAGGGACACTAACCACTATGTGTTTTCTTTTCTGAATCCTGTTCATTCCCATCAGAACAGCTTTTATATATGCGGCAACGCACATTACACCTACAGTTGTATTGTTCTTCTTTGCCGCCTCGTAAAACTTCGATGCAGAAACAGTGCCCTCAACCAAGTGCGGAAGAAGGTCAGCATCGATCTCACCGCTGAGCTGATAAGCCTTAACGGAAGACATCTCTTTTAACTGTTTAAGTCCCTTTTGCTTACTGTAAAAGTCACCGAAGGCATCCACGTTCTTTTCTTCAAGTGAAAACTCATCTACAGGATTGATATCGGCTTCAATACCGTGTTTTTCCTGGATATATCTTATGATGAGGCTCTTAAAGAACATAAACGCCCCTGTTCCATCCGCAAGCACATGGAACATCTCAAGGTTAATCCTCTTTTTAAAATAATTTACTCTGTATAAAAGATTTTTTCTCCCCGGATAATAGAGAGGCATGCAGGCGGGAGTTTTCTCTTCTTCCACAACCGCCTTTAGATCACTGTCTTCCAGATAGTACCAAAAAAGACCTCTGTGAAGCACACAATTAAAAAATGGGAACTCTTCAATTGTCTCATCCAGCACTCTCTGAAGTATCTCTCCGTCAATATTCTCTTTTAATTCACAAGTTATTCTAAATACTCGTGTATTTGCTCCACGCGCGGTTGACGGAACAATTTTAGCCGCGTTGTCGAGCTTATACCAGTTGCTGCTTTTATTCATCTAAAATTCTATCCCCAATATACGTTAATTCAGGTGTTCTATTCGCTCAGTAACAACTTCCATGGTACCCTTACTTATCCTGTAAAGCACATCTTCAAGTGAAATAAATTTCTTCCCTCTGATGAACTTTAGGTTCTTGGGCGTAAATCTCATGCTTATCCCCTTGTCACCAAGCCCGGCGTTCACCTTATTCTGAATGGTCTCACAAGTATCTGCTGCGTCATGCGCAAGGCTCTTATTCAGTATACATAAGAGCGTTCCTGCTGTCCTTGCAAGTCCTTCAGCATTTGCATCCTCACTCATATCAAGAGACTGCAATGCACCAATGGACCATTTCTTGATATTATGATAAATTCCGTACTCACAGTCAAGCTCTACTAATTTTTCTGCCAAACTATCGTAGAGCCAAATCTCATTTCCTTTGACAAACATATCGCTCACCTTGAAGAGCTCACCGTCAAAAGGAAAACTTATCACTGCGTTCATACCGCCCGTGAGCACGATATTTGCATTGATCTCATCCACATCAGATTCCTTGGGATTAAGGTCTGCTTTCCATTTATCTTCAATTCTGATCTTCTCTTCATGACCTATCTTTGATGACGCATCATCCGGAGTCTGAACCGTAAATCTGTCTGTTCCACACTCCTCGAAAGGTCCCGAAACAGGGAATCTTCCCCTCTTCCTTCCGAAATAATCTCTGTCAAAAGAGATACTGCTTCCGTCAGGATTTTCAAAGCGCTGCTCAGGCTCAAACGCAAGTCCCAGCACCTCAGAATTTACAGGCATGGCAAGGCCTCTTGGAAGAAACTCATAAAGATTGGTATGTATGGTGTATCTTCCGTCGCCCTCATCAATGTAAAGGCTGATCTTATGATCCCTGTCAATGTGCGCAGCAGGCTCATGGTCGCAAGCCCTCGCGCCGTTATAATACGCATTTCCTCCGAAATATACGGGAAGATGGTCGTAATAAGGATCTGTCGAACCGTATTCTTTGATAACATTCTTACCAAAGCGTGAAAAATACTCCGATGCCTGCGGATACTCATTGTACGGGATTGTTCCGCAAATAAAATTATTTTTATCCATGGTATCGGAATTCTGCGCAACGCAATAATCTACAAGATCTCTGCGCACTTCTTTCTGGATAAATATGTTGTTGTAAAATCTCGCATCCCCGTGAAGGATCGTCATAAAGCCCGCAATCTTTGTCGAATGCGGAACATGATACGGCGTATATCTCGGCGAAGGGAATTTTTTACTCATATCACCGCAGCCCTCTCCCACATAGGTAAAAGAGCCCGCGATAAGATTATGAACAAACGCTATTCCCTGTGTCGATATTCTCGCTGCAATATCTGACAAAAAGAGATTGTGATCAAGAAGCGTCGGTCCGTGAGAAACTTCAATGAAAACATCTTCTCCCAAAGAAAGACCGTCTTCTATGATCGTGCCCTTTGGAGGAACGTTGTCATGCAGGAAATTCTGCGACACTCTTGTGCCCTGTGCTTCCCAGTCGAGCCAGATTCCTCTTGTGCAATGATCAATGTGATTTCTCCTTATGCAGGTATCGATCGCTGCGTGAAGCTTTATTCCGGCAATCTCTGCACCTGCAAGGTTGTGCCTTATATTGATGTGATGGATATGATTATCCTCAATAATACTGAAAGCACCGCCCATATGACCTACAATTCCGGTCTGTCCGCAGTCGTGAATATCACATCGCCTTACAATATGTGAGCCAACCGTCTCTTTATCCCAGCCTTCATTTACCGCCTGACACACGGTATCGCGCTGAGTCTGAGAACCGAGCTTGAGCCTGTATGTTGACGACTTATTGTTATTTCCTCTCTGGAAGTACTTTCCAAGGCTTATTCCGCTACACTTGGACTCCGAGATCTCACAATCTTCGATTATCCAGCCTTTAGCCCAGTTAGGTCCGACCATTCCTTCCTGAAAAGCGGTCGGAGGTGCCCACTGAGTTGCTGCCCTTGTTATGCAAAATCCCCTTAAAGTAATGTAATTTATCCCATTCTCCTCAGGGAAAAAGCATGCTCTTCTCACTGAGATCTCAACATTCTCATAATTGGGATCTTTGCCCATAAAGTTAGCGTAGATAACGGTAAAGTTGTCTTCCTGTGCCGTATACCACACATACTCAGTGAAATCAGGCTCCCATGACCTGTTATCTTTTTGCGGATGCATGCAAAAAGAAAGGTCGAATACCTCAAGCATGGACCTCTTGTTTAAATATATCTCTCCTGTGTGTGATGGATTCTTGGGATCTTCGATAAACCAATCCCCGTGAACTAAAGTAGTGAACGGATTATAATCTCCGAAATAGCTGTTAGGAATTCTGACACGCCATACGTTCTCGAAAGCCTCCCAGCCCTTTATCTCTTCAGAGCCTGTGATAACGGCTCCGCCATGTTCTGTACTAATATATGTTATTCGCTTATCTTCCGTACCCGAATTACGAGGCTTTACCCACTCTCTGTATACTCCGGGCGCAACCACGACGGTATCTCCGGGGCATGCTCTGTCAGCAGCCTCCGAAATAGTCATGAACGGATGCTCAAGCGACCCATCTCCACTTCTGGACACATTACCGGCAACATAAATCTTCATACTCCCTCCAATCCTGAATTTGTTTTAATCAGTATTTCCTTGGACGTACATGTCAATTCGGTTGTATCCTCAAAAAAGATACAATATAATTATAGCATGATTAATAAAAAGGAGTATGCCATGGGAAGAATGAAATTTATTTATGCGCTCGCCATTTTGGCAGGATTCATCCTCGCCGGTCTTGCGATCAACTTTATTTCTTCGCTCTTTTAAATATTATTCATTTTTCTTTGCTTGTACAGATCTGAATCTGCTCTTGCAATAAATGACTGAATAGATATAGGAGCCTCATAGTCGTATTGAGCAATTCCTACGCTTACCGAGAGGTCATAAACACATCCGGTAAGTTCGGGAATTTTTTTTACGTTATTTTTTATCTGATCGGCAAGCCAGCTCGCTTCCGCTCTGTATGCCATCTCGGCAACAACCACGAACTCATCTCCGCCGTATCTTGAAATAAAAAATCTGCTTCTAGGTCCCTGACACGCATCCTTAACGGCATTTGCAACTCTGACAAGAATCTTGTCACCTTCGCTGTAACCGTAAGTGTCATTTATAGCCTTAAATCTGTCTATGTCAATGATCAGCATAAAAAGAGAAAGTCCGGGATTCTGGTTTCTCATCTTCTGCACCAGATACTTGTACATCTGGTTCTTGTTGTTTATCTGTGTCAAAGGATCTATGGATACAAGATTATCCATATAAGTTATGTACACATACAAAACTGCCGCAAGACTTCCGTAGCATACAAACGGCACTCTCCAATACATAGCCTGCAGAATTCCAAGTAAAATAGGTGCTACCGGAAATACTCCGATCATAAAATATATGTATCTCTCCGCATATCTGTCCTTGCTGAACGCACGTGACAAAGCCTTTATTGATGCGGCAAGAAGATATCCGAAAGGCACTATTATAAGAATAAGATAGAGCTTTCCTCCTGTAAGTTTGCCATTATCATCAAGGTAATATACAAGCCCCGTTCTATACGCTGTAACGCACAAAAGAGCCGAGATCCACACGGGAACACTGATGATTACCCTTGTAAGATCACTCTCGATATATTTTTCTTTTTGCATAACTTCAGACAAAACATACCAAATATATGCCGCTACATTTATTAAAAGATATGTGAAAACATTAGATAAATACAAAAGAGTTTTCGATGAACCTAAATATCCGCCATCAACCAGCGCCCAAAAGATTTCCGCAAAGCAATATGCTATCAGAACTATTATCAGATTGCCGAGATATATCTGTGAAAGCTGCTTATTTACTCCTTTTCTGATTTTGAACAAAAGAAACGCCATCAGAAAAATGCAAGCAAGATGAGCTTCAACGTAATAAAAGACGTATTCCAAAACCAGACCTCCAATCATCGTACATAGAAGTAATTTTATCATGAAATCCTTTAAAATGCCCACGAAATTACACTTTTTTATACATTCTTAATAAATAAAAGCGGAGGTCTCTTCTAAGACTTCCGCTTATCGTCCACTTCCGGCTATTGCTTTAAGTGCATCAAATTCCGATTCGTAAACTCCTCCCATCGCTTCAAGATCATCCCATGTATACCACGCGCCGCTCAGCTGTATCCCTTTGACAGATATGTCTGTAACAATGACCATAAAAGGTTTATTGTTGACCACTATATACGCAGTCCTGTTCAAAGCGAAAGGAGTAACAAATACATGCCCTGTATCAGTGAGATGATTCAACTGATCCAATGATAAACTCTTTGATAAAGGTGCTGTTCTCATCATAAGCTTCGCCCACTTCAGTCCAAACACTTACAACAGTAACATTACTTTTGTATCAGCTTTACAAATTCATCAATCTCGACCGGTTTGGAATACAGATAACCCTGGAAAGATGTGGCACCGTAATTTTTCATTATCTCTTTCATGCTCACAGTCTCTATTCCCTCGATCGTTGAGCTTATATTCATATTTCTTGCACACGCAAGGATCGCATCCACAACATACTGCTTCTCTTTTATATTCTCTATATCCATGACAAAAGATCTGTCTATCTTGATCGCATCGATAGGTAAAGTGATGAGAAGCTCAAGCGCCGAGAATCCGGTTCCGAAATCATCAAGCGCAACTTTGATTCCCTGAGATTTTAAGAAGATCATCTCATTTCTCAAGAATGATTCGTCAAGGAGTTTGCACCTCTCTGTAAGCTCCAGACACAGATTTTTCGGAGGATAACCGACTTCCTCTATTATCCGAAGCAGATCTTTTCTGAAATCCTGTCTTTCAAGCTGCATATATGATAGATTTATGTTGAGAAGAAAATCCGGCATAAGCGGCAATACTTTCTCTTTTATCGCGCTCAGAGACGTCTTCATGATCCAGTAACTAAGATCGTAGAAAAGAGGATCATTCTCAAGCCACGCAACAAAATCTCCCGGAGATATGTTTCCAAACGGCTCCATTTCCCATCTTACAAGTGTCTCAGCACCCACGAGTTTCTCGGTATTTGCATTGACTATGGGCTGATAGCACAGATAGAACCCCTTACAATCATCATTTATGCAGTTTCTGAGAGTATTTATAACGACTATCCTGTCGTGATTATTTACATAATTGTCATTGCCAAACTTAACAAGCTCTCCGTGTCTTTCATGTATTGATTCATCAAGTCCAAGGAGCACACCTGTAAGTATTGTATGAACATCGACATCAAAGTTCCTTACTTCCGAAAGGCTGCCGCCGATATTTATCGCTACTCTGCTGTCCTCTATCTCGATTGAATTTCTCGCATATTCAGAGAGGTCCTTGTACACTTCCGCCATTTTCTCTTCGGAATATACAGATGAAACAATCGCAAACTTTGTTCCGCCCGCATGGAATACAAACGCCCCGTCAAGGTAATCGAGCAGCTTTTCCGCAAAGTTTTTTAGCACCTTATTTCCGACTTCATAACCGTAAATATTGTTGATCTCATGGAAATTGCAGAGTCCTACCATGAGTATCATGTACTTTTCTTTTCTTTCCTGATATTCTTTGAGATCATTAAGAAGCTTGTATCGGGTATATAAATTGGTTATGGGATCATATTCGGTAGCAATTCCGTGATTATCGATCGTTCCGGCAAAATATACGGGCTTGCCTTCATCATCATCAATAAGAAAGCCCTTGCACGAACAAACTACGTACTCACCTGTCTTATCAAGCGCTCTGTAGCTCATATCATGAATCTTGGAATTACCTGTAAGCAGATCTTGAATAGATTTCTGGAATCTGAATCTGTCTGCAGGATTAACAATAGAAGCCCACACTTCACCGGCATTGTCCACGTACTCGCCGGGAAGCGCAAATCTATCAACACAACTCTTGGAAAATCTACAGATATTTTTTTCTACATCAAATAAAAATACATATCTGCTCTCCGAAGAGTTTGCAAACGCCTCAAACACTTTACTTAAAAGTCCCATCTTATCCAATATATCACCCTCTCAGAAAAGCTGAATTGTATAAAATCATTATACTATCAGCCGATATTCGTGTAAATTCGTTTATATTTATTTAATATTTCCACAAATGTCGTTTGAATTAATATGGGCTGTCGTTCTTCATGTTTTCGCGCATATAGTTCCAATATTCGTCGTCTCTGTCAAAATCAGAATACTTCCAGAGCTTCCAAACTATATAACTTATATTGTATTTTTCAACGATCGGCATCCACTGCTGAATCGTATCCATGTCATAATAATCTTCCTGCTCGGCGTCAGTTCCCGCAACCTCCGTCATAAATACCGGAAGTCCCGCTTCCATTGCCTTGTCTATCTGCTCAATCTCTTGCTGGAACTTACTATTATGTCCCGTATACTCATGAAATACGTACATTATATTGTCATATTCGAGCGGATCGTTCATTGGTGCATAAAGATCTGCCGAAAAGTCGGGCGTACCAACAAGAATAAGTGAATCCGGATCGTTGTTCCTGATAAGAGGGATGATCACTGAGCAGTACTCTTTTACATCCTCCCAAGTCGCATCACCGTTGGGCTCATTGCATATCTCGTAAATAATATGCTTATCATCCTTGTATGTAGAAGATACATATTCAAAAAACTGCTTCGCATAGTCAATCTCAGCAAGCGGATTCATCTCTTCGAGAACAACCCACTCAACGATTGCATACATGCCAACTTCTCTTGCATCAGCCATCGCCTTATCAAGAGTAGCCGTAATCCTCGCCCTGTCTTCATCAGAACCCGAAGCATAGCCTTCCTCGGGAGCTCCCCAGGACGATGTATCAACGTTAACAGGAAGCCTTAGTACATTTGCTCCCCATTCATCTTTCATTCTTTTAAACACACTCTTACGGGCAAGCTTTGGCTCAACACTCAGATAAAAGTTCGCAAGTCCCTTTAACTGAATAGGATTGCCCGCTTCATTTACAAGCTTGCCGTCAGAAACCCTAAGAACTCCGTTCTCATCTGTAAAAAGAGGCTCGGAACTCTCAGTCTCTTCAACAATATCTCCCGTAATCTCAACCTTTTCAACGACAACATTGTGACCGTACAGGTATACAACACCTTCTTCGATAACCTTTTGCTTCTGTTCTTCAGACAGGTCAAAAGAAATAGTATCTTTTCCTTCTTCCACTTTCTGAATCTTCCCAAAAGACTTATCATCCCAGTTGAGTCTTAGCCCAATCTCATGAGCTGAATCTTCCGTGAAGTCATTGGTCTCGTAATAAGCCGTAACTACCACCGCTCCGCTAAAGCGCTCAAATTCTTCAGCGTTAAGCTCTGCATCTCCCAGATTATCCCAGCGAAGCTGCACTCCGCCAAGGTCGATCGTCACCTTTCCGGCGTCGTCATCGACCTCACTTGTCTGGTCCCCCTTCTTTGCCGCATCTATAGACGCAGCTTTCTTATCACCCTTTCCCCCGCATGCGGTAAGCATCAAAGAGATGATAAGGAAAATCGTAAACACTCTTCTCATTTTTAGTTTTCCCCTACATTTATTGCTGTAAACAGCATAAAGAGCAGCTATTTTTAGTAAACAACTGCTCCGTCTTTCCTTAAATAAATCTTAGATATTTCTGAGATCGATAATACTCTCGATCTCGCGCCGCTCATCGGCAATCTTTTGTTCTTTATTCCGGCGGAGAATTGCCATATCATCTGAATCTGCACTATCATCCAATTTCTTAAGATTCAACTGATCGCCCGACCTAATAGTAATGGTCGCAGGTCTCTCCGGAATGATATCCCTTGCAACATCCTCTTCGACTTCCAGAATCTGCTGTTCCTCGGAAATCTTGGGATTAAGGTTAGTCGCAGGTGCCTCATCGAGCTGTGTCTTTTTCTCGTTCTTTTTGGAACTGAGAAGTCCGATAAGATCGATATTGAGATTTGAAATGCTGCATCCTACGGCATTTTTCTTGCCAAGCTTAAAATTCCTGACAACTACTGTGCTTAATTCATAATTATGGAGTGTTGCCCCGTACCTGAACATTACATCTATCTTATCTCCAGGCACACACTCTGTTTCATCATCTACAACAAGAGAGATTCCTCTCATAGATATATCATGGACAAGGCAGTTTCTAAGCTGCATATTATTTCCATTTACAGAAATAAGTCCGAGCTTCTCTATGTAGAAACGCTCTGCTCTTCTCGAATTCTCAGGCTCCAACTTGGAAGAACACCTGATCAAATGGAAATTACCATATCTTGTCTTAACCGGTGAAATTGCTGTAGACATGAATTTGTATACGCGCCCGTCGCGCTTGTTCCTGATCTGAACATTGGATGGTTCTAAAAACTGAATGTACTTACCGAAATACTCCATCGGTCTTACCAGAAGTCCAACATTCACACCAAAAATAGCCTCAGTCATGATAACAACCGAGTGTCCGCTAATGGCCGCATAAATCTTTACCTCTGATCCGTTTGCGATCTCGCTAACCTTCATATGCTTTTTTCCCCACTTGAATCATGTTACACCACCACATCATATGATATACTATTAGGGGCAAAAAATAAAGAAAAACGCACATAAACTAATGACATTGAAGGAGCGACCGATGATAAAAGAAAACCTCGAATTCGTGGAAGAAAATATACAAAAAGCCTGCGATAGAGCGGGCAGAAAAAGAGAGGACGTTACTCTCATAGCAGTAAGTAAGACAAAACCCGTAAGTGACATCCGCGAGGCAATGGCATGCGGCATCACCGTATTCGGAGAAAATAAAGTTCAGGAAATAAGGTATAAAACAGCTGAGATAACAGAACCACTCTCATGGCACATGATAGGCCACCTTCAGGCTAACAAAGTTAAGTACCTTCCGGGTGTTGCCTGCATGATTCACTCTGTAGATAACAGAAAGCTTGCCGATGAGATTGAAAAACAGGCTGCAAAGCACGATCTTGTAATGGATGTACTCGTAGAAGTAAACATGGCTCATGAAGACACCAAATTTGGTCTTTCACCGGATGAAGCCATTGATTTTGTAAAAGAGATCAGCACTCTTTCACACCTTAACATCCGCGGTTTCATGACCATCGCACCTTACACGGAAGATCCTGAGTCAAACCGAGTATATTTCAAAGGACTTCGCGAGTTAAAAGATAAAGTAAACGAGCTGAACATCCCCGGCGTCAAAATGGACTGCCTTTCAATGGGAATGACCGGCGACTACGAAGTAGCCATCGAAGAAGGCGCAACATTTGTAAGAGTCGGCACCGGAATCTTCGGCGAACGCGATTACAGCAAGCACACGGTGTAAGAATCTCACACCGTGTTATTTCATTAAAATCATTAGGCTGACCGCAATCGGTCAGCCTAATTTATTTAGAATCAAACCAATAAATTACATTAGAAACGAATCTGCTTCTCTACCATTCTTACGAATTCGGTATTGTTTCTTGTCTTTGAGAAGAGGTTGATGCACTGATCTACAGCGTCGTCAGCCTTCATGCCGTTAAAGCCTTTTCTGAGGTTGTTGATAGCTGTGAGTTCTTCTCTGTCAAGAAGCAGGTCTTCTCTTCTGGTACTTGACTTTGGAATATTGATAGCAGGGAAAATTCTCTTTTCCTGAAGTTTTCTGTCAAGAACCATCTCCATGTTACCTGTTCCCTTGAATTCCTCGTATATAACATCGTCCATCTTGGAACCTGTCTCTATAAGTGCTGTTGCAAGAATTGTAAGGCTTCCGCCCTCTCTCATGTTTCTTGCTGCACCGAAGAATCTCTTAGGCATATGAAGAGCCGCGGGATCAAGACCACCGGAAAGTGTTCTTCCTGAAGGAGGAACAACGATGTTGTAAGCTCTTGTAAGTCTTGTGATGGAATCAAGAAGGATAACAACGTCCTTGCCATGCTCAACAAGTCTCTTAGCTCTCTCCATTACCATCTCTGCAACTCTCTTGTGGTGCTCGGGAAGCTCATCAAATGTTGAGTAGATAACTTCTGCGTTAGGTCCCTCAATTGACTCCTTGATATCTGTAACTTCCTCAGGTCTCTCATCGATAAGAAGGATGATGAGATGTATCTCAGGGCTGTTCTTAAGAACTGACTTTGCAACTTCCTTAAGAAGTGTTGTCTTACCTGCCTTCGGAGGAGATACGATCATTCCTCTCTGTCCCTTACCGATAGGGCTGATAAGATCCATGATCCTCATTGCAACGCTAGCTCCGGGCTGCTCAAGTCTAATTCTTGAATTAGGGAAAATAGGTGTCATGTTCTCAAAGTTCCATCTTCCCATAGCAACTTCAGGCTTATATCCGTTTACTGTATCAAGGCGAAGAAGTGCAGCAAACTTATCTGTCTCTTTCTTTGCCCTGCAAGTTCCCTTAAGGATATCTCCCGTCTTAAGGTTAAACTTTCTGATAAGGCTAGGTGCCACATATACGTCATTCTCACCCGGGAGATAATTCTCGCATCTGATAAATCCATATCCATCCTGCATTATCTCAAGGATTCCGTCAGCACTGTCCCCATCCAGTATCTCATTTTCATTCTCTTCTTTTGCTGAATCAGACTTCTTTTCTGCTCTGTCATCAGCATTGTCATTCTTGTGGCTGTGCTCTTCTTTCTGAGCCTTAACCACTATATTCTTTTTGCGCGGCTTAGAAACTGCTTCTGTGTTCTCTTCAGTTTCGCCGGAAGTTTTTTCTTTTTCATCAAGTTCACACATGAGATCGATGATCTCTGATTTCTTCATAGCAGATGCGCCCTTGATTCCCCTCTTCTTGGCAATATCTCTAAGGTCATTAAGTTTCAGTGTTTCGTATTTTTCTCTCAAATTTAAACTCCTATCCTCTGCGCACTCAATCGCAAGACTAAAAACTATAAACGTTAAAATAATTAAGTGGGATAAACAAATGAATGCGTAATATTACGCGTTTGCTTATGGAATATTTCGTTTTCGATATACTTTGATATTAGTACCATACACCATATTTTTTTCTAATGCAAGAAAAAAAATTATAAAGCGACCACACGATTACGTGCGGTCGCCATAAATATGTACTATTCAATTAATTGAAATTTCCGTAAAGAATCTTCGCAAGTTCGGAATTCTTATCGAGGATAAGAGTTTTGTTATCTCCTGAAAGCGATTTCTTGATCGCATCAAGACCTCTGATATAGCTGTAGAATTCTGACTTCTCGGCTGTGTCGTATGCTTTGGAAAGTGTAGACATGTAAGCCGACTCACCTTCCGCTTCAAGGACTGCCGCATCTTTCTCGGCGTTAGCCTTTACGATTGCAACCTCTTTGTCTGTTTCATTGTGAATCTTCTGAGCTTCGGCATCACCCTGAGCTGTATAGGATGCTGCGATATTATTTCTCTCAGAGATCATTCTCTCGTAAACAGCCTGCTTATTGTCATCGGGAAGATCGAGTGCTTTGATCTGAGCCTGTACGACTTCAATTCCGTATCCGCTCATATCTGAATTTGCTTCCTCTGAGATGAGTTTTGTAAGCTGCTCGCCTCTTGCCTCAATGACTTCATCCTGAGTCATCGAAGAAATTGCATTCTTGGTAGCATTATATACAGATGCCTCAATTCTCTCTTCGGCTCTTGCATCAATCGCATTAAGTGTCTGAATGTATTTAACCGGATCTACAACCTTCCAGATTACATAAGTATCTGCGATCATAGACTTTTTGTCCTTTGTGATAACGTCAGACTTGGGAATATCGTACAGAACTATCTGTGCGCTTATTGACTGAGTATCATCAATGAAAGGAGTCTTGAAGTAAAGCCCCGGCTCTTTTGCAAGGCTGATGATCTTACCAAATCTTCTTACTGCAATGTATTCTTTCTGGTGAACCACATAAGTTGCGGACAATGCCAGAAAAGCGATCACACAAACAAGCAGAGCTATTATTGTTCCGACAATTTTACCTTTTTTATTAGTTGTCTCCATCTTTTGCCCCTCCTTCAACAGAATTGAAGCTTTCCAGAGGAAGCATCTCCTGTGTCTTTCCGTCTGTAATGATAACCTTAAGATCAGGAAGGATATCTTCCATTGTCTCGTAGAACAATCTCTTCTTGGTTATATATGGCTGAAGCTTGTACTGTTCGTACATCTCGTTAAATCTTGCAACCTGTCCTTCAGCTTCTGCAATTCTTGACTCTTTCTTTGCTACCGCATCCTGAACGATCTTATCTGCTGTAGCCTCTGCCTTAGGAAGCTCCTCGCTCTGATACTTCTTGGCATTGTTTATAGCTGTCTCTTTTCCCTGCTTTGCAGTTTCAACAGACTTAAATGCCTGAACGATCTCTTCTGTGGGTGGCTCAGCATCCTGAACAGAAAGATTTACGACCATAAGTCCGATGCCTTTGTTAGTAAGTTCACTCTGAAGCCTTTCTTTTACCTCTGCCTGGATCTGTCCCTTTGCAGTTGTGATAACATCATCGACAGGATAATTTACTACCGTGTTTCTGATACATGAAAGAGCCATGTTCTTCATCACAACTTCAGGATTCTCGCAGTTGTAATATGCAGCTACTGGATCGCTTACTTTGTATTCAAGATAAAAATCAATGTCTACAAAGTTAAAATCTGAAGTGATCATTATTCCTTCATCTTCAACAGTTATGTTCTGACCATCCTGAATGGTATAGCCGATGCCCACACCGTGAGTTGTCATATCGATGTGGTGAACACTCTGGATGAAAGGAACCTTGAAGTAAAGTCCCGCAGTATCAACTCTGACAACCTTACCGAACATCGTAAGGATTGCCTGCTCCTGCTCTTTTACAGAATAGAAGCTTCCCGTTACCGTAAGCAACACAAAGATAGCTATGATGCATACGAGTATGAGTTTGGGATCAAATTTTTTCTTTTTCTTGACCATCATTTTCTCCATTTCATTACTGGAAGTTTGTTATAAGGGCTATTATTCTAAGGACAAAGAGACAGAATACAACCCACATAACAGTGCTTACGTCTTTTGCCTTATTAACGATTACTTTAAGGATTACCCATGCAAGTACTGCAAACATGATACCTGTAGCGATTGAATATGCAAGAGGCATCATTACTACTGCAAGGTATGCGCCAACTGAATCAGCAATGTCCCCGTCAAACTTAACCTTAGTAACACTCATGAGCATCAACATTCCGACATAGATAAGTGCGGGAGCTGTTGCGAATGAAGGAATAGCAAGGAACAAAGGACTGAGCACAAGTGAAACAAGGAACATAACACCTGTTGTAAGAGCTGTAAGTCCTGTTCTTCCGCCTGCAGCAACACCTGCGCTTGACTCTACGAAACTTGTGATAGTTGAAGTTCCGAGAACAGCACCTGCTGTTGTTCCTACGGCATCAGCAAGGAATACCTGACCAACTCTGGGAAGGTTGCCATCCTTATCAAGAAGTCCAGCCTTATCGGCAACACCTACTACTGTTCCGACAGTATCAAAAAGATCTACATAAAGGAAACTGAATGTGATAGCAAGGAACTGAATGAGATTTGATGCAGCCCAACCGAAATTAAGCTTGAACGCAGTCTCTGAAATTGCTCCGAGCTGAAGTCCCTGTGAAAAATCAGGGAAAAGATTTCCTGCAGTATACACACCTGCTGCCTGAAGGATCATACCGATTATCCATGTTCCGATGATTCCGATAAGAACACCACCTGTCACTTTGTAATGAACAAGTGCTGCGATAATGATAAGTCCTACAAGTGCAAGCACCATATCGAGGTCGCTGAAACTTCCGAGTCCTACAACAGTAGCCTCATTTGCCACGATAATATGTGCGTTCTGCATTCCGATAAATGCTATGAAAAGACCGATTCCGGCAGAAATACCAAACTTAAGGTTCTGAGGAATACTATTTATAATCTGTTCGCGGAATTTAAAGAAAGAAAGTAAGATAAATAAAAGACCTTCCACAAATACCGCTGTGAGCGCGATTGTAAAAGGATTCTCTTCTGCGGCAAGTTCCGAAAGACAGACAGTATATGCAAAATATGCATTAAGTCCAAGTCCGGCAGAAAGACCGATCGGATAATTTGCCAGGAAAGCCATGATAAATGTTGCGATTGCCGATGCGATCGCTGTTGCTACAAATACACCGTTGGCATTCATTACAGTTCCCAGAATATTAGGGTTTACCGCAAGGATATACGCCATAGTAAGGAATGTCGTGACACCTGCGAGAATCTCCCTTTTTACCGTGGTGCCATGCTCTTTAAGCTTAAATAACTTCTCCAACATACTTTTACTCTCCTTTGCATTATAATAAGTATTCACCTCTTTATTAAATCGCATCATCTTAAATAGATTCTTGCGAAATCATAAACAGTAGTAAATCCGGTGTTATAAAGCTCAAAGAAAATCTGTGCCATTATGGATACATATATATTCTTCGTGACAAGGTAAGCAATTGTGACCGGAAGCGCCAAAATAATAATCGTCACGATTCCGACCAATCCATGCGCCCTTGTGATAGAGCAAAGTATAAGACTGACAATCGTTAAGATTGCCATTTTTTTCTTATTGTCAAATGAAATGATTGCTTTTCTGTAAAAGATTCCCTCCGCAACAGGTCTCATGATCATATCCATGAGGCATAAAAAAAGAAGCGGGACAATCTCATTCTTCGTAGGTGTATGAACTATACTTTCATAGTACTCAGTAAACCATTGAATACTTATTTTTTGCTGAACTTCGTATGCCAGAAGCATAGCTGCAACTGTAATAACAACGGGAATCCAAAAATTTTTGACATCGCCAAAATTACTGCGCAATTCTCCTAATGGAAACTGCTTCTTTATGTAGTAAAAATATACTATCAGTCCAAAATAAAACGCAAAGCAAAAATAGAACGACTGCTTTTCCCAAATTGTTGTCGCAATAATTAAGGCAAGTTCCAAAATAAGCGGAATATATAAACGTTTCACGGTATGCTCCTTCGAATGTACAATCAAGCTATATTATAAATATTCCGTATATTTAGGTCAATTAATTTTTTTCTGCCACTATTATGCAGTTCGAATCGGGGTATTCCACCTCATCTCCGTTCTCATCAAGAAGGTCGAGATATCTTTCAAGGTTATCGGGATAACCGGGTTCCAGAAGCTCTTTTGCCACGATGATCTTAGCTCCCAATTCTTCAAAGAAGCTCTTGTACTCATCAAGCGTAAAGTATCCAAACTGCTCCTGTACTTCATGCGCATAGCTCTCCGTTCCCCATGTATAGGTAAAAAGAAATTCTCTGATGAAGTTGATGTCTCCGGAAACGGTCAAAGTCTTATCGTCGATTGAAAGAACTTTTTTATCCTCGGGGATATCCTTGAGTCCTTTGAAATCCTTGACGTAATTCTTAAAGAAATCAAGTCCTGCTGCCGTCTTGAACCTTATCTTTCTTATCGCATTTCCCTTAGTCTTAACGCCGTCGCGGATAACGATCCTTCCGCCTTTTCCAAGGCTGTCGTAGGCATTTTTTAGTGCAAGCTTTACACTTGCGATATCGAATCTGCCGTTTTCACCTTCCGTATATGAATAGATTTCATGAAGAATTGAGGAAAAGATAATGCTTCCTACCTCTTTTTCCATGGTACCGTCTACAAAATTGTGGACCATAACGTTCCAGTTATGTCCTTCGCGGTGTTTCTTCTGGTTAAGTGCTTCTATAACGTTTGTTGAGATATCGGTTCCAATCACCTGTTTATCGGGGAATGTGCTCTCAAGTTTATCGAGAAGAATTCCTCCGCCGGAACCCACGTCAACAACACTGTCGCCCGAAACATAATCGATAATACTGTCCTTGGTACTCATAGCGACATCGTTCATGGTGCTAAGATATTTGTCCTCGTTGTTAAGCCTGTCAAACGCATCTCTTCTAAATCCGAACATATCATATAGAACGATTATGCTCTTTTCAAATGTAAGAAGTCCGCTTCTTTCAGCCTCCACGCAAAACTCAATAAGTTTTTCGCAGACCTTGGAAAAATTAAAATCAACGAAAGCACTCTTATTCTCTACCTTCACCTCGATGTCAACATTCTGAACCGACGCATCAAGAAGATATTTCTCAATGATGCGCTTTTTATATACATTTACATGTTTCTTTTCCTCATAATCATAGAAAAGATTGTCAGAAAGAGGCTTAAAGTTAAGGCGCTCAACCTCTTTTCCCGACGCCTTTATCGACCTTAATGTATTGGTTAGAATCGTCCTTATCTGCCCCATATCAAAGCTTGAGAGCGCGGCTTCAAAGTACCAGAGCTCAAACTTAGGAAAGATCTCTTTTTCAAAAAAGGTGACGTCACTTTCAAAAAACTCCATCTCAGAAGGGCAAAGTCTCTGTAATCTGTACTGCGCAGAGAACTCTTTAAGGTCACCTGCAACAATATCGCGGATCATGGATTCCACGCTCACTTTATTCTCTTTCCAGATTTTGTCGGAAACCGCTCTGATAATGCACTCATTTAGTGCAAATAAGATTCTGTGAAGGTCGATATCTTTGACTTCACGATATGCCAAAAGTTCTTTATTCCCCGAAACAGAGATTTCACCCCGAATACACTGACCAATTACTCCATGAGTCTTGATCAGTGTATATATGAATCCTTCATCGCCCGTCTCATCTCTGTAGATATAGGCTGATGCTATATTATGTATATCTATTGGGTAGCCTTTTTTACGCCATTCGCTTCGTTCTTTGGAAAGTCCGCCTTTTGCTACCTCTGACCACTTAAGTGTGGTTTCAACAATTTCTTTTTCTTCATTGGGAAGCCCGTCACGCTTCGATACTTCTTCGAGAATATCAAGAGTTCTCATGACATACATCAAAGTCTCTTTTCCCGACAAACTGCCGATACTCTCAAGGCGCTCCGCGTTGACATAGACATTATCCGTCTCCGTCAGAAACTTAAGCCACTTGTTGCTCTCGAGCACTCCTTCCCTGATATTTCCGTCACAGTCAAAATATTTATCAAAGCTGATTCCCATATAAACTCCTAACCGGTCACGAGCCTTCCGATTCGGTCCGAGACACCTATTGTAATTTCCATTCCTGCGTTGAAATCAATAGTGTCATCGATAACGCCGTCAGAGAAAACAACTCCGTTTTCACTCATGTTCGACGTGATAACCAACTTCTCATTATCCATTATCTTTCCGAATACTATATCCGCCTGTGTAAACTTGCTAGGATACGGTTCTCTTACCTGAAAGATCAGCTGTCTTGCTCCCCAGTCCGCGTGAAGTTCGGTAACGTAATTAAGCCCAAATGCTTTGGCTATCCCCACAAACTCTGCCATGATCGACTTGTGCCAGCCAGTCATTCCAAAGCCTGTAGAAATTATTATTCCCGATGATGATTGATTTTCAACCTGGTTGCGATAGTTAATGTTGTATCTTGCTGAGGTATGATTAGATACTCCGATAAAGAAATCATTTACCGCATATAATACCTGACCATCCTTAGTCTCCACTTTTCCCATTGTAACATTTTTTGTATCAAATGTGCCATTAATCACCTTGGGAAGAACTTTGCCTATTTCTCCGGTCTCAAAGGGTAAAAGAACTCCATCCCACCTTGCAGGATCTGGGTTTACGCCGATCAGAGGCTGACCGTCCAGATACTTCATGGCATTTGCGACAAGCCCATCCTGACCGACCGCTATCACGATGTCATCTTTTCCAAAAATCATGTTGGGGAGGTACTCTCTGTCGATCTCCTGAAGCCTTGCACAGGGGCGAATCAGGTTTCTGATATTTTCAAGAGCCGCATTGTAGGTCTTATCTTCTCTTTCGTAGTCGGAGAAATCGGCACCGAGGTGCTCAATGTAGAATCTCGCCTGCTCTACGGTGTTGTATCTTCTCTTAAGTTCTTCATATCTTGTGCGGCGTTTTATCAAAACAACCTTATTCATTCCCCTGTCCATAGTAGCCTCCTAATTATTTGGATTTGCTAGAAAGTACGCTTTCATCAGTTCTTCTGTGCAAGTCCGTTTGTTATTGTCTGTAAAAGATCCGGTGTGAGATTGAGTGCTCCGATCTTATCGGCGTTCTCTCCGATGTTCATGAATGCCTTAGCCATGAGTGTGCTCGGGTCTGTCTGTGCCATTGCGCAAGCTTCGACAAGTGCTACATTCAAGTTGTTGTAAGCATCCACAAGTCCTTTCAATGCATATGCCTGCTGATCTGCCTTTACTCTCTCGTTCTCTGCTTCAAGTGCCGTGAACTCACTGTTCTTCTTCTCAAGTTCAATCTTTCCAAGCATCTCGTTATTTTCAAGTTCAAGCTTTCCGAGCATTTCCTTGCTCTCAATCTCAAGTTTCTTTGTCGCAGCCATTTCTTTGAGAGTAAATTCTTTTTCCTGTTTCTCAGTGCTCATTTCAAGCTCGCTCCTAAGAGCTCTCATGCGCATTTCCTGTTCTCTCTCTTCGCGTTCCTTCATCATGTCAAGGTCGCAGCGCTGTACATACAGCTTCATTTCCTGCTCTTTTTCTTCCTTTTCTTTTTCCTTCTCAGCTACCTTGATCTCTGTGTTGATCTCGTTTTCCTTGATCGTGCGCTCCTGCTCTATTGCTGCATTGCGGCGCTTGTATATCGCATCATCCTGCTCCTTTAAGATCTGCTCACGAGCTGCTGCCTCAAGCGCTTTTCTTGTCTCTGTCTTTGGATTGATGCCAAGGATATTGATCGCCACGATGCTTACACCAAGCTTTTCTATTGCTTCATCATTTATAAGTGCCTCCTGTATGGTCTGTGCCATCTCATCCGCAAGTCTTATGATTGTTCTTACATCTTTCTTGCTGACTTCGCGAATGACTATCGCTTTAATTATGTTGTTTATTCTTTTCTCCAAAAGAGCCATCTGCTCGGCAATCTTCTGCTCTGTAGATATGTTTGCCTGATATGCGAAATCAAGCATCTTTGAAGCTTTGTCGTAATCTGTGATCATGTAGGTCGTTACGCCCTGAACACATACGCTCTGATAATCGCTTGTTACCACATCATCAAATGCGAATGCCCCGTCAAAAGCAGTTGAGGGCGCTACCATGATGCTGGTCGTAAGATTGTTGTAGAACACTGACAATCCCAAACCTTCCTTGATCACTTTTCCATTCTTGATAACCATTACATAATCGTTTGTTTTAAATTTTTTTAGTTTCATACTGCTTCTCCTTCCTTTACTTCAGGGATTTCATATCTTTGAATTAGTAGCTGTTTGCTACTTTTATCTTTGATTACATAATAGTAGCATTTTACTACTTTGTCAACATAAAAAATAAAAAGCATAAAAACGCCGCAATTATCGGCAGTTTTATGCTTCTCACTTTCTTTTTACTGTTGGAATTCTATTATTTATAATTTCAACAGGCTGTTTTTCTCTTATTTTACTGTTGCTTTCTTTATTTCTCTAATTTCAACAGGCTATTTCAACCGTTTTCACCTGTTAGAATTTAGAAAATGCAAAAAGCAACAGGTAGTTACTACTATTTTTTACTGTTGGAATTCCAAAAACGTCAAAAGCAACAGGTAGCAGCCGCTCTTTTTTACTGTTGGAATCCTACAAATTGCAATTCCAACAGGTCAGCTCACGTATTCCTACCTGTTGAAAAGCGCAAATCACAGATTCCAACAGGCTATAGCACGCTCGAGCGAAATATTTTTCAAGCTCAATCCCTCTTCCCTTATATCAATACTCAAAGAAAAAGAATCCCTCACCCCTTATACCGATACTCGGCGGACATCTTGTTGCTGCTGATGGACTTCATCTTAGCGCCGGTAGCCTCGACCTTTGGGGCAATCATTGCGCGGAAGTTTGTCTTGTAGAGTTTCTTGCCAAGCACAAGCTCATACAAAGCTTGAAGATCCGGCAAAGTAAACTTCTCTCCTATCATATTGAAAGAAAGATCAGTATGCTCAAACTCAGCCTTGAGCTTAAGGATTGATTCTATGATTATCTCTATATGATCGAAGGCAAGCGCCTCTTTGCTCACAAGGCTTGAAACCCAGTTCTCATAATAGATCCTGCCGTTCTTAAAGCGCTTGTTCTCGATAGAATACCTGATCTCGACGTTTCTCTCAGCGTTGATAAAGCTAATACTGTCCGCATCGATCACAAGATCAAACCACGCAGCATCCTGCACACCACCGTCAACATCTCCGACGCCGGCACAAGTAATTCCGTGCAAAACATCGTCGCTTGTATCGGAAACCAAGGCAAGGTATGCGATTGTCATAACCCAAGTTCTCGGATCTCTTGCGGGATTGGTGAAGGTATAGATCTGATCAAGGTACACTCCTTCAAGCCCCGTCTCCTGCGAGAGTTTTCTCTCTGCTGCCTGATACGCAGTCTCATCTTTGCGAACAAAACCTCCCGGCAGAGCCCACTGCTCCAGATACGGATGCTCATCCCTTTTCACCAAAAGGATCTTCAAAGTCCGCAGATCCGCACTTGTCCCAAGCACCAATATATCCGCCGTAACGGACGGTCTCTCATAGCTTCCCGCCTTATAGTTTTTCAAAAAATCTTTTTCAGTTAATCCATTCTTGTCTTTCTTCTGTGTCATGCGCGCTCCCTTGCACGTAAATTTATAATCTCAGAATCTATCGCGATTCTTACAAACAACTATATTTTATCACCTGTCATGCTCGCAATAAACTGTCAAATCAAGTATGCATTTTCATATTTGCAGTGCCACATCTTAGCATATCTTTTCATATTTGCGCCCGCATGCTAAAATGTGGTGTTGCAAAATGTAGTTATTTGGAGAAAAAACATGATTTTATCAGTACATAATATAAATAAAAGTTTCGATGGAAAAGACATCTTAAAAGATGCTTCTTTTCATATTGAAAATAACGAGAAGGCTGCGATCGTCGGCATAAACGGTGCAGGAAAGACAACGCTTCTCAAGATAATAATCGGTCAGCTCGCAGCAGACAGCGGCGAAGTGACTTTTTCAAAGGACGTCACATGGGGATACCTTGCGCAGAACCAGAACGTCCAGACAGAGAACACCATCTTCGAAGAACTCATGGAGGTAAAAAAGCACGTCATCGAGCTCGAGGAAAATATCAGAGCCGCCGAGGAAGAGATGAAGCACGTCACAGGCGATGAACTCACACGCCTCATGGACAGATATACTTTCATGAACGAGCAGTTCCAGAGAATGTCAGGCTACTCATGGCAGAGCGAAGTAACAGGCGTAGCAAAGGGACTTGGCTTCTCGGAAGATGAACTCAATAAGAAAATCTCTACCCTTTCGGGCGGTCAAAAGACAAGAGTGGCTCTCGGTAAGCTCCTTCTAAGCTCACCGGATCTTATAATCCTCGACGAGCCCACGAACCACCTTGACATGACTTCGATCAGATGGCTCGAGAACTACCTTCTCAACTACAAGGGCGCCGTACTTATCGTCTCCCACGACAGATACTTCCTTGATAAGATCGTAGGCAAAGTCATCGAAGTTGAGAACACACTTGTTTCAAGCTTTGTCGGCAACTACAGCGCATACTCCGTTAAGAAAGAGCAAAAAAGACTTGCTCAGTGGAGCGCATACATGAAACAGCAGCAGGAAATCAAGCATCAGGAAGAAGTAATCGCAAAGTTAAAATCCTTTAACCGAGAGAAATCCATAAAGCGCGCAGAGAGCCGCGAAAAGATGCTTGAAAAGACAGTTCGTCTCGATAAGCCAGCAACAATCGACGACAGCATGAAGATCACGTTAAAGCCATCCTGCGAAAGCGGAAAAGATGTCCTTGAAGCAGATAATCTCTCCAAGGCTTTCGGAAGTCAGGAGCTCTTTTCCAATATAAGTTTCGAAATCAAAAAGGGCGAGCACGTTGCGATCATTGGTGACAACGGAACAGGTAAGACTACTCTTCTTAAGATGATCAACGGACTTGAAAGCATAGACAGCGGAAAGATCACGCTTGGAACAAAGGTTGAGATCGGTTACTACGATCAGGAACACCACGTCCTCAACGATAATAAGACTCTCTTTGACGAGCTACAGGACGCATATCCGTCACTCAACAACACAGAGATAAGGAACACTCTCGCAGCATTTCTTTTCACGGGAGATGATGTATTTAAGAGGATCGGTGACCTTTCGGGCGGAGAAAAAGGAAGAGTCAGCCTTGCAAAGCTTATGCTCTCTGATGCAAACTTCCTCATCCTTGACGAGCCTACGAACCACCTTGATATTACAAGTAAAGAAATCCTTGAATCAGCAATTTCGGGCTATGAAGGAACTGTCCTCTATGTAAGCCACGACAGATATTTCATAAATAAGACTGCCACAAGAATCCTTGACCTCACAAGAAAAAGCATGGTCAATTACATCGGAAACTACGACTACTACATTGAGCATGTCGAGGAAAAGATGCAGAACACTTTTGGAACATCAGATACAGGCTCAAACTCAATCGGCTCTCCCGCAGCCTCCTCTTCTGCTTCCGACACGACTCAAACACAGTCATCGGGAAGTAACGATTACAAGGCTCAGAAAGAAGCTAAAGCAAGAAGAAAAAAGATTGAAGCAGCTCTTAAAAAGTGTGAAGAGGATATCGCAAAGCTTGAAGCAAGAGACAGCGAGATCACTGAACTCATCTCCAATCCCGCTGTAGGATCCGACCTTGCCAAGCTCAGAAAGCTCACAGACGAGCAGACCGAGATACAAGAAAAGCTCTCCACACTCTATGACGAGTGGGAAGAGCTCTCATCCGAAGAAATCTAAGAAAATACTTAATTATAGACAACCGAGTACTTACCAAAATTTTCTATAGTGCAGCCGGAGCCTTGATCAATACTTTCAAGCTCTGAGCTGCTAAGGATAAGTACCGCATCTTTGTAAGAATCACTCGCATAATCTTCGGGAAGTCCGAACTTGAAATTCCCGAAACTCTCAGCAACTCTAAATTCCGCAGTTTCATCCTTATAAACAACAGTATCCGCGAATTTTACCGGATCGTAATCCGTATAATAAAGAGCCAGCATAAAAGGCGCGGAGAGATCTTCATAAGTTGAATAGATCTCTTTTTCATCCCCTGCTATCTCATAGGCGCGCTTTGTAGCTTCGCCGTATCCGGGCATAAATATATCCGAAGTCCTGTCATTAAATCCAACGAAATAGTCTTTTACAAAAAGTACCGCAGCGAGGAAAGTAACGACCATCACTGCATAAGCGCCAATTGCACGTCTGTCCCAAATAAATGAAATCCCCTTAACCATAAAATAAATGAGCGGAAGGAATATCATTACCATTCTGCTTACATCCGATCTGATCCCGAGTGCAAACAAAACACAGGAAATAAGAAGTGTCGTGAACACCGCGTCCATGGCGGATCTTTTATTATCTTCAGCTTTTATGTCAAAAGCTTTTTTCCCAATAAAAATTCCAAGGAAAGTTATAGGGAACGTAAACTCAAAAAGAGTCGCATATCCCGGAATAAAATGGCAAAGCATCTCATCGTTGTCACCTATAGTCAGCGTGATAAGAAGCTGCTTTACATTATCCCAAAGCGCCGCGGGAAGGCTTGAATCAAGGCGAAGGAATACCTCATCAGACCTCGACGCCGTAAACTTATTAAATGAAAAGCTGCCTGTCACTATCTCAGGAAGTCCAAGATAGTTCACCGCATAAAAAACAAGAAGCGGCGCAAACACTATAATAAACGTAACCATAGCAAGGATAAGCTGCTTTACACTCAGAACTTTTTTCCTTAGGCAGTAAATACTGATGAGCAGCAAATGAATCGGAATAACTATTGTCGCCGAGCCATAGCTATACATGCACAGCGCATAGGAAGCTGCGCTCAGACAATAGATAAGCGTCTTCTCAGTCTTAATTCCGAGGATAAAAAGATATACGGAAAGCCCCAGCGTGAACGGCATTATATTACTGTCAAGGCTCCATCTTGAAAGAATGATGTGCCACGGGCAAACCGCGAGAAATGCCGCGCCAAAAAGAGCTTTTTTCTCAGAAAGAGTGATCTCTTTTAATATCAGATAAAAAACATATACCGTGGCAACTCCAAGAATCGCGGGAAGGAGTCTTAACTTTACCACGCCCGTTCCAAACAATTTGATCGTAAGGACGTTCAGATAGATCATGAGCGGACTTCCGCCGCCGCATCCCCAGGTTATCGGGTATATCGGGTACGCGAACCCGTTTCTGTCAACTCCGTATTTGGCAATCGCAAAGGCATCATATCCAAGAGAAGCCTCGTCCTGCTGAAGCCCCGCGGGAATACTTCCAAGCCCGATGAGCCTTACTGCGGCTGCAAAAAGCATTATAACTATCAGGAATATTCGGGCTGCATTTGCCGAAAGCACCGCCGCCCCTTTAGCCTCTACATCCTTGTCTTTTGCCTTTTTGTAAATAATAACGGCTGCTGCGCCGATAACAGCGCAGGCAGCCGTAGCTATATAATTGTAATAATCAATTATTCTCATTTGCGATTTCCCATACCGATCATTTTATGATTATCGTGCATACATAGCAGCATTCCAGTCAGCAATTCCGGCATTGGCGGCAGCTCTTTGAATATAAGCTGCGGCATTATTAGGATTACTCATCTGCTGATAGAACTCAAAAGCAAGCTTTCTTGAACCATCCTGTCCCGTAAGACCTACAGCAAGTCCCTGTGCAACCTCAACAGGATAATCAGTCTGTCTGTTAAAGACTATCATGTTGATATAGCGATTAGTCATAGCTCTCTGATAAGCATAGACAATAGCTGCTGCCTGAGCTTCCTGTCCCTGAGTCGATGTGTAACCAACTTCCGTAAGAAGAATCGGCCTTACCGCGCCCTTAGTGTTACGCATTGCGGGCTGGCACATATAGTCCGTAAGCTGCTCGATATTCTGCATTGAAATATAAGGTGTATCAATATCATGTCTGACCAAAGCAGCCATAGCTTCATTCTTAGGTGACCAGAACGCAGTCCATACCATAGGGTAGTTGTAAGGATGCTCAGCGAGCGCCCAGTCAAAATTACCCTGTGCCACAATACATGCATTCATTGCTTCTATAAGACTTCTAGCTGAAAAATATGAAGGAACATTTTTGTAAGTCCAGTTATGATCAAAACTTGCACAAACATTCGCATTTGCGTTTTTACTTCTTATGGCATTGTAACACACTCTGAGCTCATCGGCATAGAGCTGCGCATAAAGCATTTCGTCTGAAACGTTTGCAATATTCCATTCATTCTTGGCATTTACTTCGTTTCCGATAACCCAGTTATCTACCTGTCCAAAGCCATTCTGTCCGTTATATCTGTAAGCAAGATATGTTACTACCGCTTCGAGATTCTCAAGTCCGACATCATCAGACGTATTCATCATATAATAACGTGAATGCGCGCCTCTTGAATAAGGTGAGATCATGAAATCCTCACCCGGAACATAAGGATTCAAAAGAACTATCGTAACGCCCATTCCCTGCTGTGTGCATGTTCTGATAGCGTGATCGTACTGACTGAGATATGAAGAATCATAGTTATATGTCTTTCCGTTATATTCGAAAACAACGCCCCCGTTTCCGCCTATGATATCTTCAAGATTGATATTGTATGCAGCCTGCTGTACTCCGAGCTGCGAAGCCTCTGTGTTTCCGTTACCGATCTTCGCTCCGTCAAGGATAAGACCTTTTTTACCATTGTTCCTTCTTGCCGGAGAAGATTTTGCAAGCACCTCCGGATTGGTTATATAGCGGCTTCCCGAAACAGGAACGAACACACCGCCTGAAAGTACTGCAACCTGGAATTTATCGTACAATTTACACTGAGCTGTTTTATATCCAAGTGGAAAAGAAAAAGTAACCGCCGTATTCATCGGCACTGATGCAACGGGTGCTCCCGCAGGTTCGTTCTGATAAACCTTCTCTGCGAAAAGATACAACATTCCGTTGTCACTCTGAGGTGCCTGCGAAACCGATGCAGTTACCGTAACTTTTTCGCCGTCATTAGTGATAGATGCTGATGTGATAGCTACCGATCCTGTGCCCTCCGCTCTGGAATCGACAGTATCAAA
This sequence comes from Butyrivibrio sp., assembly GCA_017620235.1. Classification (GTDB taxonomy): domain Bacteria; phylum Bacillota; class Clostridia; order Lachnospirales; family Lachnospiraceae; genus Butyrivibrio. The sequence goes on along the minus strand of JAFZQT010000056.1, from coordinate 9,683 downwards.
AGAAAAGACGCTTAGTGCTACAACCGCAGAAAGCGCGATACGTGATAGTGCATAAAAGATTTTGTTTGTCATTAGTGTCCCCTCATATTAATATTTTGATAAACAATAATACTATATTAAGCTAAAACCTATGCATATATCAACGTATTTTTACTAAATTTAGTTATTTTTAATAGTCCACTTTCATAAGGCACAATCCCATCGGCGGAGCTGTCGGACCGGCTTTCTGTCTGTCGCAGGCCTCAAGGATCTCTTTTACGTCAGTGGGAGCAATGTTTCCGTAACCGACTTCAAGCAAAGTTCCCGTAAGGATACGGACCATGTTCTGCAAAAAACCGTTCCCATGAAAATAGAATCTGATATAATTGCCACTCTCTTCTATCTTGATGGAATCGACGCATCTTACCGTGGATTTTTTCATGCGATTGTTTCCGCAAAAGCTCTTGAAATCATGTGTGCCCTCGAGAATCTCAGCCGCAGCTCTCATCTTATCCGCATCAGGCTTTTGGGTAAGCACAGTCACATATTTTCTGTCAAAAACAGGCTTGGAAGCTCCGTACCAACAGGTATATCTGTACGTCTTTCCAAGCGCATTGTATCTGGAATGAAATCTGTCCGAACATACCTTTACATCATTGATGCTGATATCCTCGGGAAGATACTTGTTCATATAATCCTGAATCTCATCTTCTGTCATCCGGGTGTCGAGAGCCGTATTTGCAGTCATTGCCCTTGCATGAACTCCGGCATCGGTTCTGCCTGCGCCAATAAGATTGATCGTCCCCTCAGGAAGATTCACCATCTTATTAAGAACACTCTCAAGCTTGCCCTGTATAGTCATATCTTTGCCGGGCTGCCTCTCCCATCCGTGAAATCTGGTACCGTCATAACTAATCAAGAACTTGTAGTTTCTGCTCATGTAATTCCGCGTGCCTCCTGTCATTTTTTCCAAAAGATGATAGTATTATTATGTCAGTTCGAGACCTTCCTGACAATAAACAAAACTAAAGGAGATTTAAATGAATAACAAAAAGACTCTATTTATCACTCAGGCTGCCGTGATCGCAGCTCTTTACGTCGTCTTGACGCACTTTGCAAACATGCTTGGTCTTGCAAATTACGCGATTCAGGTTCGTTTTTCGGAGGCACTTACAATTCTGCCTTTCTTTACTCCCGCCGCAATACCGGGGCTTTTCATAGGATGTATCATCGCGAATATAACAACAGGCTGCATGCTTCTTGACATCATCTTCGGCTCTGTCGCAACACTTCTTGGTGCGCTTGGAACTTACCTTATTGCACACGGGTTAAAAAATACTTCTGCTCAAGATCTACATCGCACAAGTAAGCTCAGGACCTGGCTCTGCCCTATCCCACCTATTGTTGCAAATACTATCATCGTTCCTCTCGTGCTCATCCACGTATATAAGTTAGAGGGAACTCTTCCATACTTCATGCTGACAGTTTTTATCGGCGAAGTGATCTCATGCTTCGTACTCGGCATGATCTTACTTTTTGCACTCGATAAAAGAAAAGGTGCCATCTTCAAAAACATCTGATTCATTAATAAAAAAGGGAGCATACCAATCACTGATATGCTCCCTAATAGTTTATTTAATTTACGGTAAGAGATTCCCATGTATCTGACGGAACAAGTGAGATATATGTCTTACCTGTGTTGATCTGGATTTCCTCACCCTTATCGTCATAGTACTTGGTTAAATGTGTATCCTTGTCTTTTACCCATGTGATGACCTTGCCGACACCGTTTGTGATGTACCATCCCTGCTTTCCTGAATCGATACAGTTATAAATAAGATAACCCTCGTCATCAAGCTGGTTGAAATCACATTTCTGAATAAGGACATTCTTAAAGCTGAGAGGCTCCTTGTCCTCGGCATCCTCATGACGGGATCCGTACTCGTAATACTCGTACTCCTTAGTCTCTTCGTTGTACTTAAGAGTTGAAGTATTATGCCAGAAAGGAAGTTTGATTTCCGTTGCAGGATATGTTTTGTCATAAACCTTTGTAAGATCTACTTCTTGGCCGTAAGGAACAAAGTTAAAATGACTTCCCTCGTTTCTGTACTCGGTATAAGTCGTCGAATATCCCGGCTTTGATGCATTACTTGAGAAATTCTTTTCAAGATCTCCACCGCAGATATACTCGGTAAATTCTTTTGGCTTTCCATTTTTAACCCTTGAAAAAGTACCTGAGAAATGCTGTGCCCAGGGATTATCCAAGTATGCGTTAATATGAACCGGAGGTCCTCCATCGTGGCAGAGCACCGCATCCCACTCAGCTGCAAGGAGAATATTGGTAGGCCTCGTACTTCTGATACTTCCCATCTGCTCAATCTTGCCCCAGTCTTTTACGATACACATAAGTCTGGTAATTCTGTCATTCTTTGTACTGTTCATGATCTCATAAACAACATCTGCTTCAGCTGTTCCAAAGTGAGGAAGTGCTATCTTCTCATTATCGACCATTACAGCGATAGGACGCTGATCTTTGATCTCTTCACTAATTGGTTCACCGGTAACCTCACTGAGGTACATTCCCTCAGGAATCTCAAAGTTTTCTCCTTTTTCCTGTGAAGCCTCTGCCGCAGTTTCTTCACTCGTAACATCCTCAACAGAGAGCGAAAGCTCATCTGCTCCATTCTGCTTTCCGCATGCTACAGATGTCAAAACCATAAACGTACACATTGCAATAGCAATAATTCTGTTTCTTTTTTCCATACCTGCTCCCTTAATTTCTTTTCAATCCTCTATTCGTATCCAAACAACTACAATTCCAATAATTAGAAAAAGCTGAAATGCCGTATACCCCATAACTTTATTCTCCGCTTTCTACAATCGCGTCAAATTCAAGAATCACCTTAAAGAAATCTCCGTCTATAAATATATTCATCGTTCCTCCCATAGCCTCAGTAAGGCTACGAGCTATAGACAAGCCGAGTCCGTTTCCATCTGTATATCGTGATTTATCTCCTCTGACAAATCTTTCCATTAGTTCTTCAGGCGAAATATTTAATTGATCCCTAGAGGTATTTCTAAAAATAAACCTAAGCTTGTCGCCGTCTTTTTTAAGATCTACATACGCTCTGGTATTTGCCTGAGCATACTTGACAATGTTACTCATAATATTGTCGAACACTCTCCAAAGATATCGGTTGTCTGCCCGAAGCATCATTTCACCATCTTCATTGTTCACAACAACTTCTATATTGTTTTTTTCAAGTCGCTCCGCAAACTCTCCGATAGATTGATCAAGCAAAACTCCTGCGTTCACTTGTTCCATATCAAATTCAATATTTCCTGTAGTGACTTTTGATGCTTCAATAAGATCTTCTACAAGCTTCTTAAGACGCAGCGACTGTCTGTTCAAAACCTCAATATATTCTTTTGCATTATCATTTTTCAGTTTTTCTTTATCAAGAAGATCAACATAATTGATTATCGATGTGATAGGCGTCTTGATATCGTGAGATACATTTGTAAGTAGCTCCGTCTTCAATCGCTCACTCTTTGTCCGCTCCACCAGAGCAATCTCAATTCCCTCTTGGATATCATTTATCGCTTCACCGGTATCCCTCATAAACTGTGGCATTCCGGTCACATCAACGCGTGCTGTCGTATCTCCTTCCGCAAGTTTTTCTACAGTGCCTTTTATTTTGGAATAGCTTCTTATCCACAAGAATATTGCTAACGCAAGTATAGCCTTATCAATAAAAAACAAAATAAAATACTCCGGATAATCATAGAATATATCAGCAACACTATTCATTATCCAAAATAATACTAAAGTTGCTATACCATATATGATCCATATTCGTGTCTTCCATCCAAATATCATCAACTGTTTCATAAACAAACAGTTTTTATGCAATCTATGAAGTTTGAAATTAACCGCAAGGGATGAAAAAAATATCAAACTCACTAACGACACCAATATAAAACCAACAGTTATGGCAATAAGCGCCAAATAAAACGGTTGCAAGCTCGAATATACAATTATTAAATACAGGAGTATGATTTCTACGATTACTGTTATAATTAAAGTCAAATCTATCGGTATCTTTTCAATAGGACCATCCACAATTTCTTCAGACTGATCAGTATGACCGGCTGCCTTCATAAATAGAACAAAACAAACCCACTGCAACAAAAGCACGATCATACCAATCACCGGAAGAATAAGATGAAGCACATCTGCTGCTTTTACTATTTTCTGTGCCTTTGCATAATAATCATTTTCATGATTTTTCATGAGAAGCTTGGCTTCATCCGGAAAACAAACGAAGGTATAATGCATATTTTCCGGATCTTCCACTTTCGTTGTAATTTGAGTAGGATTCGCCATATCAGCAAATCGCGTACCGGCAAATGTATCAACATTTTTTAAAGAATCGTGAAGTGGTGAAAGATCTGCTATATAATCTCCACTCAGTATTCCTGTTCCGGTGTGGGTCCTAAAAAACAATTTATAATCTTTATCCACCTTTGAGATTGGATCATATCCCTCACCGGCAATATATAGCTTTTCATTCCCTTCTGTAGCATCTTCAATACTCTCATTCGGTTTATTTTTATTCCAAATAGTCCTATAGGTGCTATCCACATCTGTTATTGATGTAACCGAATAGCTATCACTGTACTCATAAAAAGCCCTACTCAGTGCATAAAAACTGTCATTTGCATAGACATATGCCTTTTTCCCCAAGTGATCGTATCCTACCCCTTGTATATCATATACTACCGATTTCATTTCACCGGGGTCCGTATTGATGCGATCTTCTCTCGATAATCCGATCAAATCTAACGTTTTATCAAAAACTGTTTTGCTATTAATAACATACGAATATATAAAATAGTCATCTTTCGGCACAGGGATACCTTCAAAATTATGACACAAATATATACCGGGATCATTCAAGTCAATATCCGGCAACACATATCCCTCAATAATTCCGTAATAACAATTCATTCGATTCAAAAAACCAACATTAAATCCGGACTGATATTTAGAAAGAGCCTGTACAGCATATGCATTTCCCGCATTATCATATACTCTTTTACGAAACTCATCTCGAAATCCATTTCTATTAAGCTCATGAAACGCAAGAACGCTTAAGCAAAAACATACGAAAAAGAACGTGCATGCTATCGCTAATAAAATTTTAGCTTTTCGACTGTAAAATCGTTTCATTTTTTCCTCTCAGGGGGTTCCCCTTTTCATTCTTTTATCCGACTCTTTAATTCAAATTTCAGCAGTAGCTTTGCAAGCAAATTGTTCTTGTGCAATCTATGAAGTTTGTAATTAACTGCCACTGTTGAACAGAAGAGCAATCCCACTGCCATCGACAACATGAACATCACAACTGCGCCCAAAGCCCAAGTATAAACCGGCAATGTCATGCCCATATTTAGTGCTGTCGCATAAAAATTTAATGCTATTTCAAAGAATATATATTCCAAAATAATTGTTACAAGCAATGCCAGATCTATCGGTAATTTTTCAATCGGGCCATCCACGATTTCTTCACTATGTATCGTATGGCCTGCAGCCCTCATGAATAGGACAAAGCAAACAATAGCTATAATAAGAGCAATAATACTCATTACCGGAAGAAAAGGTCTGACAGCGTATGATACACTGACAAATTTTTGAATCTTCGCATAATAATCATTTACATGATCTTTGGCAGAAAGCTTTGCTTCATTTGGAAAACATATGAAAGTATAATGTTTGTTATCAACTTTTTCTGCCACAGTCTGAATTTTTGAAGAGTCCTTCAAATCAGAAAACGGTGTTTCAAGCGCATTACATGGATCATATTCTTTTAAAGTACCATGAAGAGGTGAAAGATCTATCACATAATCTCCGCTCAAACGTCCCAATTCGTCACCGTTCATTGACTTCAAATACAAATTATAATCCGGCGCAGACTTTGAAATAGGATCATATTCAACACCGTCAATATTAAACGTGTCCGTGCCCCAAGCCGGTCCGTAAATGCCATCCACACTTTCTTTTACGCTCTTGCCTTTGTCAGTGTATTCATATTCACCTGACCTCAGTAGATAAAATCTTTTGTTTGCATATACATATGCCTTTCCGCCAACGGTATCGTATCCTATACCGTCTATATCATAATTTACTGTGTCTATAGCAACACCTGTGTCGATATAAAAAGAGGGATCCGCACCAAATATTGCCAAAGGATCATCTAAAGTATCAACGTTCTTAAAATCTGTATTATCGTTAATAGTATAAGTGTGTTCATAATACTCGCCCTCTTTTGGCAAAGAAATGCCGTCAAAATTGCGATACAGATATGTACCGGCATCATTCAGATCGGTATCTTCAGTCACATTCCCATCAATGATTCCATAATAACAATTCATCCCATTCAAAAGATCGGCATTAAAATCAGAATCATATTTGGAAAGAGCCAATGTAGCATACGCCTTTCCCGGATCGGTATTTACTCTATTCCTAAAATCATAAATTCCAAGTATATGGTATGAAATCGTGCTTATTAAACAACAAGTAGCAAATAATATGCATGCTATCGCCAATAATATTTTTGCTTTCCGACTGTAAAATCGTTCCATTTTTCTCTCCATTCTCAAGGTGTACTCTTTTCATCTGGTCTATTTCCATTAGTTTATAGTGATCGCGTCAAACTCAAGGATTACTTTGAAGAAATCTCCGTCTATTACTATGTTCATTGTTCCTCCCATAGCCTCTGTGAGGCTACGAGCGATTGCTAAGCCGAGTCCGTTCCCTTCTGTATATCGTGATTTATCTCCTCTGACAAATCTTTCCATAAGTTCTTCAGGAGAAATGTTTAGTTGTTCTCTGGATGTATTTCTAAAGATAAATCTGAGTTTATCTCCTTCTTTTTCAAGATCCACGTATGCTCTTGTATCTGCCTGCGCATATTTGACAATATTGCTCATAATGTTATCAAATACTCTCCAAAGATATCGGTTATCAGCCTTAAGAATTATTTTGTCATCAAAGCTGTTAACAACGACCTCAATCTTCTTCTCCGCAAGTCGTTCCGAAAATTCTCCGATGGATTGATCAAGTAAAACTTTTGCATCAACTTCTTCCATATTAAATTTAATATTTCCACTGGAGATCTTTGATGCTTCAATAATATCTTCAACAAGCCTTTTTAGGCGCAGAGACTGCCTGTCCAAAACTTCAAGGTAGTCTTTTACCTTCTCATTTTCAAGGTTCTCTTTATCAAGAAGATCAACATAATTTATTATCGAAGTGATCGGAGTCTTGATGTCATGAGATACGTTAGTGATAAGCTCTACCTTCATCCTCTCACTCTTTGTACGCTCCGCCAAAGCAATCTCAATTCCGTTTCGGATATCATTGATTGCAGTTCCGGTGTCCTCAAGAAACTGTGGCATTCCTCTTACATCAACATTCACTGTTGTATCTCCCGCTGCGAGTTTTTCTACAGAATCTTTTATTTTGGAGTAACTTCTTATTCCCCACATTATGAAAAATGCAATTATAGCCCTATCCATAAACCCGGAAATCAGTAAAACGCCCTCACCGAAATAGTTTTCCAAAAACAGCGTTATAAAAATCATGAAGAATGCTTCTGCAAAATACAGAATCCATATCTTGGTACTCCATTTATTTTTTCAAATAGCTTTGCAACCAGATAATTCCTGTGCAATCTATGGAGTTTATAATTAACTGCCAATGATGAGCAAAAGATAAGTCCCACTGTCACCATAGATACAAGTATCACGAATAAAGCAACAAGATCCATATAATGTGACACAGAGCGCGCTATATAATATGAGATTCCCAAAAGAGTAAACTCAAAAACCGCAGTGCAAACCAATACCAAATCTATCGGCTTATTTGCAATCGGGTTATCCAAAATCTCCTCACTATCCCTTGTATGGCCTACTGCTTTGATAAACACAACAAAGCAAACCCATATCATTATAAAAGTAATGATCCCAAGAAATAGAAGAAAAGGGTTAACCGCATCTGTCACAGCAACAATCTTATCCGCCTTTGCATAATAATCATTTACATGATCCTTGGCAGAAAGCTTGTCTTCATTTGGAAAGCAAACGACAGTATAATGTTTATTTTCGGGATTCTCCACCTCTGTTTTGATTTTTGGAGCATCACCCAGATCAGTAAACATTGTGCCGACACTGTCAAAAGAATCCATTTCTTTTAAAGTTTCATGAATAGGAGACAGATCTGCCACATAATCTCCGCTCAAAATTCCTTTCATATCACCATTGGTATTTAAGCACAATTTATACCCTTCAATTGTCTTTGAGATCGGATCATATTCATTACCGGCAATATATAACTTATCGTTTTCCTCCGCACCTTCCTCTGTATCCTCTTTAGCGCCCTGTTTATTATCAGCCATAATTGTACTGAATGAGCTATCTACATTTTTAGCTTCACCATCGTTACCGGCATAATCAGCGTCACGTGTTATCTCTACGCTTCCGTCATTTTCACCCAAATCGCTTCCGCTGTGAATAACACCATCGGTCTCATACCAAAACGAATCCAATGCAATGAAACTATCATTGGCATAAACATAAGCTCTTTTCCCCAAGGGATCGTACCCTATTCCATGTACCTCATATATTTCCTCATGATTCCCGGTATCCGTAATAATTGAATTAGGCTCATCAACAACACGCAAAAACTTATCACTGTGATTAAAAACTGTCCCGCTGTTTACAGTATATTCCTTACTAAAAAACTTATACCCAACCTTATCCGGTACAGCAATACCATCAAAATTCCTATACAAATATATGCTGTTATCATTCAAATCGGTATCTGAATCCACTTTTCCTTCAATAATTCCATAGTTACAATTCATACCGTTTAAAAGATCTGAATTGAAACCTGAATCATGTTTTGAAAGAGCCAACACGGCATATGCAATTCCCGCATCCTCGTATACATCTACATCAAAATCTTTAACCCTTCCCGTTTCTCTATAACTTGTTCTGTGAAGTATAGAAAACGCAACCACGCTAACGCAAAAACATATAAAAAAGAATATGCATGCTATCGCCAATACTATTTTTGCTTTCCGACTGTAAAAACGTTTCATATCTTTCCTCTCTCAGGGTGTCCCCCTTTCATCTGGTCTATTTCCGTTAGTTTATAGTGATTGGTTTATTCGAATACGTAATTGCTGTTACTTTGTGGTCTTCACCTTCCATATCAAATGAAAGCATGTAATCTTTATATTTATAACTGATATTCCATGAATCATCATTCATAGTATGTGTGCCGTTATCACCATACGCTGCGATCACATCGTTATAAACGTTTCCGACTCCAATATCTCTGGAAGTTTTAATATTGGAATCATGAATTATCAGCGACTGTGCGTAATCATTAACAGTTGAAAGTTCAATTGAGTCAGGCTCACTGCCGAATATATACAATTTGTCATTTTCGTTATAAGGTGAAGTCTGTTCTTCACTTGGCTCACCAAGGGCGGCAATGGTTTTATTTGCATCATTTTTTACAGATATGCTGTTTCCGTTGTAGTCAAAAGATAAATCTGATGATTTTAGTTTTCCGGTACTTGCCGATCCACATCCCACAAGTGTAAGCATCATAACAGATATTAGTACAAAACTTGTTC
>JAFZQT010000008.1 GCA_017620235.1 Butyrivibrio sp. | reverse complement strand
TCCTTTATTTACCAAGATGTTAACCCCAAAACAAATAAGGTGATATTAATCCTTACGTTATCGTATTAAGATTGTATAAAGATTTATTATGCATTTTACGCATTTTTATTCACTTTTTAGTAATATCATGCTAAAGTATATACATGATTAGCTAATCTACGTATGTAACTGTTAACTCAATTTTCAGTCAGAAAGGCATACTAATATGAAAAAGAAAAATCTTCTTGTTCTACCCGGCATTCTTTGCTCGGTTCTTTTATTCTCGTTAACATCAACAATTTCCATCAAAGCAGAAGAAGGTGAAACAATTGTTGTAGGAAGTGACGGTATCAATACCATATCTGAAGCACTGGAAGACGCCAATGACGGTGACACTATTAAAATTCCCGCAGGAACATATAATGAGCAGTTATGCATAACCAAGAGCATCACGATAGATGCTGAAGAGGGTGCTGTCCTTGCCGGTGGCGATGTAAAGCTAAAAGCTGACTACAATGATATTGATAAAAAGTATAAAAATATTAGTGGAATCGATGAAGATGAGAAATTAACATGCTCTCATTCCATGGTAAGCATCTGCGCTTCAGGTGTAAAAGTAGAAGGACTCGAAATAACAAAGCTTAAATTTAAAGGTCCTTCAAAAGCAATCGCTCCTATAGGTATATATGTTGCACCGGACTCTGATGATGTTACTATTGAGGATTGCGAAGTGCATGACATGGGTCTCACCGGATATCCCGATCGCAGCCCGGATTACAACGCACACGGTATTCTTGCAAAAGGTAAACCCGATAATGCAATAACAAATCTTACTATCGAATCTTGTACATTGTACAATCTCATTTTGGGAAACAGTGAAGCTTTGGTCGTAAATGGGAACGTTGAGGGTTTTAATATTTCTGGCAATACCATAACTAACTGCGACAATATCGGAATTGACGCCATAGGTTATGAACAGTTTGATCCAAACAATGAAGAGTACAAAACACTCTCTTCAGATGAAAAAAAAGAACTTGAAGAAGCTGACCGTGCTCACAATGGCAAAATCCATGGCAACACCGTAAAAAACATCTCTTCAGCAAAAAACAGAACCTACAACGATGAACGCGACAGAAGTGATACTTGCGCAGCCGGCATATACGTCGATGGAGGAAAAGAAATAGATGTTTACGAAAATTATGTATCTAATTGTGATATCGGAATAGAAGTTGCTTCAGAACATCATCATAAAGCCGCAAACAATATCAACGTTTACCACAATACTCTTGTTGAAAACAACAATCTTGCAGGCATTATTCTTGGTGGAAGTGAAGTCGATAAAAATGGTGAAGCCCTGAACTGCCATTTTTACAACAATACTGTTTATAATACAAATAACAGCTGTCTCGAGATTCAATTTGCCCACAGTGACAGTAACGTATTCGATCATAACCTGTTTATAGCCAAGAATAAGGCTGATATCTATAATGAAAGCAATGGCAATAAAAGTACAGGAAATACAATATCCGATAACTTATCGAATGAGGAAATTGACGAGGATGATTATCCAAAAGTAAAAAAGGCAAATAACACTTTCAAGCTTAAAAAAGTTTCCTGCTCTGATGATATTCTTTATATTGAGTCTTCTACTTCTCTTGACGGATACGGCTCAAATTATCGCACCAATGTTAAAGTAAGCAAATAAGCAAACTATAACAAAGCATTTCGCTTGCGAAATATCGGTACACTATCGCAGCTCGACCTGTGACATATAAAAGGTTTCTATTTATATATTTCTATATGCCTTTTTAACACGCCACTGAAATCCAAAGCATATATATTTGATTTTCACTATATTTTCTATATGCTTTTGTAGCCAAACATCAGATTAAAAAGCATATATGTTTTGCTTTCGCTATATCTTTATATGCTTTTGCAGCAAAACATCAGATTAAAAAGCATATAAATTGGATGATACACCTGCCTTGTATATGCCATGAGCTATTTTCAGTAAATCCTGTGATTCTCTCCGGTTTTCGTATAGCATAATAAAGGCTATCGCTTGTGGAATAATCCCACGGCGATAGCCTTTATTCATCAATTTAATCCTTTATAGTTATTATGTATATAACTTATATTATCCAATTCACCATCCATTATAAAAAACGATATTTTAAATGAATCAAATTTATAATCGTAATTTTCAGCATTCTGTGCAACTTTCCCTATACTGGAGGGTTCTCCATAAGCTGCTTTAATATCTTCCGGTGAACTTCCTGTACTTATTCCTTTTGATGTTTTAAAATCTTCACCTCCGCCGCAGATACAGCCAATAATCTCCTTTCCATTGTCATCCTGTGTTGCCACTGATATATTGGGAGTGCCACCTTTATTCATATCCCAGTCATTCCATTTTACTCCTTCAACTTCAAATCCTGTGCGATCGACATCAGTAGCTTGAGTTCCAACAGAATCTAACGCATCTATTACAGCCTGCGCATCATCAGTGAATGATATAGTCTTTCCCTTATACTCAAAAGAAGCTTCATCTGACGTTGCTGCTGCATCAGAAGTTTTTGAAGCATCCTCCGAGCCTGTTTCTGCTTCGCCATCTATATCCTTATCTTCTGTTTTACTATCTGTATCTGAATTTGTTTCTGTCTGTACTTCTGTAACTTCGCCTGTCTCGGATGTAGCCTCTGCAGATGCATCTCCACATCCCATAAGTGTAAGCATCATTGTAGTTGCAAGTATTATTGCTATAGTCGTTTTCTTTTTCATAGTAAGTCTCCTTTCAAGATGTGGTTATTTATAGATTAGGTTTAACATTGGAATTGTAATAATCTGTGACATAGTAGTAAATAGCAAATACCTTTCCATCCCTGACGTCGAAACTGGTAACATATTTATCAGCTTCATAATAATATTCTCCTTCATTCTTTTTGAAAGTTGGTTCGCCGTAGGCAGAAATAAGTTCTTCTACTGTACTTCCGCTGGTGATTCCATTGGATGTTTTTACATTTGCCCCCGTAAGACTGATAGACCCTATAGATTCCGTACCATTTTTATTAATTGTACACATCGAAAAATCACAATCACTGCCGGCAACATCATAATAGTAAATATGAGTACCAAGCTCTTTTACTTCAGTAGGGCTATCCGAAGTAGGAGTTCCTACGGCATCTATTTTGCTCAAAAAAGTTTGCAGATCATCAAGAACCGAAAATGTCTCGCCCTTATATGTAAATGAATCCTCAACTGAAGCTGCAGTAATGCCGGCCGCGTCTGAAGAGTCTGCAGAAGCACTGTCTGAGCTTGCATTATCCACCTTATCTTCCGTTCCTTCATCTGTCTTTGTTTCTTCCCAGGTTTCTGTAGCTTCAGTTTTTTCCGACAAAAATTCAGTCGCATTGCCGCTACACCCCACCATAGTAAGCATCATCGCAGATGCCAATAAAATTACTGCTGTCTTTCTTTTCATACTGTCTTCTCCTTCAATATGTAATTTTCATAGGTATCTCGCTGTTACTTCTGTATTAATTAACTTAATACAGTTATATAATACAGAGCTCGCGTTGTCAACCAATAATATTTATAAAGAGTCGCCGCCACTAGGATTTTCCTTGTGTAATATAAAAATGGAGCATGTAATTTCCTACATGCCCCTCTTAATATAAAACTCTGTCATACCGAAAAATTCTCTTACAACGTAGTGAATACCGCAGGGAAAAAGAGTCTTCGCAGGAACCGAAGAGACATTTTCATACCCTTCTCTTTCTGCTATAGATAGTGCCCGTAATTCATGGAAACCATTGGTAACTATGCCGACAGAAGCCTTTGGATCACCTATGATCTTAAGACTATATCTTAGATTTTCTTCCGTATCAGTTGACTTCTCTTCAAGAATAATTCTGCTCTCATCTATGCCATATGAACCAACAAGCTTTCTTTTAGCGCACTCTGCCTCACTAATCTGCTCAAATTTCCCCTGACCGCCCGATGCGATCACTTTTGTACCTTCATTTTCATCAAGATACTCTGCCGCTCTTTTTATTCTTACCCTGTACACGTTGCTCGGTTCCGTTCCCTGAAGTCCCGCTCCAAGCACAATAATGTAATCAAGATTTTCCTTTGGTCTTGCACGCATTGCACGTATGATCTTAACTTCGGTTATGGCAAAATATGTAAGAAAAGCTATAAATACCGCTCTGTATGCCCATGTTAATACTTTAGGAAGTCTTTTCTTCTCACTTCCGTTTATGCACCTCTTTAGCATAAAGACTCTAACCGCAGAAAAAGCCGCGATAATAAGCCATAGCCACACCCACGAAAGTGACAGTCCTCCGCCATATGCAAGGCATGTAAAATAATATAGCACCGACCAAATAGTTAGAACAAAATATATGTACATAACAAGCTTAGCCGGAGTAAGCTTTCCCATACCCGCATATCTGCTCGCTCTCTCTTTGTACTCAACATATTCACTTCCAAAAATACCTTCAAGAAACTTCTCTTCCCTAAGAATCTGCAAATGAAGCATAGTCATCGCAAATACAGATACAACAAGAAGAACCGGATTAAAGAACATCAATAAGATTCCAATATAAACAAGGTCAAACCCAAGAAACGCAGGATTTCTGGAATAATTATAGATTCCAACCGTAACGAGATTTCTTTTCTCTTTATCGTCAGCGGCTACTCCAGCTCTCCAACTGTCCCGCATCGTATACACTGCCGTAAAAAATACTATGTCACCGACAAATGCAAAATACATTCCGATAATCCTGAACATCAGTGGCAATCCCGCAGTACCAATCACTATAGATACCACTTCTGCCAGTGGAACAAGATAAGTCGCGATCTTCATTATAAGCTCAATGTAATATCCTTTGTCACGCTCCTTGCCCTTCGCTATCTGATCCGTAGCTATACCTTTACTTCTCTGTATAAGCATCTTGGCAAAATATATGCCATAAAACACCAACATAAAAAACAAAGCTATTAATCTGTATGTCATCTCTTCTATTGCCTCACAACCCTGTATTTTTCCAATAAAATAGCCGTACGGCTAAATTTACTTATAAACACTATAAGTTTAGTCGTACGGCTAGTCAATATTCAAATATCAAACCACATTACAGGTTGGCAAAGCGCTTAGTACTGCTGTTAAGCTGTTCTGTAACCTTGTTGTTCTCTCCCATTGCTTCGCTGATTCCCTGGATCTGGCCAACGATCTCGGAAGAATTTGCCGCAGAAAGGTTGATTGCCTGAGTACTCTCTTTTACCGACTCAGTGATAGATTCAACCGAATCTGCCATCTTGTCCATGATAGTGTTGAGGTTATCAGCTTTTCTGTTGAATTTATCGAGAATGTCATCCATTACTACTGCGGTATTCTCATACTTATCACTGGTCTCAACGAAAGTATCATAGTCATTAAGTACATCGTTATTGATGAACTGGATAACATCCATGGCGTTTGTTGAAAGCGTATTAACCGCTTCTGTAACTTCATTACTGATTGTCTGGATATTTCCGGCTGTCTGTCGGCTGTTATCGGCAAGTGCGCTGATCTCTTCAGCAACAACCGCAAATCCCTACCTGCTTCACCGGCTCTGGCTGCCTCGATTGAAGCATTAAGCGCAAGAAGGTTTGTCTGTGATGCAATATCAAGAATAACCTTGGTAAGTTCATTGATCTGTGCAACCTTCTCACTGTCTTTAACTGATTTTTCAAGAACCGCGCTGAGTTCTTCAACCTTCACGCCTGTATTCTCTTTCTTCCTGAGAGCTTCATTCTTGATCTCATCAGCTTCCTTCTTAATATTCTCGGCTGTTTCTGCACCGTTTGCAGCTTCCTGTCTGATCTCATCGGTCGCTGTCTTAACTTCATCAAGCTTTCCGGAGATCTGATCGGCGGTTGTCGATACTGTATCCATACTTGCTGACAACTCTTCAAGAGCAGCCGATGTATTTGTTATATTATCGCTTGCTTTCTCGATCTTAAGCGTCATTGAATCGGATGACGAATTAAGAACCATGGAGCCATCCTTAACTTCTTTTATAACGCCCTGCAAGGTCTCGATAAAGTTATTGATACCTCCTACAACAAAGGCAAGTTCCGTAGACGTCTTGGTTTCGATACGTGCCGTAAGATCACCTTCATTATTATTGATGCCATGGATGATTTTCTGAAGTTCAGATACTATACCTGTTATCTTCTTACTGATTCTCATCTCATTCAGAACAAGGCTGACAGCAATGATTATCACGAATATCACTACCAAAACAATGGTCTTAACAAACGCCTTACCATACATCGTATCAAGATAATCTTTTAGCTGTTCTCCAAGCACGGCAATAGCATTTTCTACATTATCATATGCAGCATACACAACAGCCTGATGATCCACATATTTATCTATATATATATTCATGGCAGTACCGGCATCCGCTGCTCGAAGTGCTACAACCATCTCATTTGTAATATCCAAAAAAGTATTTGTGGTACTCATAATTTCTTCCATCTGTGCAGCGCCGTTCTCACCCCGAGTAACCAAAATACTTCCTTGCATAAAAGAAAGAAGATCAGGCATCTCTTTTTCTACAGTATCAATATTGGTGAAATACACCTCATAGTTTGCGGGATCGTTTGTTCCCATTGATACTGCACCGAGCAGGGCTGAAAGATTACCGTCAATAGTAATAAGATTTTCTCTAAGCCTTGCCTCTTTGCTAAGTAGCTGTATCTCGTCATTGCTTGCAGTTACAGAAATATTGATAATATTCTTCATGTTACTGTCCATGATCACTATCGCGATAACGAACATTACAAGCATAACTACATTTACAGCTAAATTCTGAAACCCAATCTTCTTAAAAAAATTAATTCCATCTGTTTTTGTTTCTGCGCTATTATTCACTTAAATGCACTCCTTTCCTCCAAAAAGAAAATACACTTCGTCGATACAAATAATTATAGCGCAATTCAAACAAATAATCGTGCGTTATACCGATAATTAAGAAATTGTTTATACTCCTATTATAATTGACACACAATTTCTATTTCTTTATCCGTATTCATTAGAATTCTTCGCGTTCGCCAAAGAAATCATGTCCGAACCCTGACTCAGACTCAGCAGTTGTATTAGACGCCGCTGTAGAAGCGCTTGCGGATCCATTCTTCAAAGCAGCTCTCTTCTCAGCTTTCTTCTTAGCCTCAATCTGCCTCGTCGTTCTCTCCCCCAACTGCTGACGAATCTTCATAAGCTGCTCAAGAGCAGATAATTTCTTCTTTGTCTCAGAAATCTCATTTGCAAGCTCGTCCATACTCATCGTCAAAAAGTTCTGTGCATCCATTTTTCAATCTCCTTCCAAATAAGCGTTAGCTTCTTAATAAAAATGGCGGTATCTATCAACCAAAAACATTGATAAATACCACCTCATATAAAAATTTCAATTTGCACGGATGTCCACATCTCATGCATATAAAAGAAATGTGAACATGTTAATTATATCATCACATTTCGTTATAGTCTATCCCTTTTTTCACATTTAAAAGTGCTTATTCATCCCATGACACTTCCTTGCTGACTCTTGTCCATAAAAGCTCACAGATCTGCACAAGATACGTAAGTGTCATGTGATAGCGCACATCCGGTCCCGGACCCTCATTCCATGATTCGTCCGTTCTGTCAGTATCACGTACTATCTTTTCCAGCTGTTCCAATTCTCCTACAAGTTGCTTACGTGCCGCTATAAGTTCATCAATTGAATCGTTCTCATGCATGGACTTATAACCTTCAGCAGAAATCATCATAATACGCACCTCCTACACCGTTAACAAAACAGGATTTGCTTCAATATTTAAATCTAATACTATCTTACCATATTTTTTTACGTTTTTTTCTAATCTAAATATTTATTTTTTGTTAATTTATATTTACAAATTGTTAATTATACAATAAAATATTTATAATGATTAATGCATGTGGAGGTCACTCTGAGATGAGCCAAATAAATTATGATCCTATAACAGGACAACCAATTACAAATAATCAGTTATCATATGATACTGCTCAAACTGTAGAACTAGATAAATTTCAGCCGGAAAATCAGATGGACAGTACAAATATGCAGCAAAATGCTCAGAATTACACACAGCCCTATCAACAGGGTTATCAGCAGCCTTTTGCCGATCAGAATGTTCAGAATTTCGGACAGCCCTATGGCAATCCAAACGCACAGCCTTTTCAGCAGGGTTATCAGCAGCCTGTCATGAATCCTTACGGACAGCCTTATCCACAGCCCATGAATAATCAGTTTGGTCAGCCTATGCAACAATCTATGAACAACGGATACGGACAGCCCATGCAGCAACCTATGTACAACCAGTACGGACAGCCCTATCAGGCAAATATGGGGCAGTTCCCATATCCCGGATATGTTCAGCCACAGAAAAAGAAATTGACTCCCCAGTCAGTTGCGCTGGGTTCATCTATAGCAGCAGTAATCGTATTAACAGCATTATTTTTCAGTACCAATTCAAATCGTACCAATCCGTACGAGCAGAATATAATAGCAAAGCAGAATCCGACTACAACAACCGGTTCAAAGAATCCGGGCCCTGCGCCTGTTGTACCTAAGCCCAATAACGCTTCAGCCAATGAGTCTGCAATGTTTTCAAGTTTTAGCGTGGACGGCAAGCAGTATGCTCTCCCTATGAGCATCGATGAACTTCTTGCAAACGGTTGGACTTATGACGACAAAGCAGATGCAGACAAGACATTGTATGCCGGCGATTGCGAATCGGTTAAGTTAAATTACTCCGGAAAGGGTAAGGATTCACAGTACTTTGGAATTATCAATCATTCTATAGATGCGCAGCCTCTTTCCAAATGTATGGTCTATGATTGTGATTTCTCAGACTCATTTGTAAAGATGACAGGCGCAGAAGTAAAATTCTGCAACGATAAGTTTACATTGCAGAAAACAACTGTAGATGAAGTAAAATCCGAGCTCGGTGAGCCAAACAGCACCAATACAAGCGGCAATTCGGTAACACTCACCTACAGAGGAAAAGGTAAAGAAGACGAATTCAACATGTCTGCGACGTATAGCTTCGAAAACAACGTCCTGACATTTATCAGCATACGCAACAAGACAATGCCCGCTGATTTTGTACAGCCCACAGTAAGCAATAAAACTCCTGATTATTTAGGTCTCTACAAAGCTCCTTTGAAACTTGGCGACGACGTTTTATCAGGTAATTTCACTCTTGATGGACAAACATACAATTTACCCGTTCCGTACAAGACACTTGCCGAACAGGGTTGGAAATGCACAGGTGGATCCGAATCGGTACCTTCGATGAACGGTGTGATCCTTACATTGTCCAAGGGCGACTACAGCATAACGGCTAAAGTGGTCAATCCTCTTCCAAATGCTGTGACACTTGATAATACAATTGTTGTTTTCATATCTGCATTTAACAGCACAGTTAATCCTCTTGATCTTACTATCGCAGGAGACATCAAACTTGGCATGTCTAAGGCAGACCTTGAAAAGAAACTTAATGAAAAAGGAATAACCAACTTTGTATATAATGAGAAATTCAACACATACAAGATTCCTTTTGATAAGAATGATAAATCAGAGTTTCCTAAGGAAACAATCGAGCTCTATCTTAACGACGAAAAGAACACGATCAGCAGTATCGACATTGAACGTTATGACTGGCTCGCTGAAAAATAATTTTTAATTTTTTACCAAAAGCAATCCCCATAAGCATCAAACTTATGGGGATTTTTAATGTTTATTTTTTGCTGAATTCTCCGATATCAGAAGGCATCTTAGGCTGATGCATAATATATATGCACCTTCTGTCAATACTAGCCATAACTGACGTTTGCGCAATTCCTTTTAGCATTTTTGCAATAAAAGTTCTCTCTCTTTTCATCTTGAATACCCTCCTTAATCCTAAAAAACGTAATATTTCTGCAATAATTATACTTCTGATTGCAGAAAAATATTACTTGATGTAGAAAAAACAGGTATTCATGTAATTTTTACGGATTATCAATTTCTTCTTTTCCGTACATAATTACATCAACATTAAACTGATTGCCTTTATCATCGATGATTACTTCGCCGTCGTATCCCGAAACTGCCTGATTGATCGATGCAAGTCCTATTCCGTGATGCTCCGCATCATGTTTTGTTGAAAAGAATCTTCCGTGTCTGTCACGTCTGTTTTCAAAAATACAGCTGTTCTTAATACTTATCTTAAGCATGTTCTTTTCATAGTTCATATCAAGCCGGATATATCTCCCCTTTGGCTGAACCTTCATACATGCATCAAATGCATTTTCTAAAAGATTCCCAAGGATAATTACAAGATGCTCGCTCTTAAATGGAAGAACTGCCGGTACAAAAGTAGATGCCTCAAATGCAATTCCTTCTTTTTTCGCAATAGAATACTTATAATTTACAAGCGAATCAACGACAATATTACCGCTCTTTGATATCTCTTCGCTTGATCTTCCGAGTCCATCTGCAAGAAGCTGCTGTATATATTTGACCGCTTCATCTTTTTCCCCGGACTCGACCATTCCAAGAAGACTTGCAAGATGGCTTTTCATGTCATGTCTTGTCCTTTTTATTTCCATATAGAGCTGCTCCTGCTCTGCCGCCTGTCTGCTGCACAGCTCGAGCTGCTGACCATACAGCTTATTCAGGGATTTAAGCTCTGCATCCCGGCTCACCCATGTATAAACTTCAAAGATTATGTAATTCATCAATAGGAGAAAAAAACTTGAAATTACCGCAAAGTTACTATATTCATTGTGATGCGACGCTATCAGAAAAATGCGGTTTGTAAGATAAATACTGATAAGCGGTATAGAAAGAATCATTATAAAATACTTGATCGGAATATCACCGTATTTGGGTCCCTTCCATGACTTGTTCAAGATTACTACAAGTAAAAGCATTAAAAGAAGGGAAACAAAGCAGACTGCGTCCCGATTTTCAACAAAGTCTATGCCAAACATCTCAACTACGATCACAGATCCGACTTCAACCAGCATCCAGACCGCACATACTATGATTGAGAAAAAGCATGCTACCTTTATCGTGGCTTTTCTGTCAAGAATCGCTAATGCAAAGATAAACAGAATGTTCGAACTTATCAGAATGACCGGTCTGACTATATCCGTCAGGCTTACCGCAGCAGCAAACGTAAAATACATTGCCCAGACAACATATTTGATTATATTATTGCTCCGTTCCTGTAAGAATACGTCCATCAATTTCCGAACGATCATGATTTGAAGAAAAGCTAAGAAAACTCCTGTAATAACCGACATATACTCACCCATTTTATAAGCCCCTTCTTTCCTTTAAAACCATCTGTTATAGATAATAACATAAAAAAGGTAATCTTTTTTCAATTTGTAATATTTACGGGGTTTTATGTAAGTTTCTCGGTTTTTGCACATTTTTGAAAAAAGGTGCTATACTACCATAGACAATATTTAAAACGATCCTGCACTTTTGTTTCCGACTTAAATTTTTTTACCCGATATTGGAGGTAGGATATGATAAAGATTGCAATATGCGATGATGATGTAAAGCTTTCCGGCAAACTCGAAACGCTTTTAAACACCGAATGTCTTGCAAGAGGAATCCGTCCGGAGATTGATGTTTTTTATGACGGCTCTCCACTTGCACGCAGTGTTATTAAAGGCGACCGCTACAGCATAATCTTTCTTGATATTGAGATGAAAGAGCTTGACGGAATAACAACTGCCCGCATGATCCGCACAATAGACAAAGACTCGCTTATTATCTACGTTTCAAATTATGAGAGTTATCTCAAAGAACTCTTTGAAGTCGAGCCTTTCAGATTTCTTTCAAAACCCATAGACGAAAAAATATTCAAAAAATACTTTTCACAGGCGCTCACCAGAATAGACAAGGCAGAGGGCTATTTTCAGTATACATATAACAGGAAGGTGAAAAAGACTTCAATAAGCAATATCGTTTACTTTGAAAGTAAGAATCGCGTTATAACGATACATCTAAACGACGGCACAAGCGACGTTTTCTACGGAAAACTAAACGACATTGAGAAAGAGCTTGAAAGTTCAAGTCAGTATTTCTTCAGAATTCACCAGTCATATCTGGTTAATTACAAATACGTATGCCGAATGAATTACAGCAGTATGACGATAAACTATGGCAACAACGAGTTTTGCCTTAAGATAAGCGAAAACAGGCAAAAAGACGTCCGAAGAAAAATTGTTGAAATGATAGGCGACAGTAACTATACCGAATAAGGGCAACGCAAGGATAATGGAATATCTCGCAAAGAAACTAACAGATTACATATTAAGCAAAGGTGTTATTGAAGAAAAAGATTATGATCTATACAAATACGGTTTACTATGCTCACTGGAAATAGCTTTGAGCACCGCTACAAGTATCATCATAGCTCTTTTTCTAAAAATGCTCCTTCCATGTCTTTTTTTCTTTCTCTTATTTATCCCTATGCGTTCTTTCGGAGGCGGACTGCATCTAAAGAGCTTTTTTGCATGCTATATCGGCTCATGCCTTATTCTCACATCAACGCTTCTTGCAGTAAAATATTTCACGCTCCCTCTTTGCGCCTCATTTATGATCTTCGCTTTCTCTGCCGTTATCATTATCATGACAGGCCCCGTCGATCATCCAAACAGAGAAGTTGATGCATCCGAAAATATGAAATTCAAAAAAAGGACGAATATAACGGTTCTTTTTGCAACCGGTATATCCATCCTTCTTATTCTTTATAAAAACAACTCTTATCTGATGCTCGAAGCCATAACCTTCGCTTTTCTCAGTATCACTGCAATAACCGGAAAATTTGCACACAGACAAGGCTCTCATGATCAATAATTTATTATTTTTCGTACCGTGTCCATATAATCACCGCAGTACCTGGTATAGAGATCATCCATTGCATCTCTAAATCTCTTCTTTTCTTCCGGAGAAAGCTCATAGATCCTTGTTCCGTTAGATAAAGCGATCTTCTTGGAACTCTCTTCTCTCTCCTTCCAAAGCTGCCTCTCATACGTTGCCGACTCAAGTGCACATTCGCGTATTATCTGCCTATCCTCTTCACTGAGCATATCCCAGATAACCTTTGAGCATACCTGCATCTCAGGAACTCTTATGTGTTCGTCGATCGTATAGTACTTCGCAACTTTGTAATGTTTCATACTTTCATAAGACGGCCAGTTGTTCTCTGCTCCGTCTACATATCCCTGATCGAGCGCTGAATAAACTTCGGAATAAACAACCGTTATCGGTTTTGCTCCGAGAGCTCTCACCATATCCGCCATCATTGAAGACTCCTGAACTCTCATCTTCATATCGGCTAAATCTTCAAGACAAGTAATTGGTTTTGACTTGCTGTAGAAATTTCTGGCACCCGCATCGTACCACGATAGCCCCACGAGATCATATTCATCAGCCTTGAGCAAAAATTCCGCCCCTATATCACCTTCCAATACTCTCCACATATGATCCGAATCATTATACAGGAAAGGTAAAAGAAGGACATTCATTGCCGGAATTCTCTCTGCAAGCTGTGAAAGTGAAACTCTGGCAAAAGCAATTCCGCCATATTTCATCTGATTGATAGCTTCCGCTTCGCTTCCAAGCTCTGCGTCATATTTTACAATTATCTTGATTCTTCCACCCGTTCTCTCATATACAAGATCCGCAAACTTCTGACCGCCTAATGTAGTAGGATAATCAGAGGTCTGGTTCTCCGCGTAAAAGAAAACATATTCCGGCGAATCGGATTTGCTCTTCTTGTTATTAAAAAAGAATAAGACAGCAACCATAATTAAAAATATGCATACTATCATCGCCACGATGGGCCATCTTTTTTTCATCAGCCAATGACTCCGTTTCTGTATTCACTGGGTGTCTGCCCCGTCATACGCTTAAATACTCTGGCAAAATAATTGGCATCTCTGTAACCCGCCTCAGAACTTATATCTTTGATGTTGATGGCAGGATTTGCCAAAAATTCTTTTGCCTTACTTATTCTAAGTTCATTCAAATATACTATAAAGCTTTTGCCGAAATTCTGCTTGAAAAGTTTGCAGAAATATACATCTGAGTATCCCAAAACTCCGGCAACATCTTGTAATGAAATATCTTCTTTATAGTGCTCATCTATATATTTTTTTGCTTCACGCACTATTTCTCCCGATTTCGAAAAATCTTTCTCATCAAGATTGAAATCGGAGACATTAGTGTTCTTTTTTATAGTATCTACGTTAGTTACCTCTGTTTCATATTTATCCGCGATTGAAAATGCTTCTTCCAATACATTTATAAGCTCATTGTCAGCACCCGGTTTAAGTAAATAATCGAGTGCCCTTACTTCGATAGCTTTTTTGGCATAGCTAAACTCATCAAAAGCCGTGAGAAAGATAATACTGCATTTCTCATCAAACGTTCTGATCTCTTCCGCCGCATCAAGTCCGTTCTTTCCGGGCATGGAAATATCAAGAAGCGCGATCTGACAATGCTTCTCCTTGATCATTTCAACGGCTTCAACTCCGTTTTTTGCCAAAAAAATCTCTATCTGGTCTTTAAAAAAACCATTTAATTTTTTAGATATAACCTGTCTCTCAATAGGCTCATCATCTGCAATCAGTACTCTATACATTCCTTAGTCTCCTCGAGTATAAATTGAATCTCCTGCACGGTACGGAAGAATAATCGTAATCTGTGTACCTTTCCCCTGAATGCTGTCAACTTTCATGTCCGCATCCTCATACATAGCCTTTATTCTCCTAAAAATATTTCCCATGCCTATACCCATGGTACTGGTTTGTTTTCCGCCTAAACTTCCTCTTATTTCTTCAAGTAGTTTTTCTTCAATTCCTTTTCCCGTATCACTTACGGTGATCAGAAGTTTATCATCCTGTCTGCTGACTTCAACCGACACAGTTCCGCCTTCAACCTTCGGCGATATACCATGAATAATACAATTCTCGATTATAGGCTGTAATGTAAATGTAGGAACCATTACATTATCTGCGTTAACCTTACAATCAACTGTATACGTCACTCTTTCCCCGAAACGCATCTTCTGTAAATACATATAATCGGCAGCAACCTTCAGTTCCTGAGAAAGCAAAACTTCCTTCTCCTGATGCTTCAGATTATATCTGAACAGCGAACTGAGTGCAGCGATCATCTCTTCCGTTGTTGATGCTCCCTCAAGGTTTGCCATACCACCAATCACATTAAGTGTATTAAAAAGAAAATGCGGATTTATCTGGTTCTTAAGAAGTTCCAGATTCATTGCGTCAAGCTGCTTTTCTGCTTCAAGAGTTTCAACTTCTTTTGCATGAAGCTTATCAAGAGCCTCTCTTCTTTCCTCTAAAGCGCCTATATATTCGCCTGTTGCGTACTTCATCTTGTTAAATGCCACGATAAGCTCACCAAGCTCGTCCTGATTCTTTGCGACAACATCATCCACTCTGAAATCATTTGCCGCTATCCTTCTGGACGCATTGGCAAGTTTCAGCACAGGGTCAATAATAGACTTGTTCATCATTCTTGAAATTTCAAGCACCGATGAAAACAATAACACTCCCAGTATCACTGCGACCATCGGAACCATGAAAACTTTTGGCAATAGCTCATTATACTTGGCGTTACCTTCTTTAAGAGTAAGATCGATAAAACGCTGGGCATAGTTATGCAGATAATTCTGCATATTATATACAGCGTACAATCCGCTCTTTGGAAGCTTTCCGTCAAGCAAATCATCTCTATATTTGCAATACACATCATAGCAGGTCTGAAGCGAAAAAAGCTGTGCATATCTATTCTCTCCCAGTCTCGCATAATCGAGCGGAATTGCATAAATCGCAGTTTTAGTCTGCTTCATCGCAAGCTTAAAAGCGTCCTCATTTTCACTTGTAGTGCTGTTAACGTACTGATTGAACAATTCCGTTTCTCTGTCGATAACGGTAATTATCTCACCGCATCTGGAATTGTCCTCCATTATGTTATTCACATCGATCATAAACAGTCTGATCAGGATCGCATCAAAAAATACTGCGACCAGGATTGTCAGAAATACACTTCCCGTGAAAAGAGATATTTTGTTTTTTATTGTGATCGTGTACCAAAAGTTTTTTAATTTTTCCATCTTTACAAAGACAGCAGCGTTATATTTACTCATAAAAGTATTATAGCGCTGCCATCATCTTTTTTCTAATATTCGCTAATTTCTGATCTTTTTACAAAGAAAATCATAAAACTCATCTTTTTCATCACCGAGAATACGATTAGTCAACATATATCCGTGAGATCTGTCCGACATGACAATTATCATATTGGACTGCTTGATAGCATTTACGATCTTATTCCACTTAATGTCTTCCTGCTTCCCGTCACTGCTGACATGTACACCGGCATCATCAAATAAAAGCTCTACTCTGCCCGGCAGTGTCTCCAGCTGCTTGATGCTCCTTAAATAAACTAAAATCGGCTGGATAACCGGGAATAACATACATCCCAACATAAGCAGTGTTCTGATAAACGGTCCTGATGTTCCCCAAAACCTAAACGTCAACATAAACACTGCGGCGGAAAATACTACATTTACAACTCCCGCAAGTGACCTGTATGTACGTACCATGGCTATAAACCACAGATCCTTAGGTTTTACATCAGATATATAACGAAACTCCATAATCAATCACCTTATTTTTGTCCAAGAAGATTAGGTAAGAACATACTAATCTCAGGTACAAATGTAAGAAGGAGAAGTACAATGATCATGCAAAGGTAGAAAGGAAGTGTTGCCTTTACTACTTTCTCCATCTTAACCTTACCTACAGCAGAACCGATGAAAAGAACGGCTCCAACAGGTGGTGTCAAAAGTCCGACACCACAGTTAAGTACGATCATGATACCAAACTGTACAGGATTGATTCCGATTGACTGAGCAATAGGAAGAAGGATAGGTGTTGCGATCAAGATGATCGGAGCCATATCCATGATACATCCAAGTACAAGAAGGATAAGGTCAATCAAAAGTGCGATAACTACAGGATTGCTTGTGAATCCTACAAGCATGTTTGCAGCAATGCTGGGTACATGAAGTGTTGTAAGGCAATATCCAAAAATACTTGATGTAGAAATAAGGATAAGTACGATTGAAAGTGTATCAATACAACTCTCCAATGTCTTCCATACACCCTTCCAGTCAAGTCCTTTGTAGATGTAAACGCTTACAATCAAGCTATAAATAACAGCGATAGCAGCTGACTCAGTAGCTGTGAAGATACCGCCGATAACACCAAATACTACGATAATTACTGCTGCAAGTGCCCAGAAGGAAACTCCAAGCTGTTTGAACAAACGAGCAAAGCTGAACTTGTCTCCCTTGGGATAATGTCTCTTTTTAGAGATAATATATGATCCAACCATGAGTGATATTGCGAGAAGCGCTCCGGGTATATATCCTGCAAGGAACAAGCTTCCAATGGATACACCGCCGGCACTCATGGCATAAATTACCATGTTATGACTAGGAGGAACAAGAAGTCCCTCGCATGATGATGTAATTGTTACTGCTGTTGAAAAATCATCATCATAGCCTTCTTCAACCATCATAGGAATGAGGATACTTCCAAGTGAAGCTGTATCAGCAGCTGCTGATCCAGAAATACCACCAAAGAAGTATGAAGCAACGATGTTAACCATCGCCATTCCACCGGTCATCCAACCAACACAAGCGTTGGCCAAAGCAATAAGCTTCTCTGATATACCACCACTACCCATAAGGCATCCCATCGTGATAAAGAATGGAACTGCCATCATACTAAACGAATTGATTCCCTTAACCATCTGCTGACAGATGTTTGTGAGAGGGAGTCCCTGATACATTAAACAAAAAAGTGAAGATAATGCTACTGCATAAGCAATCTGAAATCTGAGCATAATCATTATAAGAAAGCTCACAAGCAATACTGCAATCGCTGTTGAATTTACTGCCATTACTTATTTCCCTCCTTTAATACTATGCTTTTAATATCGTTGTATATTGCCTCAAGTTCAAATACGAACATGGCAACACCTGCTACAGGAATTGGGAAATATAACCAAAACTTTGAAAGTGAAGGGATACTAACGTATGATCCTTTCGCTCCAATAGTTGACGCATAATTCCATCCTACTACAATCATAACAATTGCGAGGGCTAATACAAAAACGTCATTCAGGATGTCAAGTACCTGTATAAGTTTCTTAGGCAAATAAACGTCCAAAGCTGTCATTCTTATATGAGCACCGCGTCTGATAGCCAAAGCTGCTGACAACACAGCCATATAAGCCATAAGTGTAAGCACAATCTCCTCACTCCATGACGGATCCGGAATAAAAGATATATACCTTCCGGCAACACTCATTGATGTGATCAGGATATCTGCAATAAGAAAAATTTTACAGATAAAGAGCATAATTTTATATGTAACATCATATAAAACCTTGATCTTATCTACCTGTTTAAAAAAGCCTTCCATAATTCCTCTTTTCTTCTAAAAATGGCATGGGAAGGGATACCCTCCCCATGCCAGCGTTTAAAATAATTGATAAGTTACAATTAAAGGCGGTAAAAAATTACTGCATATCAAGGATCTGCTGATAGAGATCTTCCTTGCCCTTAATATTTTCTTCAACAACCTTCTTAACAGCATCCTGCCAAGGCTTGATATCATCAACTTCTGTGATCTTTACGCCTGCAGCCTTAAGCTTTTCAAGCTCTTCCTTCTCTTTCTCTTCTGAGATTGAGCGGTTGTACTTAGAAGCCTCTTCGCCTGCTGCCATAAGGATATCCTGCTGCTCAGCTGAAAGCTTGTTCCAAGCCTCGTCTGTGATGATAACCTGGATAGCACCAAGTGTATGTCCATCAAGGATCATGTTTCCAGCAACCTCATTGAATGAGTTTGATGCATAGTTAGCGATAGGCTGCTCAGCACCATCAACTACACCTGTCTGAAGTGCACCGTAGAGCTCTGTGAAAGCTACAACTGTAGGAGATGCACCAAGTCCTTCTACAAGACCGTTCATAACAGGGTCATTAGAAACACGAAGCTTCAATCCCTTAAGTGAATCGATACCAGAAATTTCCTTTGTTGTGAAGAAATGACGGAAACCTTCTTCACCATAGAAAAGTCCTCTTACTCCACTTCCGTTCTCTGAAGGCTCAAGCAAGAACTGCTTAGCAAGATCAGATGTTGCAAAGTTCCAGAAATGATCACGGCTTACAAATGTGTAAGGAAGTGAAAGAAGCATTGATGACTCTCCGCCGTAGCTTGTAAGTGAGAATGCGGAAATTCTAGCAAGGTCGATTGTTCCGCCGCCACCAAGCATTGTATCAAGTACGTCTGTCTCTGCACCAAGAACCTGGTTAGCCTGAAGATCAATAGAGATAGCTCCGTTTGATCTCTTCTCAACCTCATCCTTGAACTTCTGGCAAGTCATTCCAGAAATAGAGTCAAGAGGGTTAACCTCAGCCATAACGAGCTGGATTACATCTCCTGCGGGCTCTGCCGGAGCATCAGCGGGTGCCGCATCAGATGCCTGTGCGTCTGTTGCAGGTGCCTGAGCAGGTGTCTCAGGTGCTGAAACACCACAAGCTGTCATTGATACAACTGTTGCTACTGTTAATAGTGTCGAAATAAGTTTCTTTTTCATTTTTTACCTCCCTAAAATAAAAATAATGACATAGTCTATTCGACAATGTCATTATAGTTGATTCCTCGTATATTAAAAAGCGGATAATTTTAAGATTGTCTAGCACATTTTTTACATTTTTGTTATCAATCGAAATCAGATACCGAAAAAACAGGCGTTGGATTGGTTAACCCATCGCATATTCCATCGCTTAGTTTCTCGGTTGCAGGACCGTTTTCACAGCCAACATAGCTCTGAATCACCTTGAAATCCTCAGATTCCTGCACCTCTTCCTGCATTTGCATAGGACGCGCAGATACCGGCTGATTGCTTGAAGCAACCTGCTGTCTTCCATAAAACTGAGGCTGCATGGGCTGTCCGTTAACTACTTGTCCCTGATAATATTGTGCTTGCGCATACTGTCCGTTACCGTTCATCTGCTGTCCCTGATAATATTGTGCTTGTGCAAATTGTCCGTTTCCAACCACCTGCTGTCCCTGATAGAACTGCTGCTGAGCAAACTGTCTGTTACCGTTCATCTGTTGTGCCTGATAAAATTGTGCCGCCATAGGATTTGTCCCAAAAAATCTGCCATTTATCATCTGTCCGGACATCATTAACGGTCTGAGTGGCAGATCCTTGGAAGAAATACGTCTCACATATGTTATCGCCTTTACCACCATAAACAGCTCAAGTGCGATGAATGCGAACAATGTAAGCGGATTATCCGTTGAAAGACAGAAATCATACAAGCCGTGAAGACCAACGGGTATCCAAAAAGCCTTCCGGACATTGCTCTTCATCTTGTCCATTCTTCCTCTGCACTCGTACCCTTTTGCAACTCCGTAATAAGCACCCATAAATACACCAAAAATGCAGTGTCCGGGCACTGAAAGCACCGCACGCATAAGACCTGTCATAAATCCAAATTGGAATACGTACATGACATTCTCAATCGTCGCGAATCCAAGAGATACACACACCGAGTAAACGATTCCGTCAAAAGCATAGTTAAACTCTTCATTGTTCCATGTACATTTCTTCAAAACGAAGTATTTGCCTGCTTCTTCAGCAATACCGATAATAAAGAAATTCTGTATAAAAAGATAAAGATAGTTCTGCTCATGAATCACCATGTCCAGAACCATGATTCCCAAATATTCCAAGATTACCGCACTTACCGTGGTAAGCGCGCCAAAAAAGAATACGGCAGCCATAAGCCCAAGAGGTTCTTTTTCGACCTTATCTGCCTTATAGATAATAAAAAGTAAAACGGCTGCAGGCAAAACAGCCAGAATTGCCAAAACTATATCCATTAGAACCAATCCCCTTCTCTCAAAAGCAAAATGTTAAAAATAACTTTATCCCTCTGTAAAAAAAAGTATTATATTTGCAACAGATTGTCAATAATTAAT
Source organism: Butyrivibrio sp. (assembly GCA_017620235.1). Classification (GTDB taxonomy): domain Bacteria; phylum Bacillota; class Clostridia; order Lachnospirales; family Lachnospiraceae; genus Butyrivibrio. The sequence continues at coordinate 15,186 of JAFZQT010000008.1, read as the reverse complement.
CGCAGAAATATAGTATTTTTATCAAAAAATTATCATATGTAACAAATATCAGACAAAAAACCTCTTTGTCAGACTATTTCCCGACAAAGAGGCTTTTTTCCTGCATTCTTCAAAAAATCTATCACACACAATTTACGATTTTTAGTTTATATCAGATTCTTCCTGTTTTTGCCATATCCACGAATTCAATCTTGGACACGGCAGGCGACAGATAATCTCCCGAAATATAATCCGCATAGATATCTTTCATCTTATCATAGTATTCAAACGAATCTACACCGGTTACTATTACCGTCTTGTCTATCTGCCTCAGCATATCCATTCTGTTCTTAAGGATTATGCTGCGCTTTGAACCGCCGGTCGTTTCCATGAAATGCTTGATATTAACTATTACTCCGTTGAATCCGCTAAGCATATCATATCTGACGCCCATTGAATCATTCTTGTAATTGCCCATAAAGATCCTTACTCCGTCCTCACTAAGCCTTTCTATGACGTAGTCAACAGAATCCGTCTGCACATATAAAACATTGTCATTTATATCCAGAGCTATTTTGGACAAGTCAACATTGTACTGCTTCGCGTACTCGCGCACAACCCCCACAAGTTCTTTACTTATTACTTTGTCAGAAACCGTGTGCATCATAATGAAATTGATGCAATCTGCGTTCTCTGCAAGAAGTTCTCCCGTAAATCTAAGGATGGAACCAATCATCCTGTTCTCAATCTCCTCGGCAAATCCGGATTTCTCCGCAACACTCATAAACTCGCTAAAAGACACCTCTCCAAGGATCGCATCGTCAAGATTAAGAAGTGCCTCTGCCCCGCAGACTTTATTTCCGCTCTTGTCAAAGAAAGGTCTGTATTTTACCTTAAAATAATTCTCGTTCATTCCGCGGACAATAGCTTTTTCAACCTCTATCCTTCTCAAAAGGAAATCGAGATCATGATCTATAAGGATATTTTTGCCCGTATCGTCAATATGTGCTTCCGACAACATGAGAATATCCTCTTCGCTGTTAAACATTTCCGGAGTTCCCGCGCACATAATGATCGCATTGATATTCATCTTATTATCGTCAAGATGCCACCCTTTTTCAAATCTGTCCCTTATAGAATATGCAAGCTTATTACTCTCAGCCTCGGTACCGTCCACGCACAGTATATAGAAGCACGCCGCTCCGCTTATATAAACGTCATATTTATCCGCAGCACTAAATAAATACTTAGAAATCTGCTTTATGATCGCATCAAAATCCGCATATCCCGTAATATTTATGTATGCATCCGCATTTTCTATACGCACGCATATAGTCCTAAAACTCCTGTTAAGTTCGATATAATTTTGGATATCCTGAAGAAGCGCCATCCTGTTATACAGCCCTGTTCCCGCATCCACTCTGTCATCGTCTTTTTCCAGAATGATCATTATTCCCATAAGTCCTATGGACTCGCACAGAAGCTCACACGTAATCGTAGGGAAAAGCATCTGAATAATAACTCCGACTATCGCAAGAGACAAAAAGTACACCATTGCGCCCTTTTTAAGATGATTTATGCTCTTCCAGTATCTGACGAGCAAAAGGACACACAGGATAAAATAGAACGCACTCAGAATATAAGCCGCATAAACTACCGGTCCTCTGTGAAATACAAGGTCAGACGAAGCCGTGAACGCAAGCTGTGTCATAGGATTGGAGAAAAGAACCGTCTCAAGAACAAACATCGGTATCGCAAAAGCAATACGAAGCCGCTTTGAAAACAGATGCAGAATGCCGCAGACCACGATTATGTAGTACAAAAGAACTGGCATCATCAAAAAGTGAGTCGCATAATATATATATTTACTCAGATAACAAACAAAGAATTTTACCGCATAAGGAAAATCATGATTATAAGCGGTATACGCGGCGATACCTGTACAGGAATCCAAAAAGACAATCAAAAGGAGCGCCAGTAATAAGGAATTCTTAAGACTCTTCTTTTTCCTTATCACTATCGCACAGAAAATACTTGTTAAACTGACTATCAGCGCCGCTATACAGAACGTAAGCCCGCCATTTGGGTTACCTTCGATCATAGTATTTATTCCTTTGAATCAAAATAGTTCTTAAGTGTCTCCAACAACTTTCCTTTATCTATAGACTTCAAAAGATAATCTGCAGGTTTAAGGGCAAGAACATCTGTAACGCTCTTTTTGTCATTTTTTCCCGTAAGGAACATAACAGGTATTCCGCTTGAAAAAGACTCTTTTTTCAGCATCTCCATAACTTTCGGTCCGTCAATTACCGGCATGTCATAGTCAAGGAGTATCAGATCCGCCTTATTGTTTGCAAGCCATGCAACAGCCTGTGCTCCCGAGTTTGCAACGCCAACCCTGAAGTCATCCTTGAGCCACTCCCTGAGCATCTGAAGATAGGTAAAATCATCATCGACAACCAGAATGCACTTCCTCTTCATCTGTATATACTCATCCGCGGTAACAATAAAAATCTTGCTCAGAAGCTCATCCATATCCAGAGGTCTTGTAAGTTCGCTCGCGATGTCCTCTTTTGGTATGAATCTGTGAATAAACTTAAAGGCATCGTTGTCTCCGATCACAATCACGATCATATTTTCTTCTATGCAAAGATCCTTGAAATATATGATCGCGTCCTGATGTTCGATGAAATCGGAATCTGTATAAAGAATTGCAAGACTGGCATCATCTTTGTTGGCGCTAATATCGGAAATCGAATACGAAGACTCCGCCACAACAAAGTGGTTGTCTACCAAACTCTTTTTTATTGCATTCACCATGAATGTCGTATCATTTCTGACTAAAAGAATTTTCTTATCAAACATTCCTTTGCTCCTGTCTACAATTCATTCTGCGCAATTTTCTCTATACTTTCCCAATCAAGTTTCGTGAGGTAAGCCTTTATCTTTACTATGTTTTCATTATCTTTTTCCGGAAGATTGTATTCCTTCAAAGAATCAAGTATAAGCTCCATCGTGTCATAGTTAAGCCCCTTGCATGCTTCCACCATACTTCCGTAAGCATCTTTAAGCTCTGATTCCTTAATGTCTTTTTTCTCAATATTTTCTTCCTTGGAATCTTCATCCGCTATTCCCGGCACTCCCGAGATCTCATACTCCACAAGCAGATATCTGTTCAAGAGCTCCGACTGATGTTCCTTGATAAACATCGTATCTCCGATATTGCCGGCATTCTCAAGTTTCTCTGCGAGATTGGATAAAACAGTTGCTCCGATAGCTCTGCTTGTACTCTTTAGTGAATGTACGTAACTTGTATAGTCCTTCCAGTTTTTATCCGCGTATGCCTTCTCTATATTTCCTTTCGTAAAATCAATTGATTCATAATAAACCTTGAGAATATTGAAATAACTCTCTTCGCTTCCGCTGTTTTTGAGTCCTTCTTCAGGCTTGATCTGATTAAGTCCCGACAAATATTCTCTAAATGCCTTAAAATCATCTTCCTGCATGCCAACTTCAGCTGCTAAGTTTTCCGTATTATATTCAACTTTCTCGGCAGGCAGATACTTTATAAGTGCTTCCTCGAGCTTGTCACTCTCAACAGGTTTGCTAAGATAATCCGTAAATCCTTCGCTGATAAATGTTTCTTTTGCCCCGGATATCGCATTGGCAGTGAGAACAACTATAGGAGTGAAGCTGTTTTTACTCTCGTCATCTTCCTTTATGTTATGAAGAGTTTCAACTCCGTCCATTCCCGGCATTCTATAATCAAGGAATATGATGTCGTACTCTTTTTCCCTCTGCATCTTAAGACACTCATCGCCGCTACGCGCATTATCAATATTGACCAGCGTATTCTTAAGAAGCTCATTCATTACCACATGGTTGACCGGAGTATCATCGACAACAAGAATATTTGCATCTTTCGCCGTAAACTTGGCTCTGTACTTCTTTCGTGCCTTGCCAAGTTCCGCCGTCTTACTCTTAAAGTCTCCAATTTTTGCATCTCCCACCTTTTTCTGTGGAAGAATGATCTTAAACGCAGAGCCTTTGCCATATTCGCTCTCAACACTTATAGAACCGTTCATAAGCTTAAGGAGATTGCTTGTGATCGCAAGCCCAAGTCCGCTTCCTTCAATCGTCCTGTTCTTATCAATATCAAGCCTCTTAAACTTGGCAAAAAGATCCACGATATCTTCCTGTTTGATTCCCATTCCGGTATCAATAATATCTATATGCAGATCCACCATATCTTTCGCAAACTCGTCACCTTTTATCTTCAGAGTAACGCTTCCTTCGGCGGTGTATTTAACGGCATTGTTCAGAACGTTTACAATGATCTGCCTAAGTCTCATCTCATCTCCGCACAGGCTGTCAGGAAGATCCTCATCTACCTCAAATATAAGATCAAGAGCTTTTTGCTGCGCCTTGAAATATATCATGTTATAAGCATCATTAAGTACGGAGCTGAGCTCATAATTTCTCTCGGTTATCTCCATATCGCCCGCTTCTATCTTAGAGAAATCGAGGATATCATTTATGAGTGACAAAAGAGTTTTTCCCGCACTCTCAATATTCCTTGAATACTCAAGGATCTTTTCATCCGTACACTCTCTTAAGATTACCTCATTCATTCCAAGCACGGCATTTATGGGCGTTCTTATCTCATGAGACATATTTGCAAGGAAATTACTCTTCGCCTCATTTGCAGCCTTTGCTCTTCGTTCCTCCATTCTTGCAGTTTCCGTAGCCTTGAGGATCGCGATGAAATCATTTTTGCTGACAGCTCTTGAATAATACTTACCCTGAACATAATCTGCTTTTACGCTCTGTATGCTCTCTGCTAAGTTCTTGGAATTTATGCCTCCTATAACTATCTTTTTGCCCGTCTGGTTCATGGTTGAAAGGCGGTTTTCCAGTATAAGCTTTCTTTGCGAAAATGCCTCTGAATCCTGCAAAAGACCTGCATTTACCTTTATTCCCTCGAACAGGTACGAAGTCGATGACTGCATTCCGAAAAAGCTGGTTCCGTATTCATCCATATAGAACCTGATTCCCATGTCGCCGAGATCTGAAATAACCTGATATATAAGGTTCTTATCTGTAACTGCAGCATTTTCAGTTATTCCAAAAACAATATTCTCAGGTCTTACACCATATCTGGAAAAGAGCTCTTTTACCTGCACAATGAAATCTGTCTTGATAATCTGAGCCGACGACAGCTTGATACATATAAACTCAAGCCCCATCTCCTCAACAATTCCGCCGCCTATGAAATACAGGACTTCTTCAATCATGAATAAGCCCAGTTTTTCGATAGTTCCCGTCTGATTGGCGATCGGAAGAAATTCCTCCTTCGAGATTTCTCCAAGTTCTTTGTCATTAAACTTAAGAACAGCCTCAGCAGCACAAATCGACAGATCTTCCTTTGTATAAATAGGCTCGTAAAAAACTCTGAAACTCGAGCTTTCAATTCCTCTTCTAACAGCCTTTTCTACATCTGCTCTTCTGATTACAAAATCCAACTCATTGCTATAGATTGGCCTTCCCTTATCTACATCAATATTTGTATCCGACAAAAGAAGCAGATTATCAAGGTTCTCAAACTTATCCGGTGAAGACGCCTGAATAACAAGCGTCTTTAATTGCACGTTGCCTCCGTCCAACATAATGCTTCTTTCAAGCCTGTTGTACACTTCATCCGCCAGCTCTTTTGCATAAGTATCAGAAATATCGGGGCATACAAGAAAAAAACTCTCTATTCCGACGCGATAAACTTCAAATTTCTTGTTTACCTCACCGAGATAGCCGACAACATGCGAAAGTATCTTTTCATAATTCTCATAGTTTGATGTCTTTCTTAAAATATCGCCGTTTAATATCTTTACGCATATAGCATTAAAAGGTCTGCTATACCTGAAATAATTGCCAATATCACTGATAAAAGCATTTCTGTTAAGCGCTTTTGTCGAAAAATCTTTTCTGTCATCATCACCTTCAAGCATTATCATGATGCCCATTGAGCCAATTGCTTCGCACATAAGCTCGCATGTAACATCCGGAAAGATCATCTGGACCGCCATTCCTCCGATAACCAGAACGTAGAAATATATAATGGCGATCTTCTTTAATCTGTTCAGAACATCCCAGTAAATATACAGAATGATTATGGAAAAAACAGTGTAGAACGTGCATATCGTATAGGCAATGTAAACTCCTCCCCTCCTTATGTAACCCATATTGTCATCTATCTCATAGACAATATCAAAAAGGGGATTTATCAGTATCAGCAGCTCCATAAAAATAAAAGGTATGCCTAAATATAGGCGTACCTTCCCCGTAAACTTGTGCTGAACACCGCACTCCATCACTATGTAATATACAAAAATAGGCGCCATTGCAAAGTGTGTAATAAAATACACAAAAAGATTTGCATGACCAATTATAAGCTTAGTTTCAAACGTAAGCTTACTGTAGACAAGAAACTGCTCCACAATACCCGAAAAGGCATCGATGGCGATTATCATTATGAAGGCAATGAAAAGCCAATTCTTAAGCTTTACCTTACCTCTGATGATCAGTTTATAAACAATGCACGTAACGCTGATCACTAGGGCGGATAAATTGAAGGCACTACTGCCTATCACTTCAGTACCGACCATAAAGTCACCCCGTTGCACAAAGCAATCATCCGGTTACTGTCACAGGAAAAAGATCTCTATACCATCTGAGAGCTGACAGATAAGCTTCATAAACCTTGGTCATATCCATATTTCCAAGAACCATTAGTCTTGAAACTTCTGTCCAATCAGCATCTTCATATCTCTTCATGAAATTAAGCACAGGTGCAAAATCTCCGTCATTATCAAGAAGCGCCAGTTTAACATCCTTTGGAACAACCACCATATCAAGGGCTTCCTTCATTGTCTTGCCAAGCATGATGTCTATTGCAGAGAACAGTCCCATGATAAAGAGCTCCTGCCCCATCAAAGCCATCTCAAAGCTTTCCGCAAGATTCTCAGCAAACTTGGCTCTTATCATTACAAGCCTTGCTATCTCAGAAGGTCTGTCTGCACAAAGCTCCTTTGTAACGGCTGTATTTATCCATCTCTTCAGCTCTTTCTGTCCAAGCATAGCCGTTGCATGTCTGATTGATGTGATCTCTGAATTAAGCGCCATTCTGTTTACTATCTCAAGAAGTGAGATAACAAGCGCGGGATCCTTACCGATAACATCGGCAGCATCCGTAAGATCAAAGTCCGGAGCGTTTACAACATTAAGAAGTTCTATGTAGTTAACCTTCAAAGGATTGACCTCTGTCTCAGACTCACGCACGGGCATCCTAAAGAACCCGCCCTCGTACAGGTCATATCCTCCGTGTGAGATCAACATATCATATTGTTCCTGCGTGTCGACATTTACCGCACACAGTTTTATATTCGGATAAACTTTACTGAAATAGATCTTTGCTTTTTCTATATCGATCTTTGCATGATTGAGCAAAATGTAATCGCACTGATTAAGAATTTCTTTGTAGGGTTCAAAACTTGAAATAGGAAGTTTTCTGATCGCAAGTTTATATCCTTGCATCTTGAGTTCCTTCACCCTCTTAACATAGTGGGGCTCAGGCGTGATACTGTTGTCCATAAGAAGAACGACTTTATTGGCAGGAACTGTACACTGAAGAGATATCTCTGCAAATACGGAAAACTGGTTAACGGGAACAAATACTTCTTTTCCCCCTGAAAGCATCGACATCCCCATACTACTTACAACTTCCAGTTCATGTACTGTACCTGCACCATCGTATCGCGCGCCACCTTCAAGTTCAGGATTCAAAAAATGATTATCCTTACGCGCAAAAACAGAATACGCACAAACAGACATTTTATCATCGAACAATGGAATTAAAGTAGCTAACATTGCCTGTCTCCTTTCTCCTTCCTCCTAACAACCCATACTCCTCTTAATTACATTTTACCCCAAATAGCGGATTTTTACCAAGATTTTTTCAAAATTTCGTTATTTTTCATACGTCGTTCTATCAATAATATAGCGGGGTCTTCCCTTAACTTCATCGTAGATCTTGGATATATATGTTCCGATAACTCCAAGCCCAAACATAATCACAGCTGACACGAAGCACATAAGAACTATGAGAGTCGTAAATCCGGGCTCATCGTTGTGTATAAAAAAATGCCTGTAAAGCGCTTCCACACTGAAACCAACTCCAAGGACAGTGACAACCACTCCCGATATGGTCACGAGATGAAGCGGTGCCGATGTAAACGAAGTTATATTGTTGATCGCATATTTGAAAAGAGCTCTTGTACTCCACTTAGATACTCCGGCTTCCCTCTCTCTTACATCATAGGTAACTTCCGTGCTCTTAAATCCAATCCATGATGAAAGAGCTCTGAAGAAAGCATTTTTCTCATCCATGTTAAGAAGAACATTCATTGCCTTCCTGTCAAGAAGCTTGTAATCCGAAGCCCTGGACATATCGAAACCGACAGCATTACTCATGATATCGTAAAAGCTCTTAGCGGCAAACTTGTGCATAGCAGATTCTTTTCCTCTGCTTGCCTTGACACCTTCAACGATCTCATAGCCCTGTTCCCAAAGTCTGTACATATCTACAATCTTTTCCGGCGGATGCTGAAGGTCGCAGTCCAAAACAACACAGCAATCTCCTGTTGCCTCGGCAATACCTGCAAAGACAGCAGATTCTTTTCCAAAGTTTCTTGAAAAGCACACGCCCTTAACTCTGGGATCACGCGCAGATTCTTCATTTATAACGTTCCAGGTATTATCCACGGATCCGTCGTTTATAAAAAGGAGTTCAAAATCAATCTTCTCCTCAACCAGTATTCCTGATATTGTTTCAGAAGTCTTTTTTATCATTTCCTCTTCATTATATGCGGGAATTATAACAGAGAGCATAAGCAAAATCCTCCAAATGACTATTACTAATGGGTAATTATACCATATTTCCATCATCAAAAAAACCGTTTAATCCAGATATACTGTAGCTTTTGCTCTAGTCACGCTATCGATTTTGTGATAGAATCTTTCCATTGTTCTAAAAATTTATATCCATTCTACGGAGGCATATCATGGACGCTCAGCAGTATAAGCGCGCAAACGCAAACAGTTTTTACGTAAGTATCTTCACAGTGATAACGGGAGTTATACTCACTCTGTTATCTCTAATCAGCAAAGGTTTTGACATAGGAAAGGCGGTCATATTTGCAAGTGCCGTAGTCAGTTTGATCTTAATCTTTATCGGTAATTTCAGATTCTATTCAGAAAAAGCAGGTGCAATATTTATAATGTGCGGAGTAAGCGTATTCTATCTCGCACTTATCCTTACAGGAAACAATCTTTACTTTTTTGCATTCGGACTTCCGATACTTATTTGCAGCACACTTTACTCTAACGTAAGGCTCTGCGGATACGGTGTCGGCATAATCTCTTTTACTTTTTGCATTTCACTGATCAGAAACCTTTTTGCAAACGGTTTTGACAATCAGATTGTCGCTCCCGCGATCGCTACACTGGTTCTTTCGTTTGTATCATGTATGATGACGGTTTCTCTTCAAAAGAATCTCATCGATGAAAAGAAAATTGTCATGAGCAAAGTTGAAGAAAAAACACTTGCAGTTGGAAACAACATGGCAGAAATAGCAAACAAGATCACTGATCTGTTCAACGCTTCTCAGGATGATCTTTTATCACTTCAGAAGATCCTTGAATCACAGCAGGCCGGCATGCAGAACATCGCAACAAGCATGGAGAGCACATCTCAATCCATTATCAAGCAGGCTGAAAAGGTACAGTCGATTCAGGAAAAGACATCTACCACAGAGCAAGACAGAATCGAAATGACAGAAGCTTCTGAAAGCACTCAGACAGCAATCGATGAAGGTATAAACGTTATCGAAGATCTTAAGATCAAATCTAAGGACGTATCAAAGGCAAGCCAGATAACAGTTGACGCCACACAGGCAGTTATAGATAAAGTTGAAGAAGTAAAGAACATCGTAAGTTCAATCATGTCTATATCAACACAGACAAATCTCCTTGCCCTCAACGCAAGTATCGAGGCAGCAAGAGCAGGTGAAGCAGGAAAAGGTTTCGCAGTCGTTGCCAACAACGTGCGTGAACTTGCAGCCGAGACAAACAAGGCTTCAAATGAGATCACAAACATCATCAACGAGCTTAACGAAGACGTACAGAAAGCAATGTTCAGCATAGATGACACAGTTACAACAGTTGATAAGCAGAATGAAATGATCGAGTCTGTCGGTGAGAGTTTCAACAGCATAAACAACAACGTATCCGGAATGATCACCCGCTTCTCTCACATCGCTGAAGGAATGAAGTCAATCGCAGAGTCAACTACAGAGATCAACGACAGCATCTCAACTCTTTCCGCTACAAGCCAGGAAGTTGCTTCTCTTTCACACGAAGGTGCCAAGTCTTCTGATGAAGCTACCGAGAAATTCAATGCATTTAAGACAATTCTCGAAGATATCTCAGAACAGGCAAACAAGCTTCGAGAGATCAACAACGCGCACTAAAGCTAATATTTATGGCAATTCCATATTTTTGGAATTGCCATTATTTTATTAAATTTTCATACTTTTTAACACAAATTAATTAACTTTTTATACGTTTTTCCGATATAATATTTAGTAACAGATAAGCACGTAGACAAAATTATCTGACTATTTATGAAAGGAGGAATCACGTGTATGACAGCTACATTAGACCTTAGAAATGAAGTTCTGGACTGCATCAGAAAGGATTGTGAAGATGAATTCTATCCGGATCCTGAGAAAGTAGCTCATATCACCGGCTTACCGTTAGGGGATGTTTTTGAACTGCTCATAGAACTGAAAAATCAGGGTTGTCTCGGAAAGAGATGATTCGCCATTTAAATGGAGAATTACAATGGATGATTCGATGAAAGAATAAAAGTCCTATGCTCATCAAAAGCATAGGACTTTTATCTATGTAAAATATATTTATTAGTCTATTGAAAGATCAACTTCTTCTATCTCAGGTCCTTCGGAAGCACTTTCCTCAGATTGTTCGGGAGCAGCTTCCTCAGATTCCGTCTCCTCTGCCTGAGGTTCCTGTGACTCCTCGGTTCCCGCCATTTCTTCAATCGGGATATCCTCGTCTTCTGTGTCGCCTGCATCTGTGTTTGTCTCAGCAATTGTCTTGCCGTTTGCAACACTGTCGTAATCCTGAATCTCTGTCACGCACCATTTGTGTGTCTCAGAATCTTTTGACATGGTGAATACGAATATATAGGTTTCTTCAGAGCTTTCACTCATCATATCTTCATATGTTTCCAAAACAAGATTTATTGTATCGTTGTAAACCTGCTTTGCAATCTCCGGATCGGCATTATTGATCTTATCCGGATTTTCCTGTGTATAAGAATCAACTTTGACTCCTATACGGGAAGAAGCTTCCTCACCACCGATTATATTAAGCGGAAAAGCTGTATTTACACTGGCAACTACAGTACCAACACCTTTTTTTACAGAAACGGATGTTATCTCATAACTTGTTATCATATCTGAAAAGCTGGCACAGAGATTATCAAGTCTTTGAGCTGTTGCTTCATCAAGCTTCTCTGAATCGATACCAGATTTAAGGTTGTCTGTAAGGAAAGACGAATCGAAAGTGTGAACAAACTCACCATCTAAAACTCCGCCACTCGCATATTGTTCAAGGTTCTCAGTTGAACCACTCTTTACTATTTCCAAAAAATCTTTAGCTGATTCAGATATCGCTTTCTTGGTTGAAGTGCATCCTGTAAGAGCTGATGTACTCAATGCAAGAACGACGATCGTTGATACCAATTTTTTCCCAATGCGCATAAATGTCTATTCTCCGTACCCTAACACTATTTTTGTAAACACAACCTTTAGTATAACATATCTGAATAAATAATCAAAGAATATCGTATTTTCGTTACTATAGTGGTAAAATATAGATTATCCGGAACACTAAACAAGGCATAGTAGCCGTTATAAGGAGGAATTTTAGATGTTAGTCCTATTTGGAGAAGGTGTCATTAAAGATGTATGCGCTGTAGAAGTAAAACCAATGGATATAGGAGAAGGCAAGATCGTCGGAACTCAGATAAATTTCACTCTCACAAGCGGCGACAGACTTGAATATATCTACGACCAGAATATACCGATCGAGAACTCAGGCCAGAGAGCGATCGACTTTGTAAGAGAGCTCTATGATAAAGGAAAAGCCGATTTCTCAGGCGAGCCCGTAGAACTCATGTAGTTAAACGAAACTTACCACGCATGGCAGGGGGCAGCAAAAAGCCTGTAGCTGCGCCCCTGCCATGCGTGGTAAGTTTCATAATCCTTAATTTACTATGTTTCGAGGTGTTCCTGCCATGAAAGCCTGAATGTTCTTTTTAACTTCTTCAAGGCATCTGGTTCTTGCTTCGGTACTGCCCCACGCCATGTGTGGAGTAATAAAGAGCTTTCCGCTGTCCTGAATCTTAAGAAGCGGTGAATCCTTTGCCATCGGCTCGGGATTGAGAACATCAAGACCTGCTGCCTTGATCTCGCCTGACACAAGCGCTTCGTAAAGATCTTCCTCGCTTAATACCGCGCCTCTAGCAACGTTTATGAGGATCGCACTCTTCTTCATTTTCTTGAATGCGTCTTTGTTAAAGAGATTTCTGGTCTTATCGCTCAAAGGACAATGAAGCGATATAACATCCGATCTTGATAAGAGCTCATCGAATGATACTCTCTCATACTCTGTACATGTACTGTTTCCGGATGCTGAATAAAAGATAACTTTCGCACCAAAGGCAGTTGCGATCTGTGCCACTTTTCTTCCGATATTTCCCATTCCGACTATTCCGTACACTTTGCCGTCAAGTTCTTCAAACGGTATATCAAGACAGCAAAAATGCGGCTGATTTGCATATCCGCCGCTTTTTACAAATTCATCGTAATGGCGCGAGTTCTCCATAAGATAAAAGAGTAATGCGAAGGTGTGCTGGGCAACGGAAGCTGTTGAGTAATTAACTACATTTGCCACTTTTACGCCATGTCTTTTGCATGCTTCTATATTTGCATTGTCATAACCTGTCGCAAACTCACATATAAGCTTAAGATCGGGAGCGTCATTTAAAACCTTCTCGGTTATAGCGCTCTTATTTATAAGCAGTATCTCCGCTCCTTCAAGTCTCTCCTTTGCATTCTCGTCAGTGATCTTGTCCCCGTAATAGGAAACTTCTCCAAGTTCATCATAAATACTGTAGTCCATGTCAGATCCGACACTGTCTACATCTGCAACAACAATTTTCATACCTCGTGTAACTTATGCCTTTCTAAATATGTTTTATGTTCTGACAGCCTTCATATCCTTCTTATTCTGATACATCAGCCTGTCAGCTCTCTTAAGTACGCTGTCCGCGTCATCATCCATAGATTCGTCATATATGGCAAGACCGATGGCAGCCGATAGCCTCTCCCACGGTTGCAGGCTCTTATTGTTCTGGAGCTCTTCCATGTGACTCTTGATCGAATCAATAAGTTCATCCATATGATTAAAGTCTTTATTCTCAAGAAGAACAACAAACTCATCTCCGCCCACTCTGAATACCGGCGAATTCTCAAAGGTATCACATATGAGTGTGCACATATTCTTGATATAAAGATCTCCTGCTTCATGTCCAAAGGTATCATTTATCTTTTTAAGATAATTTATATCTATCATCAGCATCGCAAACTGCGCCGTCTGAGTGATGATATCGGAATTAAGTCTGACTTCTACCTTGTCATACGCAGCCTTGTTCTTTACTCCGGTAAGAGCATCTCTGAGAGCAAATTCATTAACCTTAGTCATCTCAAGGGACATGTTCTGGATCTTATTGGACGACCTCAAAAGGTCCTCCGCATATTCTCTCATATCCTGAGACATTGAAAAGATAGTGTCAGCAAGCGATTCAAGCTCATCGCCCGTATGTATGTCCGGATTCTCCATTAAAAGAAGTTCGGGACTTTTCTGTGAATGGCTGTTCTCCGCAAAATCTCTTGTGGTGCGCTCTATCTTTTGAAGCGGTATTATTACTCTCTCATTGAGCCAGAATATCATTCCGCTTATAAAGATAATCGCAAGAACGATGCCGCACACAGCCATAGTTATTATATATTTTCTTAAGTTAGTCGCAATATCCGTAGTACTGAACCCGCAAGTAAAAAGAGCTATTCCTTCTCCCGCGGCGTTCCTTACCGATGCGCTGGCGCTGAAATCTTCACCGTAATCACTTTTTGCCGTAGCATAATTAATTCCTTCATTGTTCTCCATAACATTATATGAAATTTCGCACAGTTCTTCTCCGAGGAACATTCCTATCATATCTCCGAGATAAGGAACCGGTATACCTTCCTTAAGTCCCTCTCCGCTTTTTTCAGCCTCAGTAAGTCCTGTTGCCAGCATCATGCAATCGTATCTGTCATCCACCTTACATGGAACTGTAAGAAGAATGAAATCAAGATCATAGCTCTCTCTCACTCTACTCATAAGATCCACAAGATCATTAAACGTATCGGAATACTCTTTGGTACGGATGCGTTCCTCAAGATCCTCTATATCGATATTTTTTAATGTATAATCAGCAACATAAGTAAGCCTTGTACGATACTCATCCATCATGGTATTTCTAAATATCATGAAGCTTATCGTACCAAGTGCCATGCAAAGAATAACAATAAATACAAGACATACCCAAATAACTCTGTATTTAAGTGAATTGCTATATTTTTTCTCCATCCAATGCACCTCACAGCTTTCTGTTTAAATGATAGCATAGGAGCAATCAATTATGCATTAAATTAATATCAATTTTTCATAACTTATTCTACCGAATTTATTAAGTCAAACACCTCTTCTTTTATGGTTTTGTTAGTATTTAGCGCGTTCTCTCTCGAGTCTCTGTTCGAATAGAAATAGAACTTGATCTTGGGCTCTGTTCCACTCGGTCTTATCGCAAACCATGAGCCGTTATCAAGGAACAGTCTTATCGCATTCTGAGGCGGAATATCCTCATAGCCGTTGTTGTAGTCGATAACTTTATCAACCTTTGCACCGGCAACTTCCGTAGGAAGATTTTCTCTGAAGTACTTCATCATGCGCGGTATACGCTGCGCACCC
>JAFZQT010000055.1 GCA_017620235.1 Butyrivibrio sp. | reverse complement strand
GTTGAAGTGATTGTAACACTCTTAAGATACTGACCCTTTGCGCTTGATGGCTTAGCTTTGATAACTGCATCCATTAAGGCTCTAAAGTTGTCCGCGATCTGCTCCACGGTAAATGATGCCTTACCTACAGGAACATGGATAATGTTTGCCTTGTCAAGTCTGTACTCAATCTTACCTGCTTTAACATCAGCGATTGCCTTCTCAACGTCAGGTGTAACTGTACCTGCCTTTGGATTTGGCATGAGACCCTTAGGTCCGAGTACACGTCCGAGACGTCCAACAACACCCATCATATCAGGAGTTGCGATAACTACGTCGAAGTCAAGCCATCCCTCGTTCTGAATCTTCGGAACAAGCTCATCTCCACCTGCGTAATCAGCACCTGCTGCGAGTGCCTGATCAACCTTATCTCCCTTAGCGAATACAAGAACCTTAACATCCTTACCTGTTCCGTGAGGAAGAACTACGGCACCACGTACCTGCTGATCTGCATGACGTCCGTCAACACCGAGCTTAAGATGTGCTTCAACTGTCTCGTCGAACTTTGCACTTGCTGTCTGCTTGATAAGCTGAGCAGCCTCTTCAAGATCATAAAGTTTTGTTTTCTCGATAAGCTTTGCAGCTTCTAAATATCTTCTACCTTTTTTCATTTTAGTTTTACCTCCTGTGGTATTATCGGAGGAGCGACCTCCTTCCACCTATTACTTACATTTAAACATCTGTTCTATAACCGGCAGCTGATTAGTCAACTACTTCAACGCCCATGGAACGAGCTGTTCCGGCGATCATGCTGCAAGCTGTCTCGATTGAAGCTGCATTAAGATCCTTCATTTTCAATTCAGCAATTTCCTGAATCTGAGCCTTTGTGATCTTAGCAACCTTCTTCTTATTAGGCTCGCCTGATGCCTTCTGAATCTTGCAGGCCTTCTTGATAAGTACTGCAGCAGGTGGAGTCTTTGTAATAAATGAAAAGCTTCTGTCTGCATATACAGTGATAACTACAGGGATGATGAGATCTCCCTGATCTGCTGATCAGCGTGACGGCTGTCACAACCTGTCTTGATATGAACTTCTACAGTTTCATCAAATTTAGCAGTTGCTGATTTCTTAACAAGAGCTATTGCATCAGCGGCTTCATACTGCTGTGTCTTATCAATAAGCTTAGCAGCTTCTAAGTATTTCTTTCCGTGTTTCATCTCTCATCCTCCATCAGTCTTCTACTACGATTCCCATACTACGTGCTGTTCCAGCGATCATGCTCATAGCAGCTTCGATGTCAACAGCATTAAGGTCAGGCATCTTTGTCTCTGCAATCTTTCTAACTTCTTCCTTAGAAATAGTTGCAACCTTAGTCTTGTTAGGAACTCCTGAACCCTTCTGGATCTTAGCAGCTTTCTTAAGAAGAACTGCAGCAGGTGGAGTCTTTGTGATGAATGTGAAACTTCTGTCTGCATATACAGTGATAACTACAGGGATGATAACGTCACCCTTGTCTGCTGTACGTGCGTTGAACTGCTTTGTAAACTCACCAATGTTTACACCGTGCTGACCAAGTGCGGGTCCAACCGGTGGTGCTGGTGTTGCTTTACCAGCCTGGATCTGTAACTTAATGTATCCTTCGACTTTCTTTGCCATTTTGGCACCTCCTGAAAATATGTGGTCGGCGCATCATCTCCTGGAAACGATGCTCCCACTCCAGTGACATGCCCTAAACAGGGCTATATATCCAAGCGCTCTCACGCTCAAATATCAAAAATAAAAATTACTATCTGCTACACAGATCAGCTGTCAATTCTTCTTACTTCAGCGAAGCTGATCTCTACAGGTGTCTCACGTCCAAAGAGATCTACGTTAATGGTAGCTGTCTGCTTACCAAAATCCATTCTCTGAACAACACCGGCAGTATCTTTCCAAACTCCGGCTACAACTGCGATCTCATCACCAACACCGAAATCAACAGAAACAGTGTCTGTCTTGATTCCGAGAGGCTTGATCTCAGCATCTGTAAGAGGAACCGGCTTGCTTCCGGGACCTACGAAACCGGTAACACCACGTGTATTACGCACAACATACCAAGTCTCATCGTTCATATCCATGTTCACGAGGACATAACCTGGGAACATCTTTCTCTGAACGTTCTTGCGAACACCGTTCTTAACCTCAACTACATCCTGAAGAGGAATCCTTACTTCAAAGATCTGATTCTCAAGATGTCTGTTGATGATGGCACTCTCAAGATTATCCTTAACTTTCTTCTCGTATCCGGAATATGTGTGCACAACATACCAATGAGCGTTTTCGTTCGTATCAGTACTCTGTGTTTCAGCCGCTGCCTCATTGTCTGCGGAAGCGGTTGAATCTGATAATACCTCATCAGATTCAAAAGACTTTTCCATCTCTTCTGACATATTATCTCCTTATTATTTAGAAACCGACATTAAAAAGTTAATGCCTTCTTCAAACGCATAGTCCAATACAGCTATCAAGATGCAGCAAATAATAGAAGCAACCACAACTGCGGTTGTCTGCTTTACAATATCATCCTTTGTAAGCCAGATAATTTTGCCAATCTCCGCTTTTACACCTTCAAAAAACCCTGCAATTTTACTAATGAAAGAATCGCCGGATTTCTTTTTTGAAGTTTTGGACTTGTTCTCTACTACCTTGGTCTCTTCCATACCCGCAGTCTACCTCCTATACAAGGATGAAATTACTTTGTCTCTTTATGTAAAGTATGAGCTTTGCAGAAAGGGCAATATTTCTTCATCTCAACACGATCAGGATGTGTCTTCTTATCCTTTGTTGTGTCATAGTTACGATTTTTGCACTCTGTGCAAGCCAATGTAATTCTTGTACGCATTATCTCACCTCCGGGCGTAATAGTCGTTTTAATCATCCATACTTGAATGACTTATTTTTAAGCATAAAAAAAAGACATAAATCTTTTGTCGCCTACTCAATATATCATACAGGCATACCTTCGTCAACGAATTTTTTTATTTGTATACAAACTCTCTCTGCACGTAAAAGCTAAGCAGAAAAAGCATGCCGTCAACCACAATCTTTATGCACACTTCCGGAAGCCATGGCACAATACCGTGTCCAAGTGTAACAAAGAATCCACTGAGCAACATAATAGCCACCGCAAGCACGCAATATGACAGCGCGGCTTTCGATCTTTCTTTTTCACCCGAAAAAACAATTTCATAATTAATAAAGAAATTGTATGTCGCCGAGATGATTCTCGCCAATATTGTAGAAAGCATGATATATCCCATTTTCACCGGTGCATTCACAAAAATCGCGCAGAAAAATCCAAAAAGCAACATATCAAGAAGGCACGATGAAACGGATGATAGCATGAACTTGAAGAAAACCGCATATATCCTGATCGAATCAAGCAACGGATTAAAGTGGCTCGATTTATTCTCTTCAAGATATATCGTTTCAACAGGGACTTCGATTATGTCGATATCCCTCTCTTTTGTGGCTATGAGCATATTTGTCTCAAACTCAAAGCGCTCCCCTTTTTCGGTCAAAAGATATTTCATAAAGTCCACGCCGATTCCGCGAAGCCCCGTCTGGGTATCGCTTATCTTAAGCCCCAGAAGAAGGTTCATAACACGGCTGGTTGTTTTATTTCCAAACACGCTCCTTGCAGGAATTCCAGGCTTTCCAAAATCTCTTACTCCAAGAATAAGCGACTTGATATTATTTCCAAGCACTTCTCCGCACTTACATATATCTTTTACGGAATGTTGGCCGTCGGAATCCGCAGTAACCACGCCCACAAGGTCGTCATACTCATTGATACAATGATTAAACGCTGCCTTGAGCGCTCTTCCTTTTCCCATATTAACGGCATTTCTTAAGATTACGGCGCCAAGTTTTCCGGCTTCTTCAAAAATATTCCCGTACTTTGCGGGATCGGATCCGTCATCGACTACGATTACAGGCTCTGCCTTGGCTTCAATAAGCTCTTTTACCAATCTGATAAGTTCTTCGCCCGGTTCATACGCCGGAATGACAATAGGAACAGCTCCTTTACTCAAGAGTAACTCCCCCTCCATTATTAATTATTCTGTATATCTTGCAACTTTCGAACTTACCCCCT
This sequence comes from Butyrivibrio sp., assembly GCA_017620235.1. GTDB lineage: Bacteria > Bacillota > Clostridia > Lachnospirales > Lachnospiraceae > Butyrivibrio. The sequence continues at coordinate 34,493 of JAFZQT010000055.1, read as the reverse complement.
TCTTTTATAAGGGGTAAAAAAAGATCTTTAGAAATCCCATCATTATCTTCAATATACAAATATGAAGCATGGCTTGCAAGTAGCTTATTACTGATCGACGCAGTATCGTCGGATTCAGTCATAAACCCGTCATAGACAAGTGCAACAGGTGATGCTTCCTTGTTGATATATGCATTGTGCACCCAATAGGAAGAATGGCCGTCGCGCATAACAAGAACTCTCTTATCGAGCAGTCTCTTATCCGAAGTCACGGTATCCACAAGAACTCTTCCGGCTTCGCCGACCATATCCTCTATATAAACCCTGTTTTCTTCCGCCACATTCCTGTAGCCGTTTATATAAAAGAGAGCACCTTTGTAATCCGCCGTCACAAAAGCAAATATAAGAAACGCCACGACAAGTGCCTTTGAATTTATAAATCTATCCGCCTCATTATATAATACACCGGTCAAAAGGTACACCCCACCGAGCATAAACGGACATCCGTACCTTGCGATCGAGAGTGACATCGCATATGCATCAAGGTACTGATCTTCCGTCTGAAAGATCGATATATGTGCCAAAAAGATGATTCCATAGGCTAAAAGAGCCGTAACTGCGGTAAACACAGCAAGTTTCACCACTTCTTTTTTGCCCGTCACCTTCTTATAGCGCAGAAAAACAAGAAACAGCGCCATCAAAATGAGCATCGCACCCGCAGAAACATCGATCGTCAAATTGCTGTCCCCGTGCATGGGAAGAAGCCAAAAGCCTTTCATGAAAAAGCCCGCTTTATCCATGGTATTCGCAGGTGCCACATAGTCTCCCGAAGTTGCAAAGCGTATTCCCGCTCCCGTGAGCTTCGCAACTCGCCTGTTGATAAAGCAGAAGCATAGCCATGAACCGTAGACCAAAAAGCTCGCAGCCGCAGCAATCGCATATTTTCTCTTATTCTTTTGCCCAAAAACAAATCCGAACACGAGCGCAAATGCCGCCCACTCTGCTCCAACCGATTTGGTCAGAAGAAGAACCGATGCATACAAAAAAATCTTTATATAGTAGAAGGTTTCATTATAAACATTCCCGTCTGCTCCCCTGCCGCTCCAGAGCGTAAGAAGAAGCGCCCCGTACACGATACCCATCGTCACATCCGCCGGAGTTCCGTAGTAGATTATTCCGTTGAAGATTCCGGGAAAAAGAACTATCGCCGCAAAATAAAGCACCGTAAGCACATTCTTTTTTGCCCCCGAATACTTATCGGCCGCTTTCCTGACCGTTCCAAAAAGAGGAAGCATGAATATTGTATTGGTCACGAAATATCCAAGGAACTGAAGATTCTCTCTGTACTTTCCAAGCCCCGTGAACAAAAACAAGCATTTATACAAAGATCCCGCAGGCGGATAATCGCCAAACTCAGGCGAGACATTTCCATATTTTCCAGCAAAGCCGTTCAGATAAAAAATCTGCTTGGCATCCTGGGACCAGAAATTGATATCATCCCACCAGGAAAAAGCAAGCTTCGACGTAAGAAAGCCGATGAGCACAGCGCTCACGATAAGCCCTATAACTTCCGGTGACAAAATGCTTTCTCTAAGCGCCAAAAGCCTTTCGCTTTTTACTTCTTTCTTTTTCACCAAAGAAAATGCGATGAATATTATATATAACAGAGACGCGAGGAACACGCACCTCAGCGCGCCTGCAATTGCAAGAACATACATGGTAAGTCCCAGTGCCGCATACGCCACAGGCATCGTACTTCCCATATTCTCCTTATATTTGTATGAAAAATCCGCAGCCATAAGAATTACAGCGGCCACGCAAAGAATGAATCCTATCAGATCAACAGTCCACATGCTATGTTTCCTATTCCAAGTTAGTATTTTTAGATAAAAAAGAAAAACAAAATTATTATAGTATTAATATTTCATTAAATCACCGCTTTTCACTATTTTTTCATCAAAAAATGATTGACATTTGAACAATAATATATAAAATGTAAGTAACTAAAGGTGGCTAAGTATGCCCTCGTGCGTCTGATGTCAATGGAATGACAGAATCATTATACCGCACGTATATCAAGGAAGAAAGGAGGGGCATCGAATGGCAGGAATATCTCTAAATGGTGTTTACAACCATTTCATACAGGACTACGTGTCAAAAGATGTTACACAGGCCGACGCGCATCGTAAGGATGAGCTTAGGGATGTGTATAAGTCAATTGCAAAAATAAACAAAAACTCCCCTCTTTATTTACTTTCAAATGATGACGATGTGCGTATTGACGCAATCGATATAAAAGAGCGTGCAAGACAGCTTCAGGGCAATATCTTTAACCTGAGTGATCAGGAGGACAAGTCTTCCTTGAATCACACTTCCGCATTCTCGACAGATCCGGAGAAGGTTGTCGTTTCCTATATCGGAAAGACTCCAAACGAAGACGTCGGAACAGCCGGATTTGATATTGAAGTATCGCAGCTCGCTTCACAGCAGGTAAATACAGGACTCATGCTTTCAACAGATTCATCAAGCGTGCTTCCTCCCGACAATTATTCATTCGATGTAAAAGTCGGCGAGCAGGAATTTGAATTCCAGTTCAGTATCTACGCCGCTGACAAGAACATAGATGTTCTTCAGAAGCTTGAAAAACTTATAAATAAAGCTGACATTGGTCTTTCAGCAGATATAATCGAAGGCACCAATAACCGCTCTGCTCTTCAGATCTCATCAAAGCACACAGGTCTCCATCCCGGAGAACTCAGTCAGTTTGAGATCTATGAGACCGAAGGAGAACTTAAAGGCGGTGCCGTTGCTGCTCTCGGACTCGACATGGTATCAGCTCCCGCTTCCAATGCACACTTTGCATTAAACGGCGACGATAAGACAGCTATTTCAAACCACTTCACAGTCGGCTCCAAGTTCGACATCCACTTAAACGGTGTTACAGAGCCCGGCGAATCGATACATGTCGGCGTCAAGAAAGATAACGAGGCACTTGTAAATCATATAACCGCACTTATAGATAACTACAACAGCTTTGTAAAAGATGCTGCAGAAGCTCATGACTCCAAGTATAAGGGAGACAAGCTCAAATCGGAAGCAATTTCGATTGCAAGGCAGCATATAAAAGACACTGAAGCGCTCGGAATAAAGCTTGAAGGCGACGGAGTAATATCAGTAGACACCGACGTACTCAAGGAAGCCATTGCCGGAAACAATGACGCAAACTCACTTGAACCCTTAAAGCAGTTTGCAAACTCACTTCTTTCCCTGGCAAAAGAGATTTCGGTAAATCCCATGAAGTACGTTGACAGACCTGTTGTAAATTACAAGAATCCCGACAGCAAAGAAAACGTTGCATCACCGTATATCACAAGTGAGTATTCGGGCATGATGTTCAACAATTACTGCTAAGAGACATAGGCGCGGTGCGCTGCACCGTCGTTTATTTCATCGCATAGAGAAGCAGCTCGCCATTTGGTGGGCTGCTTCTTTTTACAATCTTTTACAATTAACCGATAAGCAGATTTATTTTGTTACCTCTGCGCTCAGATTCAGTGCTTCCCTGATAACCTGATCCATATTGTAATACTTGTACTGACCAAGTCTTCCTCCAAAGAGGATATTCGGGAACTCTTTTGAAAGTTCAGTATATTTATTAAAAAGCTCATTGTTCTTGTCATCATTCATCGGATAGTAGGGCTCGTCGCCGTGCTTCCACTCTGCAGGATACTCTCTTGTGATGACAGTTCCTTTTCCCGTACCATACTCAAAATGCTTGTGCTCAATGATCCTGGTGAAAGGAATCTCACGCTCTGTGTAGTTTACAACAGCATTTCCCTGATAGTTATCAACATCGGGAAGTTCCTCAGTCTCAAATCTAAGCGATCTGTACTCAAGAGTTCCGAGCTTATATCCAAAGAATTCATCAATCATTCCGGTAAAGAGGATCTTGTCAAAACTGTCACCTGCCACAGAAGTGTACGGTTCTGCCGGAACATTGCCGCTCATATTTACAAAATCATAGTAATCAACAGATGTCTTGACTGTTATAGTTCCGCTAAGCTCCTCAGAATCAGCACTCAAAAGAAGGAGCTTGGATACAAGCTCTGTATATCCGCCAATCGGAATACCCTGATATCTGTCATTGAAATAATTATTGTCATAAATAAATCTCATCGGAAGACGTCTTATGATAAACGCAGGGAGTTCCTTACAATCTCTTCCCCACTGTTTCTCGGTATATCCCTTAACGAGCTTCTCGTAAATATCTCTTCCTGCAAGGCTGAGCGCCTGCTCTTCGAGATTATCGGCAGAAAAAGTATCTGTTCCCTTTTCCTTGTTTATTCTTGTAATCTCTTCCTGTGCCTGCTTATCAATTATCTCTTTAGCTTCAGCGGGCGTCTTGATTCCCCACATTTTGCTAAAAGTATTCATGTTAAACGGAAGGTTGTAGAGCTCATCTCCGTAAACCGCCACAGGGCTGTTGATATAGTTATTAAACTCTGCGAATCTATTGACATATTCCCAGACTTCTTTATCCGATGTGTGGAAAATGTGCGCTCCGTATTTGTGCACATTTATTCCAAGTTTATTTTCTGTGTAGATGTTTCCGCCAATGTGCTCTCTTCTGTCTATCACGAGCACATCTTTTCCTTTAGCCGCCATCTCATGTGCGAAAACAGCGCCAAAAAGTCCTGCCCCAACTACCAAATAATCGTATTTCATTTCCCAGATCGCATGATATGTGCTAAACTCATGCCTTCCTTTCTCTAGTATTTCCCTATTATACCTTCTCTTCACTTTTGGCACAACTCGCCACAAGTGCTATACAAACAAAAGAGGTACAGAGAAAATATATTCTCTGTACCTCTTATTAATTTTTAGTTTAAGTTCGCATCAGTCAGCCTGATATTTGTCTAACTGTGAAAAATCACCCATCATATCAAGGATTTTCTTACGTCCGGCTTTATTAAGCTTAACATACTGCTGCATTACGCGGTTCTCAACAATCTTCTTTCCAAGATCTGCACCCTGCTCAAGAGTAGAGAAATCAACAGGGTTGAGGTTCAAACGATCACACATTTTGATAACTGTTCCGTACGCCATTCCCTCAATTCCTCTATCGAGTGCTGTAACCAATGTGCTGTATGGTATAGACATATCTATAGCAAACTGCCTTACGCTCTTATACTGCAGAAGAATTTCTTTCTTCAAAATCTCAGCTTTTGTCATGTTGCATAACCTCCTAAATCTTTTCTCTTTTGCGTCTCTTTTCTTTTGCATCCCCTAGTCTACCACATAGACGTTATTTCGTCATTCCTTTTTAAGAAAATTACCTGCTAAAATTTTCTTAAGAATAACGACACTTTTTCGGCAATTTAACGAAATTGTAGGAGGAAACATTTTTTTACCAAAGTGTTCACACATTCAACACATTTTATTGTTACAATATGAGACTTTTTCTCGTTCACCCCCTCCAACAATCATTAGATATTGCCTAGGATTTCTATTTATTATATACGAAAAAACATATAGCACGCAAGTGCTATATGTCGTAAATTAATTAATGTTTTTATGTTATAGCAAAATGCCGGAACCCTACATTCCACGCACATCTTCGATTCTATTACTTAAGAAAGACATAACCTCGTTGTATATATCTTTCGGAATACTGTAAATTTTGTGAACATTCCCGTCACACAAAATATCTATCGTACCCATTTTCTTTTTTACCGAGATGACATTTTTATAATCAACAACCTCTTTTGCCATATCGGATTTTCCCATAAATTCAAAACGCTCGGAATATATGCTGAGCACACCTTCCTTAAGTCCCTCTGTCGCCTTTACCTCGAACTCAGGATCATCGACTCCAAGTACGGAATCAAAGCCTCTGGCTCCGGTCTCAGACACCATAACAGGCACAGTGAGATCCGCTTCTCTTACCCTTCTTTCAGATGCTTCTTCGTCGTCATCATCAAATTTCACAACACTGGTCTCAATAAGCCCCGAAACCGTATTGTACGTCGCTTTTATCGCATATCCCGAATTAACCAGCAGAGTAATGTTCTTGCTTCTTATCTTTTGCCTGAACTTAAGAGCATGGAAGCCCGCCTTAACCGCAAAACATATCGTTTCTCCGGCTTTAACCTCATACAACTGCTTCTCGTCAACGAACACCATCATAACATTTCCGTCGGCAGTTCTTTGTCCGACACATGCGATCTGGATCAGATAGTCCTTTCCATCTTCAAAAAGCTTCTTTCCGCACATCGGACAGAAATTTATTCTAAGATTTATATTATCCGGCAACACTCTTTTACAATTAGGGCAATTCATGCTTACTCACCTCATAAGTTTTATAGATTTATTTTCAAAGGATCGCTCCTTATTCTTTAAGCAGGCTGTCCAATTTCTCCGAATCAAATCCCGCATCGGCGTTGGATTTGATAATATCCATCATGTCATCGTTTTCCGTATTGATCTTCTCACTAAGGAAAAGTCCGTCAGCTTTGAGATAGCGCATGATCTGGCCGATACTAACGCGTTTTCTCTCAGCTATAACTATGTCAAAAGATCTGTCTGCCCACGGAAGTTTCATGGTATTCAGATCTCCGAATGCAACATCGTCTGCAATAAGTCCCGCAATGCCCGCCTCAAAAGAATTTGCACACGCTCCGGCAATGAATGTATCGGGGCAGCTGCTCTTTATGTACGATGCATTTGCGCCAAATCCACAGGTAAAATCAAGGATCCTAAGCCATTCTTTTCTCTTCGCATAAAGATCCATAACGGCATTTGATGCCTCAAACCACGGAAGTGAATAACTCCACACATCAAATCCCCATTTGTCTATAAACTTGTTTCTGTTTTCTGTCATAGCCTCGGAATTTTCCGCAAAACCTGTTCCGCCGTTGTGGTAAATAAAGGCATTCTTGCAAACATACTGCTCAAATCCCGCTCTGGCAAGCCTTATTCCAAGATCGTCATCCTCGAAATATCCAGGTGAAAAACGCTCATCAAATATCTTATAATCCTTTGCAACACACCTGATGGCCTCTCTTGACAGCATCATCGCAAATCCTGTCAGCCTGAATCTCTTGATATATGCCTTATTCATCGGGAAAGAATGTTTAGCCGCATAGCTTTCAAGCACCTTGACACTTCTGTCAACTCCAAGTTTTCTGTGCCAAAGTTCTTCGAGCTCCTCTCCCGCATACTCAGACAGCTCCTCAGGGCGCACTTCCTGAAGTGACGCACTGTTTGAAAGAGCACTGACAGCTCCGACGCTTCTGTTGTCATAAAGCGCCATTCTCATGAAAAATACCGCATTCTGCGTAAGTATTGCATCATTGTTCAGATAAAAAATATCATTATTCCTATCGCAACATACGGTTCCTATATTGCATCCCTTAGGGAAACCTGAATTCTCATCATTTAAGATAAGCTTAAATCTATAATCTACACTCTTTGCTTTTTTCTTGAGATAATCTCTGACTCCCTCTTCCGTAGAAGCATTGTCGACAACCACTATCTCGTAAGCCCCTTTGGGCACGTGTTGTTCTATCGAGTCAATACATCTCTTCAAGAGATCGAGGTCATTGTATGACAAGATCATGAAGCTGAGCTTCCTGACACGAAGCGAGCGATCTTCCTTAAGTTTATCCATCGCCTCTTTTATGACTTCCGTGTCATTTTCATTATCACAATATGCCAAAGCCGCTTCAAAAGCGAGATAAGCCTGGTTGACATTGATGTCTGCATAGTACAATCCAAGCATATAAAAAAGCTCGTAGTTGCCTCCGTCGTAGGCAATTCCTCGAGCTATTGCGTCATATTCGGATGTAGAGTCAGCGAGCGCTTCCCATAAAGAAGCCTCCAAAAGACACAGCTTAGCTGCATCCTTCGGCTCTTTTTCACCAATATGCAAAAATTCTTCCTGAAATTCGTATAATGCTTCCTTATAGTCTCCTGTCGCTATAAGCTCCGTCAGCTTCTCATACATTTTATTCCCCACCCTGCTACTTTTTTACGTACACCGCGGATTACCTTATACTCACTTTTTATGGTATCTTTTGGAAAATATAATGTCAAGCGCGATGCCGTTACAAAATAAATACTCTATCGATAATATTGTATTGACTCTTCAAAGCTGACTTTTGGCTCCCAGCCCGTGTCTTTTTTTATCTTTTCACTTGATACTGCAAGAGAAACAAAGGGATTTGCCCTGTTGCCGTAGCTGATAAGATCATCTTTTGCTCCGACATACTTCGCAGCCCTCTCTACAAAATTCATTAATCTGTCATAGTCACCGTTTGCGATGTTATAAACCTCTCCGGTCAGCCCTTTTTCAAAAAGAGCTATGATCGCATCCGCAGCATCACCCGCGTCAAGATAATCCCAGTACTGCTCGCAGGAACTCAAATTGACCGCTTCGCCTGCTGCAAGTTTCCTCACAACATCGGGAAGCATCCTGCCCGAAGGCTCATATTTGCCGATAAGACTGAAAATCCTTCCCCATATAAAGTCGATTCCAAGGATCCTTGCTTTTGACTCCATCAGATAATATGCCGCTGCCTTGCAACTTCCGTAAGCCGAAAAAGGCTCAAGAGAAAGGTCTTCCGTTATAAGTCCGTCCTTAACGCCATACTCAGCCTGAGAGCCTATTCCGACCACCCTGACCGAAACGTCCATATTTTTGCTTTTTAGGCACTTATCTTTAATTTCCTTAGCAGAGTCGAGAAACTTTAATGAACCGTCTATATTTCGCCTCTGAGTATCAAAATCGTCCCTTTGTCCTCCCCATGACAGATGGAAAAGAGCTATCGCCCCTGCACTTCTTATATCCTCCTCATCGATATATCCGGCTACTTTGTCGTAATCATCCATATCAATGAGCACTTTTTTCAAAGACTCACTCTCAGAAAATCTTTCATTGTGAGAAGAGCCCTTTCTTCCTATCGCATAAACTTTGTACCCATAATCTAACAGGTGCTCTGTCAGATTAGCTCCCGCAAATCCAAAGGCACCTGTCACTATGGCAATCTTACCATTATTTTTCATATTAAACTTTCCCGCAAGCTTTCTTTATCACGTTTGCCATAAACTCGATCTTGTCGTCGTTAAGTCCGGGATATACTCCGATCCAGAACGCATTGTTCATGACATAATCTGTCACAGCCAGATCTCCGATAACTCTGTAATCGCCGTTATCTTCTACATTCTTCTTACATACAAACTCATCAAAGCAAGGATGTTTTGTAACATTTCCGCTAAAGAGAAGTCTGGTCTGAATATTGTTATCTTCAAGCGCCTTAGTAATGGCATTTCTTGTAAGCTCGTTGCCGTTTCCGTCCTTAGCACCCTCTTTTACGCCCATGATAAATCCAAACCATGAAGGATTGCTGTTCTCAGCGGGTTCAGGAAGTATAAGAACATCTTTGAGGCACTCAAGCTTCTCATAAAGACTCTTCCAGTTCTTTCTTCTTGCATCGGCAAAGCCAATGAGCTTATCAAGCTGAGCGCATCCAACTGCCGCCTGCATATCTGTAGCTTTGAGATTATATCCCAAATGACTGTATACATACTTGTGGTCATATCCAACGGGAAGTTTACCGAATTTACCGTCAAATCTGTGACCGCAGAAATTGTCTTTTCCGGGAGGGCAGATACAATCGCGTCCCCAGTCCCTGTAACTTCTTACAAGCTTGTGAAGAAGGGCATTGTCTGTATATACGCATCCGCCTTCACCCATTGTAATGTGGTGCGGAGGATAGAAACTTGATGTTCCTATATCGCCCCAAGTTCCTGTAAATGCTGTCTTTCCATCAATAGTGTACTCTGATCCGAGAGCATCGCAGTTATCCTCAACAAGCCAAAGTCCGTGCTTGTCGCAGAACTCTCTTACTGCCTTGAGATCAAAAGGATTACCCAAAGTGTGTGCGATCATCACAGCCTTTGTTCTTGGGCTGAGTGCATCTTCAAGCATTGTTACGTCGATATTGTACTGAGGTACTGTCACGTCCACAAATACCGGCACTGCGCCGTACTGCATGATAGGTGCAACTGTTGTAGGGAATCCGCAGGCAACCGTGATAACCTCGTCGCCTCTTTTTATCTGTCTGTCACCAAGTTCAGGTGCCGTAAGTGCCATAAATGCGATAAGATTTGCTGAAGATCCGCTGTTTACAAGGCTTGCGAATCTAACATTCAAAAGCTCTGCAAATCTCTTTTCAAATTCATCTGTGTATCTTCCTGCAGTAAGCCAGAAATCAAGTGACGAATCAACAAGATTTATGACCTCCTTCTCATCAAAAACTCTTCCTGAATATGGGATTCTGTCTCCCTCAGTGAAGCTGTCGTTATCTTTTTTCAAAAAGCGGTTATAATAATCCGCAACAAGGTTTAAAATCTGCTCCCTTGCCTGCTGTTCGCTGTTACTCATCTTTTACTCTTTTCTCCTATACCTGTTTATAATACTCTTTTATCTGGTCTGTCATGCACTTTACGGCTTCGCCCTTAAAATAAGCACATGTCCACTCTGCTGTCTTTGCCACTGCGTCATCTATATTCCATTTAGGCGACCACTTAAGTCTACTCTTTATCTTGGAACAGTCAAGTTTTAAGAAATTTGCCTCGTGAGGGCCTCCGTCGGGCTTAATCACGATCTTTATGCCGTGCCCTCTGAAGTTTGCATTTCCCTCGTTTTCCGAAACAAGTTTATTCCATGAATCCACAAAAGCTCCCGCAAGTCTGCCGGCAGTCACCGCATCGTCATCATTTGGTCCAACGTTGTAGTAGCCCGCATAAGCTTTGTCCTCATACTGCTTCTGTGCAAGCAAAATGTAAGCAGAAAGTGCCTCAAGAACATGCTGGAACGGTCTTGTTGAATCGGGATTTCTAAGAACTATATCATCGCCTTTCTCAGCAGCACGCACGCAATCAGGGATAAGTCTGTCATTGGCAAAATCGCCTCCACCTATGACATTTCCCGCTCTCGCTGTGGAAACTGCTATTCCAAGCTCGTTGAAAAACGAATTTATATAAGAATGTGTTACCAGCTCAGAACATGACTTACTGTTTGAATACGGATCAAAGCCGTCAAGCTTCTCATCCTCGCGGTATCCCCATACCCACTCGTTATTCTCGTAAACCTTGTCTGTAGTAACATTCAAAAAAGACTTAACACTCGGGCAATTCCTTACGCATTCACACACGTTTACTGTGCCCATCACATTTGTCTCATATGTATATCGCGGATCCTTGTATGAATCCCTTACGATCGGCTGCGCCGCAAGATGAAAAACAATCTCAGGTTTAGCCTTATCAAAATATGCCTTTAATTCCTCATAATCTCTGATATCGCCTATATGTGAGTCCATTTCATCGGCGATTCCGGAAATTTCATAAATATTCTCTTTTCCCTCCTCAGGTGCAAGAGAATATCCGTAAACGTCGGCTCCCGCCATGATAAGGATCTTGGAAAGCCAGCTTCCCTTAAATCCCGTATGCCCTGTTATAAGCACTCTTTTCCCTTTGTAAAAATCTAACATCATTCACCTTTCTCTATCTCGGCAGCTTCTTTCTCATAGTCAGCCGCCTGTTCTTCGTTGCCAAGCGCCTTGTAGCACTTAGCAAGTGCAAGCCTCGGAAATTCCTTGCTTGTCTTAATATCCAAAATGCTCGCGCATTCATACGCTGCATTGTAAAACCAGACTATAGCTTCATCGTAGTCTTTTTTGCCAAAATAGTATTCTCCGAGCTCGCAGCACATCTCGCTGCACATCTCGGTTGCCGCATCCTTGAGTGAATACTTCAAAAGCGCCTCGGCATCTTTTTCAAGAACCGCCACATGCGCAAGCACGCAGCTCGCCTCCTTGACCTCGTCAACGCTCCTGGTGCTGTCTTTTACAGCTTCCGCAAAAAAATCTTTTGCCTTGATAAAATCATTTGCAGTTCCCGCCATGAACAGCTCTCGCGCATACATTCCGTGAAGCCTTTTGGAAATACGTCTTCCGCTCTCCACAGCCTTCCTGAAAGAAGCAAGATCGCGTTCCGCATGGTTCTCTTTTGGCTTATGTATGATCTCAACCTCGCTGTTACAGATAACCGGATCTATAGCCACCTGCTCGTGGATCGGATCTTCCCATCTAAAGCTTCTGACTCTCTTAAAGAGCTTCGGTCGAAGTTCCCTGTCATAGTTATAGACCGTTCTGAACGACAACTGATTGCAATAATACATCTGAACGATATCTATATCAAGTTCTTCTATATCTTTCTTAAGCTGGATAAACCTCTGTTTGTTGTCCTCATCCAGCTCCTCATCCGCATCTGCGGAATATATATAATCACAGGTTGCAAGCGAAAAAGAGTAATTTCTCGCATCACTGAAATCTCCGGTCCATTTGAAATCATAAACCTTGGCACCGTACTCTTTTGCGATCTCTACGGTCCTGTCCTCAGAGCCCGTATCCACAACAATCATCTCGTCAACAATCCCCTTAAGACTCTCAAGGCACCTTCCAAGGCTCTCTTCTTCATTCTTAACTATCATGCAAAGACTGATTGTTATCATATTTCCCCTCCGCTTTTTATCCCCCGCGACGCAAAAGCATCGCTTTAATCAATAAGTAATCGGAACACCGCCTATACTCACTACATAATTTTACCTTAAAAATCTGTGTCTTTCTATATTTTATTGCCCTCAAAAGTGTATTAATGTACAATCGTATGATGTGGGTGTCAAAAACATATTTTGACGCCATATGATATACAAATCGCTCCGTTTAATTTGGTGGAAAAGTAAATGATTCAGAAAAGTTTTGGTAAAAAAAATCTCAATATATTAGGAATATTATTTGCGGTTATGCTAACTTGCTTTGGCTGTTCAAAGCCCGCGGAGTCAACAGAAGTAAGCAGCCCCCAGGCGATGAGCAATCCTGTTCCCGCCCCGGCTCCTGCTCCGGTTCCGGACCCTTTTGACAGCTCAAAGTATGTTGAAGTCTCATCTCTTACAAGCGCCGGAGAAGATCCTGCCGAAGCAGCTTCCGAATACGAGCCAATAAAAAACTATGACGCAAAACTCAGTGTTCCTACATATGTTACAAAGCTCGATGATACCTGGTTTATAGTCGACTGCTATCACAACAGGGTTATTTACTCAGATTCCCTCGAGACACCTTTGACGGAATGGACCATCATGACATCCGACGCCACAAGGCCTCACACGATCGCAAGTGACGGAAATATCTACATGATAGATGACACGGACAACAACCGAATTCTTATCTTTGAAAAAGTTGACGGGAAATTTATCCACACTCAGAGTTTCTACGACATCGGAACACGTCCGCATTACACAATCTACGACGAAGCTACCGACACATTCTATGTCTGGAGCTCAATGACAGGAGAACTCTTCTGCTTTAGGACTGATTCTTCCACCAACAGAGTATATCTTACGGACAAAAGAAAAATCGATTCCCTCGATGGAATCTATATCCGCTCATTTTCTATAATTGACGGCGCTATATACCTTGTATCCGGCGTATCTGACCAAGGAGTTGAAGCAACCGTACTCAAATGTGATCTCGCAACACTCGAAGTGCAGCAAGTATATGCCGTTCCTGACGAGCTTGCCGGCATGGTTCAGATAACCAAGATACAGGACTACTACTACATCTCTGTTTCAACAGACAAAACCGGGGCTCAGGATGTCGCAACAATCGTCCGCACAAAATCTCTCGAAGATCTTGCCGCCGGCAACTACGAAGACATCTACTCCACTTATTTTGAAGGTGGCGGCACCCCCTACTACATTTCCTCAGTCGATGACACATACTTCCTCACAGAGCATCGCCTGTTAGACCACTCTGTCTGGTCTTTCAAGGTTGAGGACAATGAAATCACCGATGTACAGTCAGTTTTTTGATTAATGAATTAATTTTTATAAAAATTTAATTTTTTTCTTTATCTCCGGACAATTTCCTAGTAAAATTGAAATAGGAGAAACGAGAATGAGAATATTCGCAAACGTCAAAACGTCAGTAAATCGATATAAAGATTATCGCACTATGACCAAAGACGATTTAGCGGACTTCTATCAGTCAAAGTGCGACTATTATCAGGAACATGTATGGGTATTCCTGGTGGTCGGAACTATTCTTTCTGTTTTTTATGTGGTTCCGGACTATCTGCTTAACGGCAGTATTATGCCCACGCTCATACCGAGACTCTCGGTATTGGGTATACTTTTGTTGTTCCTTATAATACTTCACTTCTTTAATAGCCGCAACGTCATCCTGACAGCGGACTATTTCCTTGTTCATTCAATAGTTATTGCAACGATATGGACTACATATTCACTCGGGATCAAAACCCTTGCAAGTGAGTTCTTTATCATTATGAATCTCATATTCCTTATTGTGGGATTTGTAGCAAGGCTCAGGGAAATCACCATATCTTACATCCTTTTCATCATTGAGATCCTGATATCACACTTTATCATTCACTACGAAAACATTTTTGTCATATTAGTGCTTACTATTCCGTGCAGTCTCGCAGTCATCTTCGCACACCTTATTATGACTTTCGTATATCTCGATCACTACAGACTCAGTCAGAAGCTTGAGCTTGCTATGATCACCGATCCGCTGACACAGGTTTACAACAGACATCTTTTGGAAAAAATAGTCACCAAGAATGCGCTTACAAACATGGAAGAACCCATTGCGATCGCAATGCTGGACATAGATAATTTCAAGAAATTAAACGACGATCACGGTCACTACACCGGAGATCTGACTCTTCTGTACATGGGACAGAAGCTTTCAAAAGAAACCCACTCAGACGATTACGTTATCCGCTTCGGCGGCGAGGAATTCATCGTCATATTCAAAAAATGTGACATAAACAACGCCTGCGCCCGCATGGAGCAATTCAGGCAAGACATAGAAAATGCCGAAGACTCTCCCGTCCCGTTCACCATCTCAGTCGGCGTTTCAAAATACACAGGCGACTTCTCAAAATCAATTCAGAACACAAACCATGCCCTTGCCAAAGCAAAAGATTCCGGCAGAAACCGCGTGGTTGTAGTATAAGGAAGATAAGTAAACAGGACATATATACAATTTTTTCTCAGATTGCGCAAGCGCAAATTCGCAAAATATTGTATATATGTCCTGTTTTTTATATCCTAAAACATTCTGTTGTATTACTCTTCCGATGTATCTCCAACGGGCTTTCCGCCGGTTGCAAGCCACTTAAGGTATGCATTGATGAACGGATCAAGTTCTCCGTCAAGTACGCCGTCTGCATTTGATGCCTTGAATCCTGTACGTGTGTCATTAACCATTGTGTATGGCTGAAGGACATATGAACGGATCTGGCTTCCCCATGCATTGTCTTTTACTTCTCCACGGATTCCGTCAAGCTTAGCCTGATTCTCTTCCTGCTTCATGATAAAGAGCTTTGCTTTAAGCATCTGCATAGCTTTATCTTTGTTCTGGAACTGTGAACGCTCATTCTGGCAGGCAACTACAACACCTGTAGGAATGTGAGTGATACGAACAGCGGATGATGTCTTGTTGATGTGCTGTCCGCCGGCACCACTTGAACGGTATGTATCAATCCTGAGATCATCAGGGTTAATCTCGATATCAACATCCTCCTCGATATCAGGCATTACGTCACATGATACGAAAGATGTCTGTCTCTTAGCCTGTGCATTAAAAGGACTGATACGAACAAGTCTGTGAACACCGTGCTCTGACTTAAGAAGTCCATAAGCATTTGTTCCTGAAATCTGAAATGTAACAGATTTGATACCTGCTTCGTCGCCGTCAAGAAGATCCAAAACTTCTGTTGTGAATCCCTTTCTTTCAGCCCATCTTGTGTACATACGATAGAGCATGCTTGCCCAGTCACAAGCCTCTGTACCGCCTGCACCGGCATTAAGTCTGAGAATTACATCATATTTGTCATAAGGCTGATTAAGAAGATTGCTGATCCTGATATTTTCAAGAGTGTTCTCGAACTCATCAAGTTCTGCCCTAATCTCTGCTGCCATATCGTCATCATCAACACCTTCTGCATTCTGCATGTCGATAAGATCGATTATATCGCCGTACTGCTTGTTGAGCTTATCAATCCCTGCAACAAGATCCTGCATATTCTTAAGATCTTTGGTCTTCTTGTTTGCCTTCTCTGCATTATCCCAAAATCCGGGCTCTTCCATCTCACGGCTGAGCTCTTCTATTATCTTTTTCTTATTGTCCAGATCAAGAGAAGCCGTAACCTCTTCAAGAGTACCTCTCAAGTTCTGAATCTCAACTTTCATCTGATCAAGTATTACCATTATGTTCTCCTATGTCCTATATGCGATACGTCAAAAATCCTATTATGCCAAAATGTATCGCTTATACCCTGCCGCAACAATTCTTATATTTCTTGCCGCTTCCGCAAGGGCAGGGATCATTGGGATAAACCTTGGCTTCAACTCTCTTAACGGGAGCCTTCTGAGCTGTATCATCCTTGTTTGTTCCTGTAACCTTGGCAACCTGCTCACGCTCTACCTTCTCTTCGATATGAACATGGAAAAGAAGTCTTACTGCATCTTCCTTGATTCCCTTTGTCATATCATCGAACATCTCATAACCGGCGAGCTTGTACTCGAGCTTAGGATCTCTCTGACCATACGCCTGAAGACCAATTCCCTGACGGAGCTGATCCATATCGTCGATGTGATCCATCCACTTTCTGTCGATTACTTTCAAAAGAATAACTCGCTCAATCTCTCTAATTGTCTCGGGCTCAGGGAATTCAGCTTCCTTTGCCTCATAGAGTTTAACGGCCTCTTCCTTGAGCTGCTGGATAAGACCTGACTTTGTAAGATTATCAATACGTCCTCTGTTTACCTTCTTAAGAGGAATTGTAGGAAGCAAAAGCTCATTGAGCTCATTAAGATCCCAATTGTCTGCATTGTTCTCTTCTCCTACAACAGTTTCAACAGATGACTCCACAATATCTGTGATCATCTTGTAAATAGAATCCCTCATGGATTCTCCGTTAAGAACCTTCTTACGCTCAGCGTAAATAATCTCTCTCTGCTCATTGTTAACCTGATCGTACTCAAGAAGATTCTTTCTGATTCCGTAGTTGTTGGACTCAATCTTCTTCTGTGCGGTCTCAATAGCCTTAGAAAGTGATGAATGCTCAATTTCCTGTCCCTCAGGAATTCTGAGCGCATTAAACATAGCAATGAGTCTCTCTGAACCGAAGAGTCTCATAAGATTATCTTCAAGTGAAAGGTAGAACTTAGACTCACCGGGATCACCCTGACGGCCGGAACGTCCACGAAGCTGGTTGTCAATACGTCTACTCTCGTGTCTCTCTGTTCCGATTATCTTAAGTCCGCCTGCTGCCTTTGCTTCTTCATCAAGCTTAATATCAGTACCACGGCCTGCCATGTTTGTAGCGATAGTTACAGCACCGTGCTTACCTGCCTCAGCAACGATCTCAGCTTCCATCTCATGGAACTTCGCATTAAGTACCTGATGCTGGATTCCTCTCTTTTTAAGGAGCTTGCTGAGTTCTTCTGAAGACTCAATTGTAATTGTACCTACAAGAACAGGCTGTCCCTTCTTGTGTGCCTCTTCTACAGCATCACAGATAGCCTTGAGTTTCTCTTTCTTTGTCTTGTACATAGCATCCTGAAGATCCTTACGGATAACAGGCTCGTTTGTAGGAATCTCTATAACGTCCATTCCGTAAATATCACGGAATTCTCTTTCTTCTGTAAGAGCAGTACCTGTCATACCACATTTCTTTTCAAACTTGTTAAAGAAGTTCTGGAATGTGATAGTTGCAAGAGTCTTGGACTCTCTCTTAACCTTAACGTGCTCTTTTGCTTCTATTGCCTGGTGAAGTCCGTCTGAATAACGGCGTCCGGGCATAACACGGCCTGTAAATTCATCAACGATAAGTACTTCGTCATTCTGAACAATATAGTCGTGATCTCTCTGCATAAGATTATTTGCTCTGAGAGCAAGGATAATGTTGTGCTGAATCTCAAGGTTCTCAGGATCAGCAAGGTTCTCGATGTGGAAAAATTTCTCAACCTTAGCAACACCCTGCTCAGTGAGGTTAACGATCTTATCCTTCTCATTTACGATGAAGTCACCTGTCTCCTCTCTCTCGATACCCATGATGGCATCCATCTTGGATAGGTCTTCCATGTCTTCACCTCTGGTCATCTGCTTTGCAAGAATGTCGCAAGCCTCGTAGAGCTTTGTGGACTTATCTGACTGACCGGAAATAATAAGAGGTGTTCTTGCTTCGTCGATAAGGATTGAGTCAATCTCATCGATGATCGCGTAGTTAAGTCCGCGAAGAACGCACTGCTCTTTATAAATAGCCATATTGTCACGGAGATAGTCGAAACCGAGCTCATTATTTGTAACATATGTGATATCACAAGCATAAGCTGCTCTTCTCTCCTCAGAGTTCATGCTGTTAAGTACAACACCTACTGTAAGTCCAAGGAATTCATGAATCTTACCCATCCACTCGGCGTCACGCTTTGCAAGGTAATCATTTACGGTAACGACGTTTACACCCTTACCTTCAAGTGCATCCAGATATGAAGGAAGTGTAGCAACAAGTGTCTTACCTTCACCGGTTCTCATCTCTGCGATACGGCCCTGGTGCAAGATAACTCCACCAATGAGCTGTACTCTGAAGTGTTCCATTCCAAGTACACGCTTACCTGCTTCACGAACAACTGCGTATGCCTCAGGCATGATGTCATCAAGTGTTGCGCCATCGGCAAGTCTCTTTTTAAATTCTTCAGTCTTTCCTCTCAGTTCCTCGTCTGACAAAGACTGCATTATAGGCCTCATAGCCTCAATAGAATCAACCGTACTGCGGATTCTCTTAAGCTCCCTCTCACTATGTGTTCCTATTATTTTGTTAATAATACTCATCTTTATTTCTCCCTAAAAAAGGGTAAACTGACCCCTTTTATTTAGCAAAAGTCCGTTGTACATTGTAACAGATTTGCATAAACTATTCAACTTTCTACTTATATATAATAACAAAAGGTTTACTCCATATTCGCAAACGGCAAATATACACAATTTTTGCTCAGATTGTGTAAGCACAAATTCGCAAAATATTGTGTATATTTACCTCTTGCGATTACAGAATAAACCTTTTCGCTCGCTAACCCCTTAGTCAGCATTTTTCCTAATTCTCGGAAAAATTCAGTTCAAAGTTATAGTCTGCCTCTTCGATTGCCTCTTTTTCGTGGGAGCTGATAATGACGGTGGTTCCTTCGAAGCTGTATTTCCTGAGAAGTTTCAGAACGGCTCTCACATTTTTGCGGTCAAGATTAGCGGTGGGCTCATCCATTATTACAAGCTCAGGGCGTGCTATGAGGGTTCGTGCGATCGCGGCTCGTTTTATCTCTCCGCTTGAAAGAGATGACGGATACTCGTTTTGAAGATGAGAAAGCCCGAGAGCATCAAGAAGTTCTGCAGCAAAGCTTGTCGCACCCGCTGACGATTCCTCTTCTGAAAAAGAATTCTTCTCGCTACTCTTGACACTTATATCATAGGCAAGTTTCAGGTTTTCACTAAGCGTAAGGTACGGAATAAGCTCACAGTTCTGAGTCATAACGCCCATAAAGCCTGTCCTCAGCTCGGATAGGTCTTCATCACCGAGCGATGTGATCTCTTTTTCGCCGTAATAAACCTTACCCGCGGTCGGTCTGCTAAGCCCCGCAACAATATTTAGAAGCGTACTCTTGCCAACGCCGCTGTCGCCGCTTATTACAGTGAATTTTCCATGCGGTAATGTTATGCTGACATCATCAAGAACTGTAAATTCACGCTTATCTCTTTTATATCTTTTAGTTATCTTATTCAATACGATATCCATCTGATTTTCTCCGAAATAATGCACAACTTTTTTCAGATTACAAATACACCTTTTCAGGGCATAGTTTCTTTATGCTAAAAAGAGCACACACCGGTCCCAGCACTGTCGTAAGTAAAAAAGTCACGACAACCACCACAACCTCTTCGCCAACAAGCGGCGCAGTAAACGGTATTTTCGTCGTCGCTTCGATAAGCTGCAAAAGGAGTATAAACGAAAGGAAGCCGAAAGCCGTTCCAAGAAACGCTCCCGGAGCCGCCGTCCACAAGACTTCGCGCATCAAAAAAGCCTTTATCTTCTTTCTGCTGATTCCTATTGTCCGAAGTATCTCGACTTCTTTTTTCCTGTCATTCAAAGTAATGTAATGGATCACGAACAGTAAAAATATGCTTATTATCACCATCAGCGCTATGATAACCGAATAGATCACATACGTATCCTTAAGTCCGGAAAAAAGCTTTGAAGAAACGCTCTCAGCCGTGACTATATCAACATTTTCTATTCTTGAGAGTTTACCAACAACGGAGGCTATGCTGCCTTTTTCTGCCACTTTCACACAGACCGCCGAAACGTCTTTTGAATTCACTTCTGCAATAACGCCCTGTCCAGCCTGCTGCGCATTTTCCATGATCTCACCTATCCGGTCCCTGCTCACAAAAACCGACGCATCCATGGAAGATCCGCTCTCATCAAGTGATGCCGCTACCGGATACTCTTTTCCAAACATCTTAAATGTGCCGTCTGTCACATTCACCTTACTTCCGACAATCAGTTCGCCGCCTTCAAGCGACTTTATATACTTCTTATCTATCCACGGTGTCACGACAAAATCGGAATCATTGTCGATCCCGATTATCTGAACAGGCTGATCGCAGCAAGATGATTCAAGCGTCATCAGAAATGTCTGTGGTGAAGCCGTCTCAACGCCGTCCGTATCTCTGATTTCGTCCACTACCGATGAGTCCATATAGAAGAAGCTCTTTTTCGTGGTCAAAAGAATCCCCTCCATATCCTCGCCATACCCCTTCGGTGCAACGATTATATCTGCGCCCATGCGCTCCGCGGCATTTTTACTGCCATGTTCCATGCCAAATGCCGTAAGCGAAATAATCACAGTCGCATAAGACAGCACAAGCCCGATAAGAATCAGGCCTATGCTGCGATACATTTTTGAACTTATACTTTTGAAAATCAGTTTATGCAGGATTTCCATCCTTTTTTCCTTTCAGAACAATGAGAAGATCTACAATCGCAATCCCTGTAAGTACTATGCCCGTTATCACAAGAAAAGGTCTTGTGTACACATAGCAGTGCATTGTCTTCATGTCACACACAGGTGCTATCGCTATAGGAAGAAGCGCGATTATGATTCCTCCCGCAACCTGTACTATTGATGTCACTTTTTCTGCAAGTGCCTTTTTTATAAAGATCTGTACAACCGCCAACGCGCCAAGAACTATGCTTGCAGCAACGGCAAAGCTTCTTGTCTTATGGCACTTCGCCTCCATATCCCCCATATCTCCGCAGACATGTGCAAAAGTAAAGATTCCGACTATCAGAAATGCAAAAACGAGTACTCTTACAACATTTACAATCACTTTCGATTTCATAATTCTAATTTCCACTCCTTATACTTAGCTGTTTTCTGTAAATTTCTTGCTGGCCGGATCATATGTGAATGACTCCGGAACTCCCTCGAGATCAGGAAAAACTTTTTTAGTAAATTCTTCTTCGTTAAGCGAAGGATCAAGATCTCCCGTCTTTTGCAGATCTTTGAATGATGACACAAAAGTCTCTCTTCCAAGCTTTACCGAAGGTTCATAGTTAAGGCTTGCGAGAATCTCACCATATTTGACAATATCGTCGTTGCTCTCGGAAGGCATATATCCGTTCTCAACCTGAAGTCTAGCCGCTTCCTCGGGAAGTGCCTGCACGAAAGCTGCTGCCTTCTGAATAGCTCGTGCATATGCTGCCGCGCCCTTGGGATTCTTTGCGATAAGCTCCTGAGAGACATAAGCCTGGCAGCAATATTCCTGTGAAAAGACCTCGTCCTCGCCTATATCAAGAATCTTTATGAAGTCATAGTTCTTTTCAGCGTTATATGCCACGGGATCGTGTATTCCTATCGCATCAACCGCGCCGTTATCAAGCGCTGTCGGAAGATCAGTCATCGCATATGTCACAAATTGAATATCAGCATCGCTTCCGTTTACGGTAAATCCAAGGCTGAACAGCTTCCTCTTAAGCTGGATAGGTGCAGAATCCGACAACGACGCAACACCAATTGTCTTTCCCTTGAGATCTTCAAGCTTGTTTATGCCAGAACCGTTTTTTGAATAAAACTTCGTGCATCCTCTGTGAAGACCTGACACAAAAGAGATTGAAAGTCCGTTGGAAATAGGCTGCATCAAAGTTCCGGTAAGTCCGTAACCTGCATTTATCTCTCCGCTCGTAATCTGCTCAGTGATCGTATCTACATTGGAAGTTACGACTTCATACTCTTGCCCAATAGCCTCAAACTCTTCATCAAAATATCCGTTGATTATAGCGATATGGACAGGCGCCAGGCATAAGCTCTCTTTGTTATTAAGTATCTTTACTGTAAGTCCGTCTCCTTCCGCATTTTTCTCCGACTTAGCGCCGCATCCTACAAGCAGCGCAGTCACTGTCAGTGCCAAAACACCTGCAATTATCTTTTTCATTTCTTTTCTCCTTAAAACTTATAAATAATATTCCGGCTCTCTGTTCTCTCCGGCGTAATTTAGAATCTCCAGGATCTTCGTCCTGTATTTGATAAAGTCATTTCCTCCTCTCGCGCGTGGTCTTCCAAGTTCTATATCAAGTACCTGCTCTATCTTTGCAGGTCTTGGAGTCATGATCACAACTTTGTCAGACAGATATACAGCCTCATCAACATCATGCGTTACCATGATCATTGTCATCTTCTGATCTTTCCAGATCCTAAGGATCTCATCCTGCATATTCATTCTGGTAAAGGCATCCAGCGCGCCAAGCGGCTCATCGAGCAAAAGAACTTTCGGATGTCCCACAAGCGCCCTTGCAAGTGCAGCTCGCTGATTCATTCCTCCCGACAACTGATGCGGATAGGAATTCTCAAAGCCGGTAAGTCCCACCATATCGATATATTCTTTTACATCTTCTTTTTTCTCTTTATATATGCCTCTCGCTCTTAAACCAAAAGCGATGTTATTTTCAATCGACAGCCACGGATAAAGGTTCGCCTGCTGAAAAGCAAAGCCTCTCTCATGTCCCGGAGCCCTGACAGGCTCTCCGTCCAGAAAAACCGTTCCCTCATCCGCAAGCCCAAGCCCCGCAATTGCACGAAGCAATGTTGTTTTTCCACATCCAGAAGGTCCTATCAGTGATATAAACGATCCGGGCTCAATCGTGAGATTCACGCCATTTAAAGCATTTACAACACTTCCGTCAGGATTGGTAAAGCTCTTGGACACATTATCAATTTTTATCTCTCCTACCATTTGATCACTCCCTTCTGCCATCCAAGCAGCCTGTCTTTAATCCTGAATAAAAGAGTAATTATTAAGTTACACAAAACCGCAAGAAGTATCAGTCCCGCGTAGACATTTGCGTACAGCATCATGCTCTTTTGCCAGTTAAGGTACCATCCGATTCCGGATTTACACCCGAACATCTCAGCTGTCACCAGCGTTACAAAAGATCCTGTCGTCGCGTAAAAGAATCCGAGAAACACGTTCGGAAGCGCTGCAGGAATTCCGACTTTGAAGATCTTGTAGAGCTTATCCGCTCCCAAAGTGTCCGCAACTTCAAAGTATGTCTGCTGAACATTCTGTATACCGTTGCTTGTCATGACTGTTATCGGGAACCACACGGACAGCGCTATCATAAACACTGCTGCCTGATACGATGTGCTAAAAAGCGAGAGCACAAGCGGTGACCACGAAGTCGCAGGTATGGGACCGATTATCTTTGTCAGTGGATTGATCCAGTACGCCACTTTCTTATTGAAGCCGATCAGTATTCCCGTCGTAAATCCAAGCGTTGCTCCGACAGCAAAGCCTATTATCAGGAGCTTTCCGGATGATATTATGCACTCGATCATGAGCGCCCTGTCATTTACGAAGACCGCAAACACTCTGTCCAGAGATGGAAAAAAGAGAACCGGAAGAAGTGCAAATTTACTGCATATTAGATTTATGAAATTGAGTAATTGCGCTCCACCTGCCAAAAGCGGTCCACTATCCAAAAGGTAATCATTTATTTTTTTATTGAAAAAAGATGCCGCATACAGGACTACAAATATTCCTCCGACTATGTAAAGAAAAAATGTAAAATACGGTCCCTTGGCGTCAGGCTGCTTCGCCGCGTTTGGCACCGCGATCTGAATCAGTAACGTAAATATCACAGATATTATCGGGCTAATTTTTTTTAGGTGATTTAGAACCAATTGCTCGACCTCCTCTTTTTTATAAAACAAAAATAACCAGAGATTTCTATAAATATAGAAACCTCTGGTTTTCCAGTCAGCTCGCTGCTTTATGATGTTCAAATATTATCATACAAAACAGTAGCTGCATAATTCATGTATGTTATCGTTTGCAATTAGTTATTCTTATCACTGATGTGAAAATCGAGCCCGCCGCTCGCATCCCCGTTTCCGATCAAGCCAAACTCAGTGCTCTGCCCTGCTTCAAGAGATGAATTCCATGAAAGCGGTGTAAATACATAGTATTCACCTTCTTCAGCTACATTTACACACCAACTGCTGGCAATGTCTATGTATTTCTTTTCAATCCTTACAGCCCAGTCGGAAACTGCCTTTTCAGACTCATTGGTGAGCTTAAAGTTTATCTGATAGCCGCCGTCCCATATATCTCTTTCATATGAAAGCTTGAGAACACTATCCAAAGCAATTTCAGGGTCCTCCGGTAAATCCGGCTTTTCAGGCAATTCGGGTTTCTCCGGTTCCTCCGGCAGATCAGGTTTTTCAGGTAATTCAGGCTCCTCTTTTACGGGATCATCAACTTCCTCTCCCGGTACAGGAGGTATTCCGGGAACCATGATCATCTTGCTCATAACGCTCCACTTATCAACACAGACACTTCCTATCCTGCTGACAAAGAAGAGATCATGCATTCCTTCAATATTTGGTGCCTTGGTAGAAAAATAATTGTAATCGCCATCAGTGTCATCAATCCTGATCGATCCAAGTATTTCCCCGTCAACGCTACCGTCTCTTATATCAATAACTGACGCCCCCTTGCACTTTGCAAGTACTACAATCGATGAAAGACCATATTTGAATTTTACTTTTTGAACAGAGAAATATCCCCCTTCGCCATTGATCGACACTGCTTTATTCCAGGTATCTTCGATTATCTCCGCATTTTCTCTCGGGAAATCAAGCTCTGCTTCAACATATCCATACGGGCTTATAGGCTCACCCGGATTAGGCAACGGTCTGTCGGTGTTACTCGGATCTGCACGCCACTTATCAATCTTGCAAGATCCTTTTTCCCCCACAAAAACAATCTTCTGCATGCCTTCAATATTTGTCATTTCTCCTTCAAACGGCTTATAGGCATCATCTGTATCGAAAAATGCTATGCTTCCGAGCACTTCGCCTGTAGGAGAATCTTTTCTCACCTCAATAATTCCGTCGCTATCAGCGCATGCCTCTATTGTGATGCTCTTAAGACCTTTTTCAAAGTCAACGTCCTTCATAATGAAGTAATCGCCCTCTGAAAATTCGGCTAAGACAGTGCGCTTATTATCCTTAACAGCTTCCACTCCCGATGTGCCAAAGTTTGACTCTGCCTCATTGTCCTGATAAGGCTCGATCCTTGGTCTGTCTTCCGGATCGGGAACTCTGCCGGGGATAGCCTTCCATACGGTAATATCAATCGGATTATTTGCTTCAAAATATATATCATGAACTCCTGTTACGTTCTTTTGAGGAATTCCGGTAATCTTACTAAAAGAGCCGGTCCTGACCAAAATTCTCGCTATAGGATCGCTTTTGGGATCATCCAGATACACATATATTTCCGCACCAAGCCATCTTGATCTTGCTATAACTTCTATACCTGTAAGCCCCTGCGAAAAATCTACATTCTCCAATTTAAGTATCTTCGAGCCGACGATTGGCGAGTATTCTATATCGCCCTCGTGGAATCCTCCTCCGTTTTCCATCGTCTCGGTATGTACTGTTTCATAAGGGTTTAAAAGAGCTTTTTCGTTCCCGGCTTCTACTGCTTTTACATTAAGGTTCTGTGTAAACAACATTACTGCTATAGCTACATAACTTAATACTACTCTCACTTTCCTTTTCATTTTTTACCCCCTGTTGCCCGATTGAAATTGTCAGTTAAATTGCTTCATTTTTATAAGAAAATCCGGTGACTACTCGAAGATAGCCACCGGATCTCTTACCTTCTTTTTAAGAAGTTTTTACCGCCTCCTTCTCTTATTTATTTTTCACGAATCTTTTTTACTCAAATACATACTCAATTTCGCTTGGTGAGCCACTTCCGATAATACCAAAGGTTGTTGACTGTCCGTTTCCAAGTGTTGAATTCCATGACATAGGAGTAATTACATAGTAATCACCCTGCTGCTGGATATTTACACACCAGCTCTGAGTAATGTTTATACCATTCTTCTTGATCTTGAGCTTCCAAGTATTTACTGTATTTCCTGAACTGTTGGTAACAGTAAAGTTTGTCTGATATCCTCCGTTCCATGTGCTTGTATTGTGTGAAAGCTTCATGCCTGTCTCAACTACAGGAGGCTCTTCCACTTCCTTATAAGGATTTACCTTCCAGGAATCAAGTGTTACTGCACTTCCGCCACTAGGAACTACGAAGTAGATATCTTTCTTTCCTGTTATATTCTTAGAAGCTGTGATCTTAAACTCACGTGTGCTGCCACTTACAACTGCATATCCGATGAGATCTCCGTCTGCTGATCCAACTCTAACCTCAAATCTTGTAGAGTTGCTTGCTCCTGCATTTACAACAAATTCTGAAATGCCATCAGAGAATACAACGTTCTTAGCAACTGCATATCCGCCTGCACCAATGCTTACTGCCTGCTTATTAGGTGTAAGTCTTGCATTATTAAGATCTGTAGCTGTTTCACCCTCAACTGTGTTGTAAGGATTGATATCCTCGTAAACAGGAGGATCAACTACTGTTCCTGATGCTGCCATTGCCTGCCAAGCATCAAATGTTACAGCTCCACCCTTTGCTTCGAAGTAAACATAATGCTTACCAGTGAGATCGGATGTAAGCTTAACAAGTGTTTCTTTTGTAATATCCATACCTACATTGACGGAGCCAATAGGTGTCTCTGCATCATCGATATAGATATTAAGCTTGATCTTAGGCTGTGAAGCACTTGCATATACACCAAATCCTGAAAGTCCCTTCGAGAAGTCTATATTCTGTACAAGAATATATCCGCCATCATTGATGACTATTGACTGCTTGTTAGGTGAAAGCATTGCATTTGTAAGATCTTTTGTTATCTCTGCTTCAACCTTGTTATAAGGATTGATTGTACCGCCTACAGGTGGCTCTTCTACATCTCCCTCAGAAGGTGTTACCTTCCAGGAATCAAGTGTTATTGTGCCATCCATTGTAGCTATGAAATAAACGTCATGCTTTCCGCTTACGTTTGCTGATGCATTTACTGTTATATCTTTTGCCTCTGCGCCAACTCTGAAGTTTGCAACGAGGTCTCCGTCAGCCTTATCAAGTCTGACTTCAAGTCTGTTTGCTCCGCTTGCTCCTGCCTTAATCGTAAACTCTTTAACTCCCTTAGAGAAGTCTACGTTCTTTGCAACTGCATATCCACCCTTGCTGATGCTTACTGCCTGCTTATTAGGTGTAACCATAGCATCCTTGAGATCTGCAGCTGTCTCTGCCTCTACGGTGTTGTAAGGATTTACTGTATCGCCTACAGGTGGCTCTTCTACATCTCCCTCAGAAGGTGTTGCCTTCCAGGAATCAAGTGTTATTGTGCCATCCATTGTAGCTATGAAGTAAACGTCATGCTTTCCGCTTACGTTTGCTGAAGCATTTACTGTTATATCTTTTGCCTCTGCGCCAACTCTGAAGTTTGCAACAAGATCTCCGTCAGCCTTATCAAGTCTGACTTCGAGTCTGTTTGCTCCGCTTGCTCCTGCCTTAACTGTAAACTCTTTAACTCCCTTAGAGAAGTCTACGTTCTTTGCAACTGCATATCCGCCCTTGCTGATGCTTACTGCCTGCTTATTAGGTGTAACCATAGCATCCTTAAGGTCTGCAGATGCCTCTGCTTCTACTGTGCTATAAGGATCTACTGTATCACCTACAGGAGGCTCTTCTGATCCGGAAGCTGCCATTGCATACCAGGAATCAACTGTTACTGCGTTATTCTTTGCTACGAAGAATACATTATGTTTTCCTGTGAGATCGGATGTAAGCTTTGCTCCGGTATCCTTGAACTCACTCATTGATTTGATACTGATTGTTGCAAAAGGATCTCCGCTTATCTCGTCGATGTATACTTCTATGGCTGACTTAGGTGCTCCCGACATAGCACTAACAAAGATTCCTGCGATTCCCTTTGAGAAATCTACATTAGATGCAGCAAAATATCCGTCTGCCTGGATAATTACCGACTGCTTGTTAGGTGCTACCATTGCATTCTTGAGAGCTGCAGCATCCTCTGCCTCAACCTTACTATAAGGATTGATATCCTTTACTACAGGTGGCTCCTCTATTGATCCACCCAAAGGCATTGCCTCCCAGGAATCAAATGTTATGGTACCATCCATAGTAGCTATGAAATAAACATCATGTTTTCCGGTAACCTCTGCCGAAATATCTGCTGTTAAATCTCTAGCCTCTGAGCTAACTCTGAAGCTTGCGATGAGGCTTCCGTCAGCCTTATCAAGTCTGACATCAAGTTTATTTGCTGCGCTTGCTGTTGCGTCTACAGTTAATTTCTTAATACCCTTAGAGAAATCTACATTCTTAGCAACTGCATATCCGCCCTTACTGATGATTACAGCCTTCTTGTTAGGTGTAACCATCGCACTCTTAAGCTCTGCAGATGATTCTGCTTCTACTGTGCTATAAGGATCTACTGTATCGCCTACAGGAGGCTCTTCAACTGTTCCGTCAGAAGGTGTTGCCTTCCAGGAATCAAATGTTACAGTGCCATCCATCATAGCTACGAAATAAACGTCATGCTTTCCGGTAACACTTGCTGAAACATTTGCTGTTAATTCTTTAGTTTCTGTGCTGACCATATAGCTTGCAATGCGCTCTCCGGTAGCCTTATCAAGTCTGACTTCAAGTCTGTTTGCTCCGCTTGCTCCTACCTTAACTGTAAACTCTTTAACTCCCTTAGAGAAGTCTACATTCTTTGCAACTGCAAATCCGCCCTTGCTAATGCTTACAGCCTGCTTATTAGGTGTGATCATCGCATTGCTGAGCTCTGCAGATGCTTCTGCTTCTACTGTGTTGTAAGGATCTACAGTATCGCCTACAGGTGGCTCTTCTACAGTTCCGTCAGAAGGTGTTACCTTCCAGGAATCAAATGTTATAGTGCCATCCATTGTAGCTATGAAATAAACGTCATGCTCTCCGGTAACACTTGCTAAAGCATTTACAGTTATTTCCTTTGTCTCTGAAGTAACTCTAAAGTTTGCAACGAGGTCTCCGTCAACCTTATCAAGTCTGACTTCAAGTTTGTTTGGTCCGCTTGCTCCTGCCTTAGCTATAAACTGTTTAGCTCCCTTGGAGAAATCTACATTCTTTGCAACTGCATATCCGCCCTTGTTGATGATTACAGTCTGTTTGTTAGGTGTAACCATCGCACTCTTAAGCTCTGCAGATGCTTCCGCTTCTACTGTATTGTAAGGATCTACTGTATCACCTACAGGAGGCTCTTCAACTGTTCCATCAGAAGGTGTTGCCTTCCAGAAATCAAATAATACAGATCCATCCATTCCGGTTATGAAATAAACATCATGCTTTCCGCTAATTTTTGCGGAAACATCCATCGTTATTTCTTTAGCCTCTGATGCAAGTCTATAGGTTCCAACGAGATTTCCGTTAACACCGTCAAGTCTTACTTCAAGCTTGTTTACTCCGCCTACACCTGATGCCTTAACTGTAAAATCTTTAACTCCCTTAGAGAAGTCTACGTTCTTTGCAACTGCATATCCGCCCATGCTAATGCTTACGGCCTGCTTATTAGGTGTAACCATCGCACTCTTAAGCTCTGCAGATGCTTCCGCTTCTACTGTGTTATAAGGATCTACTGTATCGCCTACAGGAGGTTCTTCTACTGCTCCTGATGCCTCAAGTGCTCTCCAAGCATCAATTGTTATAGAACCACCTTCTGCCTGCATGTATACATCATGCTTTCCTGTAATGCTTGACGTAAACTCTACCTTAGACTCTTTTGTCATATCTGTACCAACATTGATTGAGCCTATAGGAGACTTTGCTCCGTCAATATATACATTGAGTTTAACCTTGGGTGCAGATGCTTTTGCAAACACTGCAAATCCCGAAAGTCCCTTTGAGAAATCTACATTCTTTGTAATTACATAGCCACCATCGGTAACTACTACCGACTGCTTGTTCGGTGCAACCATTGCCTGAGTCAACTCAGTAGCTGCTTCCGCTTCAACCTTCTCGTAAGGATCTACAATATCTATTAAAGGCGGCTCATCTATAGGAGGTTCTTCTGTTGAGCCCTGGCCTTCCAATACCTGCCATGCGTCAAGCTGAACAGAACCACCATTAGCCTTGAAATACAAATCATGAGTGCCTTTAAGATCAGATGTGATCTTAGCGAATGTCTCATTTGACATATCTGTGCCAACGTTGATCGAACCAACAAGTGTGTCAGTTCCGTCAGCATATACATCAAGTTTTATATTAGGTGCAGAAGTCTTGGCAAATACCTTGAATCCCGAAAGTCCCTTTGACAGATCGACATTCTTTGCCACAACATATCCGCCATCACTGATCAGAACAGATAACTTGTTCGGAACAAGTTTTGCATTTTCCAATGCAGCTGCCGTCTCAGCTTCAACCTTCTCATAAGGATTTACTGTTGACGGATTTTCAGGCTGATCAGGGTTTTCCGGCTGGTCCGGATTTTCCGGCTGATCAGGGTTCTCCGGCTGATCCGGATTTTCCGGTTGATCAGGATTCTCCGGCTGATCGGGTTCCTCTGTTGTCTCACCCGGCTCCGCCGTCCAGCTGTCGATCAAACTTGATCCCAAAGTCTGGACAAAAGCAATATTTTCTATGCCCTCCAGATTCTGCACATTTGTAGAATATTCTATATACTCTCCACCGGTAGTATTAATCCTAATACTACCTAATACTTCTCCATCCGAATCACCTTTTTTAACGGCTATAATACCAGGTGAATCCGATTTTACTCTTATACCTATCTTCGAAACGCCCTGTGAAAAGTTAACACTCTTCACGGTGAAATAATTGCCGGATTCAAGGCTGACGACCGTCGCGCCTCCATCCTCATCTGTATAAACATCTTTTACATTACGTTCAAATTCAATTTCAGCCTGAACCGTACCATACGGGTTAATGCTTGGTGCCGCTGCTACTGTCAAGCCTGGTGATAACAATCCTGTTGCTAAGAAAACGCTTAATACTACTGATAACTTTTGTTTCATCATATAAAACCGTTCACCTCCTAGCCTAATTAAATTGTTTTGATCTTTACGTAAACGTTTTAGCGCCCGAGCACTTCCATTGTAACAGGCTATTATTTTTGTGCACAATGTGTATTTCTACTCAAATGCATTTTGATTTAATAGTAAAAATGACTTAATTTCATTTTTTATTAAGCTAAAATATATAAGCAGTCATAGATATTATTAATTGCTTAATTAAAACTTCCCACACCCTAGCATTGACGAGCTATGGTGTGGGAAGCCTTTGTTAATTTAAAGACGAATGCCAAACATCAATTAGCAATTACCAGTATAGACAAGCTCCAACTTCTCACGTGCGACATCAGCAAGCTTATATACCTTTGAGACCGAGGTTGCATCGCGGTCAGTCATCTTGAATCTGGGAAAAAATCTCGATATGTGAAGCGGTATACTTTTTTCATTAGCAAGTTCCAGCTCTCTCACCCAGCCCGACAGCTCCCGCATCTCTTCCTCGCTGTCATTCTCACTGGGAATGATCAGAGTCGTAAGCTCTACATGGCAGTGTTTAACCGCTTCCTCAATAAACTCCATAACCTGCTTCCTGCTGCCGCCAAGAAGCTTATCATAGTACTCATCCGTAAAGCCCTTTAGATCGATGTTCATCGCATCAATATACGGAGCCAGCTCCGCAAGCACAGAAAGCTCAGCTGTGCCGTTGGATACAAGCACAGTCTTAAGGTCATTCTTTTTTGCAAGCTTCGCCGTATCAAGCACAAACTCATATCCGACAAGAGGTTCATTATAAGTAAAAGCAATCCCTATATTCCCCTTATCTCTTGTATCTATCGCGATATTCACAAGCTCCTGCGGACTTATAGTCTCAGCATCCGAAGCATATCTGCGCGCCTCCTCCGACCAGGAAATATCATTATTCTGGCAAAAAGGACATCTCAAGTTGCATCCAAAACTTCCAACCGACAATATATAACTTCCGGGGAAAAAGTTATTGAGCGGCTTCTTCTCAATCGGATCAAGCGCAAGGCCTGACACCTTCCCATAGTTATATGCAATAACTTTTCCATCCTTGGCAGTCCTTGCCCCGCAAAAACCAATGCTCCCTTCGTCAATGGAACAATGCCTGAAACACACATGACACTTAGCCATATCAGTAATGCCTCACTACTTCAAATCTCTGCAACGTATACGGTTCATCCTCGCGGATTCCGCCCTTTTGCCTCGCTATTTCCACCTGCTGCTCTATCGTATCCACGCCGTCAAGATTCGGAAGGAGCAGTCCCCGCTTCACTCCGTGGCTCACAATTACTCCGTATTTCTTTACATCAAGCTCAGTCGGAGAATCTATATCCTCTGTTTCTCCCAGCACATCTACACTGATATCAAGAAATTTTAGTTCATCCGGTGTGATAGGATCGAATCGCGGATCGTGCGTACTTGCACTTATCGCGTTTTGTATTATCTCTTTTGCAATATTATCCTGAGTCGCGGCTATAGTGCCTATGCAGCCACGAAGCTGTCCCATCTTATGGATTGACACAAAAGTGCCCGCAGCTCTTGAAAGGAGATCGTCAGAAAGCCCGTCGGGAACCGCAATCTGCTGATGGTTCTTCACCCACGACTCGACACTTGCCCTTGCAAGCCTCACATATTCATCATTTGCGTCAGCTTTTTCCTTGCACTCTTTTTCAAGCTTTTTTTCATAATCTTGTAAAAAATGTCTGCTCTCATCCTCTCCATCAGGATAAAAAGTGCATATTCCGTAGCCGACTCCCGTCACATCCTGGTGCGATAAAGCCGTTGCTTTTACGCGAAGCCCGTCAAAAGCCCCCGCCATTATCACAAAAGATCTGTGCCCACATTCCGCGGCAAGCTGGCACAAGCTCTCATCAAATTCAAAAAGCCTGCCAAACTCAGCATTTCCACACACTTCCATGATCTTGTCATCATATTCCGGTCCCTCTTTTGAAAAGCCGTAAGGACCGTATTCCTGCAATTTATGCGAGAGATCTCCGCTCGCGATAATGACTACTTTTTTACCCGAATCATCAATCGCTTTCGCTATGATCTGCCCAAATCTGTAATGGTATGTCAAAGGAAGTCCGGACAATCCTATACGAACTATCTTTCCTCCACTGTATTTTTTCCGGATAAACCAAAGAGGAACCATGGTTCCGTGATCGAGAGAAGACTCTCTTTCTCCCATAGTACCCGCAGGAAATCCCTCTTTTTCCGCAATCTCGCTTATCTTATCTGCAAGATCCGTATCATATTCTTCTGAGAATCTATCGCCGGATGCGCCAAAATCAGCGAAACTTCCCGTTGCTCTATGCCCCGGCGAAATGTGAAAGTAATCCGCATACATTACGGAATGCGGACTCGTTATGATGATAGTGTCAGGCTTTAAAGCCGCCACTTCTTCTGCGACCTGCTCATAAGCATTTGTTGTTTCAAGGATCTGTTTCTCTCCACCTCTTCCGACTTCAGGGATGATAAGGGGTGGATGTGGAACCATAAAAGCTGCCGATACAGTCATTTCTTCCTCCTATCTGCACACAATACGCTCTGATAAATATACAGATTTTCAATACCTATATAATATCATATTTCGATAATTTGTTATCTAATCACCTTGTACAGTGCACTTTCGTCTTAGTAAAAAATGTATGTAATCAGGCAACGATACTCAAAATGTTTATGTATATTTATGCTTGATATTCTATTTCATTCAACCTATAATCCTGTCTTTGACAGTTTAAAAGCAAGTAATAGCGTCCAAAGCCTTGATACGTGCGGCTTTGGACGCTATCTTAATATTGCGTGAAATATAGTAATATTTACCTTTGTTTGCTCTGTTTGGTTATAGTTCGCATATCTG
>JAFZQT010000054.1 GCA_017620235.1 Butyrivibrio sp. | reverse complement strand
TGATGCTACGCTTCTCGAATTGGGCAAGTATCTTGATCCGCCTGTAGGTAAGTCAGGAGTTAATCATCGGCTCAGGAAACTGAGTGAGCTTGCGGATAAGCTGAGATGAGGAGGGAAATATTATGTTGACAAAATCTATCGAGATTAAGTTGCCCAGAGGACTGGAGGCAAGACCTGTTGCTGAGCTTGTTCAGCTCGCAAGTAAGTACGAGAGTACAGTTCATATCGAGGCCCAGTCCAAGAAAGTTAATGCAAAGAGCATTATGGGTATGATGACACTTAGTCTGAACACCGGAGAAGAAGTAACAGTTATCGCAGAAGGAAGCGATGAAGAGTCAGCAGTTGCTGATATGGAGATGTTTCTTCACGGAAACAAGAAAAAGTAATAGGGCATTTTTATAAAAAAAATCCCTATAAAAGGGAGGATGCCGGGTAAGTATCCCTTACCCGGCACATTATGAAAAAGTTTAATTGGTATTGTCTGTCTCAACTCATCTGACACTATTATAATAACAAGCAGGTATGTCCAAAAGATGATTTGAAGTAACCAATCTTTTAAAGAATTGTAAACAAATTATGAACGCTCGCATTTGTCGCAATGCGGGCGTTTTACGCATTAATGTATTATAATTATTCTCGGAGGAAAAATTTGTGCTTAAGAAGGTTGCGTTTGTAATAGATGAAGAAAATCTGAAAAACGAAGAGGTGAAAGAAAGTCTTGAGTCCGCAAAAGAATATATAGAACAATGCGGTACAGAAGCTGTGATCCTTGGGGCACAGGATTTTTTTACAACATATAAGAGCGATAACGAGATGCTTGTCATTGCTGACACGAAAGAAACTACCGTAAAAGCTACAGAGCTTGGTTTTTACGTGGTTGGAATCGAACATTCATTAAATAAGAACGAAGATTTTCCGGGAGTTAAGTATATTTTTTCCGATATCGAAGAAGTTGATATGGATTCATTTGTGAAGGCTTATCAGAGATATGCGAATGAACCGTGGGAGGTGCTTACTACTGAAAGGCTGCTTGTCAGGGAGACAACGCTTGATGACGTGGATGAATTCTACAAGTTATACAAAGATCCCGAGATGACAAAATACATGGAGGGGCTTTTTGAAAATCCCGAAGATGAGAAGAGATACCAGAAGGATTATATAGAGAAAGTATACGGACTTATGGGATTTGGTGTGTGGACACTTGTAAGGCGCAAGGACAACAAAGTC
Organism: Butyrivibrio sp.; assembly: GCA_017620235.1. GTDB lineage: Bacteria > Bacillota > Clostridia > Lachnospirales > Lachnospiraceae > Butyrivibrio. The sequence goes on along the minus strand of JAFZQT010000054.1, from coordinate 5,169 downwards.
ATTGGAAGAGTCGGATATTCTGTAAGGAACGGTTTTGAAGATATCGAACTTGGATTTCTTATAGGAAAAGAGTATCAGAGACAGGGCTATGCATTTGAAGCGTGCAAGGCGGTTCTAGACTACGGAAGAGACATTCTTTTGTTTGATAAGGTGCAGACGCTTGTAAAAGCTGAGAATGAGATCTCTATAAATCTCTGCAAGAAGCTTGGATTTAAGTACTTTGATACGGTGTCTGTCGAGGAAGATATATATGGAAGAGAATATGTCGGAGAAAAGATTGAGCCTGTCGGCGGACCGACATATGGTGAATATGTAAGGCTGATGCTGAAGTTTGAGTAGAGCGCTTAGTTGAGTTTGCTTGAGCAGAGCATAAAAAATAATTTGTGGCTTTTTTTGACGGCTTCCTATACAATATATTTGTAGCAATAGAGATAAAACATGGATAGGTACGAAGGGTAGAGAGCCCTTAGCGAAGAGTGCCTATGGAGGTGAAATGAAAGAATTTTTAGAAAGTTTTAATTTGGTAGCAGGGCTTATAGGTGGCCTTGCAATGTTTTTGTATGGGATGAACGTTATGAGCGGAGGGCTTACCAAAGCCGCCGGAGGAAGACTTGAAAGTGTACTTGCCAAAGTCACCAAGCATCCTATAATCGCTTATTTATTCGGTGTCGGTGTTACCGCACTGGTTCAATCATCGTCTGCATCTACCGTAATGGTAGTTGGTCTTGTTAATTCAGGAATCGTAACTCTTAAACAGGCAGTAAACGTTATTCTTGGTGCTAACCTTGGTACAACATTTACAGCTTGGATTCTTACACTTAATAGTATCGAAAGTTCAAAGTATTTATGGCTGGAACTTCTTAAGCCCAGGTCATTCACTCCTTTTTTGGCTATCATTGGTATCGGGCTTTATATGTTTTCCAAAAGTGAGAAAAAGAAAAATATCGGAACCATTCTTCTTGGATTTTCTGTTTTGATGTTCGGTATGAGCAGCATGTCGGATGCCGTTGCGCCTCTTAAGGACAACGAGGGATTTAAGAACATTATGATGACGTTCAGCAATCCTGCTATCGGATTTATGGTAGGTATCTTTTTTACCATGCTCATTCAGAGTTCAGCCGGAACAATCGGTGTACTTCAGGCGTTGGCACATTCTATATCTGTAACTTACAGTATTGCAATTCCTGTTGTAGTCGGAGCGGAAGTAGGAACTTGTATTACAGCGATCCTGTCATCGTTTGGTGCAAATAAGAACGGTAAGAGAACTGCTCTTATGCACTTGTATTTCAATATCATAAAAGCAGGATTGTTCATGGTGATCTTCTACTCTTTGAACATGATCATCAATTTCTCATTCATGGAAAAAACTGTCGGATGGGCAGGAATTCCCGGTGTACATACACTTATTAACCTTGTGGCAACACCGCTTATGCTTCCTTTCTCAGGGGCACTTGTAAATCTTGCGCTCAGTTCTATTCCTATCGATGAAAAGGAGAAAAAAGAGCAGGAAGAGCAGGAGGGTATCAGAACGCTGGATCCTCTTTTCCTTGCAAACCCGCCGTTTGCTCTTGAGCAGGCAAGACTCGCCGCAGTTGAGATGGCAAACCTGTCTAAAGATGCACTTGATAAGGCTATTGCACTTATTACTGATTACAAAGAGGAAGAGGCTCAGGAAGTTGATTATCTTGAGCGCAAAGTCGATCAGTACGAGGATCAGCTTGGAACTTACCTCATGAAGATAAACAACCATCATTTGGCACCGGAAGACAGCCACACGCTTACAATGCTTCTTCACTGCATCACTGACTATGAGAGAATAAGCGATCATGCTCTCAATATCATGCAGAAAGCCAAAGGCATGGCAGAGAATAAGAGAGAGTTTACGCCTAAAGGACAGACGGAGATGGATATATTTGCATCTGCGGTAAAAGAGATCGTGGATATGTCGATAAAAGCATTTGAGACACGCGATATAGAAGTGGCTAAGTCTATTGAACCTCTTGAGGAAGCCATTGACGGAATTCAGAAAGAGGTAAAAAGACGTCACGTAAGAAGACTTCGCAAGGGCAAGTGTACTATAGAGCAGGGCTTTGACCTTAGCGATATCGGAACAGACTACGAGCGTATCGCAGATCATTGCAGTAATATTGCAGTTGGTGTCATTGAGGTGCATGATGATGCATACGATGCACACGAGTATTTGGAAACACTCAAAGCGGATAAGAGAGACGGCTTTGAGCAGGCAGTTGATTTTTATGAGAGAAAATATCAGCTTCCTTCAGTTAAGTTCTAATGCAGGAGTAGATATTTATGGAGTTTCAGTATTTAGAGAAGAAGGCGCAGGGAGAGTTTATTACCCGCTATGACCTTCATTACAAGACTGTTGATAACAAAGATAAGACTTATGAGATAATCAGCAGAAATCCCAATCTCAAGGGATTTGATGACATTCACAATAACAAAGTAGACGCGGTTGTGCTTATCATGCACGATGAGACCGGGGAAAAGATACTTATAAACAAGGAATTCAGACTCGCTCCGGGCGCATGGGTGTATAACTTTCCGGCAGGACTTATCGATCCCGGAGAAGTTCCGGAAGAAAGTGCCAGAAGAGAGCTCAAGGAAGAGACAGGACTTGATATTGTAAGTATCGATGAGTGGATCGGCGAGAGCTACAGTGCAGTCGGATTTTCCAATGAAAAGAACCTTTGCTGTGTCGGAAAGGCAGCAGGTACTTTTTCAAAGAGTAGCTCAACACTGGAAGAGATAGTACCCGGCTGGTATACCAAGAAAGAAGTAAGAGAACTGTTAAAGACTCAGCCTTTTGCCGGAAGAACGCAGGCGTATTGCTATTTGTGGTCAAAAGAGTAATGAGTTTCGGTGTTTGTTTATGAATGATAAGAAAGAGATACAAAAAGGAATATATCAAGCTCAGAGCCAGGCAGAGGAATTAAAAAGAGGAATTATAGGACTGAATATCTGTGAGGAGTGCGGTGGATTGTGCACGGCAAGCGTCCCAATTATCGAGGGACTTCCTGTAAACGCGCAGGTAAGCCTTATGGAGCATTCGGTTCACGAGACACTTAAGAAGAACAGTTATCTTTTCAGAGAGGGTGAAAAGGTAGATTCAATCTGCATCATAAGAAAAGGCAGAGTGAAACTTTGCAGATACGACTCTCTCGGAAGAGAACAGATCATAACTATACTTGCAGATCACGATATCATTTGGGAAGGTATGTTTTTGGACGGCAGTATTTATCCATATTCTGCGGTCTGTCTTACAAATGCTTCTATTTGTCAGATACACAGAGATGATTTCATTAAGGTTGTGGACGATCCTTCGGCTGCGATGAATATCATCATTCTTTTGAGCAAAAAACTCCACGATGCAAATGAAAGAAATATGCTTCTTTCCACAAAGGACCCGATGGCAAGGCTTGCGGGATTCTTGATGTACAGAGTTGACAGAAGCGTAGGTGATGACATAGTATTAAAACTCGACGATATCGCCGCAAGTGTAAATCTTCGAACCGAGACTGTCAGCAGGAAACTCAGGGAGATGGAAAAGAGCGGACTCATAGAGCGAGTGGGACATGCCAAGATCAGGGTTCTAGACAGGGATGCCCTCAGAGAAATATATATTTATCAGTAATCTAATACAGATTATCTATGAAACGGAGTAATAATGGTTAAAGGTGCAATTCATTCAATAGAGACATTCGGTTCTGTAGACGGACCGGGAATCAGATTTATCGTATTCCTCAAGGGATGCAAATTAAGATGCAAATATTGTCACAACGCAGATACATGGGATCCTAACTCAGAGGATATGCGTACACCCGATGAGCTTCTTGATTTTGCTGAAAGGTACAGATCTTATTGGGGAACAGAAGGCGGAATAACAGTAAGTGGCGGAGAGCCGCTTCTTCAGATAGACTTCTTGCTCGAACTTTTTAAAAAGGCAAAAGAACGTGGAATAAGCACATGTATTGATACGGCACTTCAGCCGTTTACCCGTGAGGAGCCTTTCTTTTCCAAGTTCGAAGAATTGTTGAAATATACAGATCTCTTGCTCGTTGATATCAAGCATATCGATAGAGATGAGCATATAGAGCTTACAGGGCTTCCAAATGATAACATTATCGATGGATTCAAGTATCTGTCGGAGGTTGGCCAGCCTATATGGATCCGCCACGTGCTTGTACCGGACATTACAGACAACGACGAGTACCTTAAGAAGACAAGAGAGTTTATAGAGACTCTTTCAAATGTGGAAAAGATAGAAGTTCTGCCCTATCATTCAATGGGACAGCACAAGTTCGAGACTCTCGGTATTCCATACCGTCTTGACGGAGTTAAATCTCCTTCAAAAGAGAGAGTTGATAACGCAATGAAAATTTTAAATGGGAAATAATATCGAGAAGGCAGTTGCAGTGGGCAACTGCCTTTTGGGTTTATTTTAATATTAATTTTAATAAAATTGAAAAACTTGATTACAATCAATGTTTGGATGTGTAACAGATGATATTATCATTCTCGAACTATATAATATGATAATATTTTAACGAGGAGTACGTGAAATGAACGAAGCATGGCGCGGGTTTAAGGGAACCCACTGGTTGGATGACGTTAATGTAAGAGATTTCATCCAGAACAACTACACACCTTATGATGGAGATGAGAGCTTTTTGGAGGCACCCACAGAGGCTACAGATAAGCTTTGGGGTAAACTTCAGGAGCTTCAGAAACAGGAACGTGAAAAGGGCGGCGTTCTTGAGTGTGAGACAGAGGTAGTTTCAAGTCTTACAGCATATGGCCCCGGATATATCGATGAGTCTATGAAGGATCTTGAGCAGATCGTTGGTCTTCAGACTGATAAGCCTCTTAAGAGAGCATTCATGCCTTTCGGTGGAATCAAGATGGCTGAAGAAGCTGCTGAGACATACGGATACAAGGTAAATGAGAAGTTCCACAAGATCTTCACAGAGTACCACAAGACTCACAACCAGGCAGTATTTGATGCTTACACTCCTGAGATGAGAGCAGCAAGACACAGCCACATCGTAACAGGTCTTCCTGATACATACGGCCGTGGACGTATCGTAGGCGACTACAGAAGAGTTGCTCTGTACGGTATCGACTTCCTTATCCAGAAGAAGCAGGAAGATT
>JAFZQT010000053.1 GCA_017620235.1 Butyrivibrio sp. | reverse complement strand
TTACCGCATGAACATCCGGGTCCGCAATCAGGTCCGCAATCAGGCTTGTCAGCTATATAGAACATCTCAGAGTCAGGACCGCAAGGACCGTACTCAAGGCCCCACCAGTTATCGTCTGCAGGAAGATAATAAATATTCTCTTTCTTGAATCCTGATGCGATTCTGTATTCAGCACCTTCTTCATCTCTGGGTGCGTTCTCATCACCTGCAAAAACAGTTGCTGCAAGATGATCTGCATCGAATCCGAATACTCCTGTTAATAATTCATAACTCCACTGACATCTTTCCTTCTTGAAGTAATCTCCAGGACTCCAGCTACCCATCATTTCGAAGAATGTAACGTGGCTCTTGTCACCAACCGAATCAATATCGTTGGTTCTTACACAACCCTGCACGTTGCAAAGTCTTGTTCCCAAAGGATGCTTTTGTCCTAAAAGATACGGCATAAGAGGCTGCATTCCCGCTACATTGAAAAGAACACCTGTTGAACCGTCAGATACGAGTGATACCGCACCTACGTCTACATGTCCTCTCTCAATGTAGAACTCCTTCCATGTCTTTCTAAGTTCATCCGAAGTAAATTGTCTCATTTATTTCTGTCTCCTTTTCGACCAATTCCGGCCGTTATTATCTAGTCTGTAAAAAGTTGAACCCAATTCGTTCCGTAGCTTCCACCTGTGCAATATCCGATACCGATCTTTCTAAAAGAAGGATTCATGATATTGGCTCTGTGTCCCTCGGAATTCATCCATCCGTTGACTACGTCCTGAGGTGTCTGATAACCTGCTGCAATATTCTCTCCACAGGTAGTCCAGGAACAATCTCCTATTACTGTAAAGCAGCTCGAGCCATCAGGTCTTGTATGTGAAAACGAAGTAATAATCTCGCCTGCTCTTATCTGTGCTCTCGAATCAAGTGCTGCATCTTCTACGAGAGGTTCAAGCCCTGCAGCCGCACGCTGTTCATTGCAAAGTGCAACAACCTGTGCTGCAAAAGAAGATGAGTTGTTAGCCTGCTGTGCTTCCTGTGCTGCTTTTTCTTCAGCGAGTCTCTTTTCTTCTTCAGCTTTTTTCTGAGCTTCTAGGGCAGCCTTTTCTTTTTCTTCCTGTTGTCTTTTAAGCTCAGCCTGCTGCTTATCATACTCGTCTTTATCAATAAAGAATATGCTGTTGGCATATCCCGTCTTGCCTTCATATTCAAATCTGTACCAATTGGTTTCGCTAAGACCCGTAACATCAACAACGGTATCTTTTTCAATCTTTCCGATTATCTCGGAATCATCTGTTGTAGGAAGATTTCTTACGTTGCAAGCCTTGGTTGTAATAACCTTTTTACTAACGTCATTAACAACTATTTCTTTTTTCTCTTCCTTTGCTTCTGTATTATCTGAATTATTTTCAGAATTATTATCTATATTGGCAGACTTATCGTCATTATTGTCATTATCTGTATTTGCAACATCGCTTTCAGAATTATTTTCACCCGGTGTTACAAGTTCTCCGGTATTTTTTACATTGGACAAATCAATATCTTCTCTAAAAATACCTAATTTATCTTCATTCTCAACAACGCTTTCCGTTGAGCCTTCTTCCTTGGAAGAATGTGGTGTTGTACACGAAATCATAGCCACTGATGTAACAAAAACTGTGGCTGTCATAAAGAATCTTTTCATGTATTTATCCCCCAATAAATCAATGAATTACAGTCCTGCATATATACGAAACTGCACCCGAAGCCCCTTTCGGGACTTCGAGTGCGATATCTGAATGTGCGAAAAATAAGTCTTTTCGCCTATTCCATATTAAAGCTTATGATAATTAGATCTCATGAATCTTTCTCTGTACATACTTAGTATGTAAGATTTCATGAGCCTTGTGGCTGTTAGGCTCGCCAAGATACTCAGAGTAGAGCTTCTTAACTGACTCGTTCTCATGAGATTTTCTTCAGGGCATGCTTGCATCGTAGTTGTAAAGAGCCTTTGCTCTCTCTGCTCTGATGTCTGTGAAGTTACGAACAGAAGCAGGAACCTGAGGCTGACCACCACCGTTTACGCAACCGCCGGGACAAGCCATAACTTCTACGAATGTATAGTCTGCTTCACCTGCACGGATCTTATCCATGAGTACTCTTGCATTTGCAAGACCTGAAGCAACAGCAACCTTAACCTTCATTCCGGCAACTTCGTATGTAGCTTCCTTGATACCTTCTACGCCACGAACTTCCTTGAACTCAAGAGGAGAATCGTTGGTTTCGCCTGTAAGCTTCCATACTGCTGTACGAAGGGCTGCTTCCATAACACCACCTGTAGCACCGAAGATAACTGCAGCACCTGTTGACTCACCCATAGGATCATCAAACTTCTCATCAGGAAGGTTAGCGAAGTCAAGTCCGCACTTCTCGATAAGTCTTGCAAGTTCTCTTGTTGTCATTGTGTAGTCAAGATCAGGTACACCTGCAGCTGACTGATCAGCTCTGCCGATCTCGAACTTCTTAGCTGTACAAGGCATTACTGATACGGAAACGATATCCTTAGGATCCCATCCCATCTTCTCAGCATAGTATGTCTTAAGGATTGCACCAAACATCTGCTGAGGAGACTTACATGATGAAAGATGAGCTAACTGATCGGGATAGTAATGCTCGCAGAACTTAATCCATCCGGGTGAACATGATGTAATCATAGGAAGTACACCGCCGTTTGTTACTCTTCCGAGAAGCTCTGTAGCTTCTTCCATGATCGTAACGTCTGCTGCGAAGTCTGTATCAAATACTTTCTCAAATCCGATTCTTCTTAATGCAGCTGCCATCTTGCCTTCAACACCTGTTCCCATAGGGAATCCGAAAGGCTCGCCAAGTGCTGCTCTTACAGCGGGAGCTGTCTGAACAACAACATGCTTTGTAGGATCAGCGATAGCTGCCATAATCTTGTCAACATCTGACTTCTCGTAAATAGCACCTGTAGGACATACAGCGATACACTGGCCACAGCATACACAAGCTGTTTCTCCGAGACCCATACCGAAAGGTGAAGAAATCTCTGTGATGAAACCTCTGTTGTTAGCACCGATAACGCCGATTCCCTGAGTCTTTTCACATGCTGCGATACAACGACGGCAGTTAATACACTTGTTGTTATCTCTTACCATGTGAGCTGCGCTGCAATCGATTTCGAACTCGTTAGCAACACCTGCATACTTGTTCTCATCATCTACGCCGAAGTCATGACATAATTTCTGAAGTTCACATTTGCCTGAACGAACACATGAAAGACACTTCTTATCATGGTCTGACAAAATGAGCTGTAATGTTTTCTTTCTGTAGTCAATAACCTTGGGAGTGTTGGTATAAACCTTCATTCCCTCTGTGATAGGGTATACGCAAGAAGCAACAAGTCTCGCTCCTCTTCCTTCGTCTGCTTCTACCATACAGATACGACATGCACCGATCTCGTTGATCTCTTTTAAGTAACAAAGAGTAGGAATGTCGATGCCTGCGCCCTTAGCAGCCTGAAGAATAGTGGATCCTTTGGGAGCTTCAACTGCCATACCATTTATTGTAATATTAATGGTTTCCATTATCTTCCCTCCTATTATTTCTTAGAAATAGCGCTGAACTTACATGTAGCCATACAAGCACCGCACTTAACGCATTTACTGGAATCAATTGCCATTGCAGGTAATTTCTTACCGGGTGCAATGTAATCAGTCTTGGAAATAGCACCTGCAGGACACTGCTTAGCACACATTCCGCATCCGATACATTTTTCTTTGTCGATAGAGAAGTTAAGGAGTGATTTACATACGCCTGCAGGACATCTCTTCTCAACAACATGAGCAACATATTCGTCTTTGAAATAACGAAGAGTTGAAAGAACGGGGTTGGGAGCTGTCTGTCCAAGACCGCAAAGTGAGTTAGCTTTGATGTAATAGCAAAGTTCCTCAAGTTTGTCGAGGTCTTCAAGTGTTCCCTGACCCTTTGTAATCTTGTCGAGTGTTTCGTACAGTCTCTTTGTACCGATACGACAAGGTGTACATTTACCGCAGGATTCATCAACTGTGAATTCAAGGAAGAATTTAGCGAT
>JAFZQT010000007.1 GCA_017620235.1 Butyrivibrio sp. | reverse complement strand
GTTTCTCTTGTTGTTAACAGAGATTATTCTGAGTACATCCACGTTAAGGTTGATACAGAAAATTACAGAGAGAGAAGAAAAGCTACTCTCGAAAATCTTGCAAAGAACATTTCTTATAAGGTTAGAAAGTCCAGACATTCAGTAGCTTTAGAGCCTATGAATCCTTATGAGAGAAGAATTATTCATTCAGCTCTTCAGGGAGACAGGTTTGTTACTACTCACAGTGAAGGTGAAGAACCATTTAGAAGAGTAGTTGTTACATTAAAGAAATAATAAACATTTGCCCCTCGAAGTTATATACTTTGAGGGGTATTATTATATGTAGAATAATTAATAAAAAAAGCGAGACGAATATATGTCAGGTGTTTTTAATAATTTTAATGACGATACTATCTGCGCTGTTGCAACCGCAATGTCTGATTCCGGAATCGGAGTCATAAGAGTAAGTGGAAGAGAAGCGGTTTCAATCTGTGACAAGATCTATCGTTCTGCGAAAATGGAACAAACCTTAAAAAGCCATAGTCCGAATACCATAAAGTACGGATACATATGTGATGATGAGAAAATCATCGATGAAGTTATGATCTCATTTATGAAAGCACCTCATAGTTTTACAAGAGAAGATGTAATCGAGATTAATACTCACGGTGGTATTCTTATAATGAATCAGATCATTGAGCTTCTTCTGAAAAGTGGATGTCGTCTTGCCGATCCGGGTGAGTTCACAAAGAGAGCATTCCTTAATGGAAGAATTGATCTGACAAAAGCCGAAGCTATCATGGATATAATTAGTGCCCAGAACAATTTTGCTCTGGACAGTTCCAGAAATCAACTTCGTGGAAGTATCTATGATAAAGTCAAAAGTTTGAGAGAACAGATAATTTATGAGATGGCTTTTATTGAGTCTGCACTTGATGATCCGGAGAACTATGATCTTACAGGTTATCCTGAAAAACTTAAAGATAAAGTTTCGACTTTGACAGCTGAGATTGAAAAGTTACTCAGTACTGCAGATGAAGGCAAGATAAGAAAAGAAGGAATAAAGACTGTTATTGTTGGAAAGCCGAACGCGGGTAAGTCTTCTCTTTTGAATACTCTTATCGGAGATGAAAGAGCGATTGTTACTGACATTGCAGGAACAACACGTGATATTATTGAAGAGACCGTTCGACTTGGGGACATTGTTTTACATCTTATCGACACAGCCGGAATCAGAGACACCGATGATGTCATAGAGAAGATGGGTGTGGATAAAGCAAAGAGTAAGATAGAAGAAGCAGATCTTGTTTTGTATATTCTTGATTCGACTCGTGATATTGATGATGAAGATAAAGAAATCATAAGTTTGTGTGAAGGAAAAAAGACAATTGTCCTTCTTAATAAGAACGATCTTTCTGATGATATTAAAGTCAGTGAAAAAAATGTTCTTGAGAATTTTATGAGTGGAGATAAAATTCCTGTTATAAAAACTTCGATGTTAGAAGGTAATGGTATCGATGAACTTAAAGATGCAGTTTCAAAACTTTTCTTTGATGGAGAGATTTTACCGAAGCAGGAAATTTACATTACAAACTTAAGACACAAAGAACTTCTTCAAAAAGTGTATGACAGTTTGAAACTTGTTGATGAAAGTATTTCAAAAAATCTTTCGGAAGATTTTTATACAGTCGATCTTTCAAATGCATATGCTTATCTTGGTGAGATCATCGGAGAAGAAGTTGGCGATGATCTTGTTGAAGAGATATTTTCAAAATTTTGTATGGGAAAATGATTTATGAATGTTTTTACTGAAAAATATGATGTTGTAATAATTGGAGCAGGACATGCCGGATGTGAGGCGGCACTTGCTTGTAGCAGACTTGGTCTTGAAACTATAATTTTTACTTTGAGTGCAGACAACATTGCATTCATGCCATGTAATCCACACATTGGTGGATCATCCAAGGGACATCTTGTAAGAGAGATAGATGCTCTTGGTGGAGAGATGGGAAAAAATATTGATAAGACTTTTTTGCAATCTAAGATGTTGAACACTTCAAAGGGACCTGCGGTTCATTCACTCAGATGTCAGGCTGACAAGATGGAATATTCCAAAAAGATGAAAGCGGTTCTTGAGAAGCAGGAACATCTCACAATCAAACAGGCTGAAGTTTCAGAAATTCTATATGACGAACCTTCTGATGAATTGAAAGCAGAAGGTTATAAACATGTCATCACCGGAGTAAAGATTTTTTCCGGAATAACTTATGAAGCTAAAGCTGTTATCTTATGTACCGGAACTTATCTTAAGAGTCGTTGCTTAACAGGTGAAGCGATTACTTACAGCGGACCAAACGGATTGCAACCTTCCAACCTTTTATCACAATCACTGATCGATGCCGGAATAGAACTTAGAAGATTTAAGACCGGAACACCTGCGAGAATGGATGGAAACACAATTGACTATTCCAAGATGACAGAGCAGTTTGGAGATGATCCGGTAATTCCATTTTCATTTGATACAGATCCGGATGATGTACAAAGAGAACAGGTATCTTGTTGGCTTACATATACAAATGAAAAAACGCATGAAATAATACGCAATAATATTGATAGGTCGCCTATTTATGCGGGAATCATTGAAGGTGTTGGTCCAAGATATTGTCCTTCTATAGAAGATAAAGTAGTTAAGTTCCCGGACCATGAAAGACATCAGGTCTTTGTCGAGCCGGAAGGAACATTTACTAATGAGATGTATATAGATGGAATGTCATCATCACTTCCTGAGGATGTTCAGATTGCAATGTACAGAACAGTGCCCGGACTTGAGAATTGTCGCATCGTAAAAAATGCTTATGCGATTGAGTACGATTGTCTATGTCCCGGTCAGCTTCATCCAACTCTGGAGATAAAAAATGTCAGAGGACTTTTTTCGGCAGGACAGTTCAACGGAAGTAGTGGATATGAAGAAGCAGCAGCTCAAGGATTGTATGCCGGAATTAATGCTGTGATGCAGATTGAGAATAGACCTTATCTTTCTATAGACAGATCCGAAGGATACATCGGAGTTCTTGTAGATGATCTTGTTACAAAAGAAAATCTTGAACCATATAGAATGATGACTTCAAGAGCAGAGTACAGATTACTCCTTCGACAGGACAACGCAGATATAAGACTTAGAGGAAAAGGACATGAAGTTGGTCTTATAGATGATGAACGATATAATAAGTTGCTCAGAAAGATTGAACTCACAACAAAAGAAGTAGAGAGATTAAAGAGTATTAATATTGGTGCCAATTCCAAGATTCAGGATTTCCTTACAAGATGTGGAAGTACACCATTAAAGACAGCAGTCTCTCTTGCTGAATTATTATGTCGTCCGGAAATGACTTACGACATGATTGCCGAGATTGATCCGGATAGACCTGAACTTCCGAAAGATGTAATTGAACAGGTAGAGATTACTATCAGATACGAAGGGTATATCAACAGACAGGAAAGACAGGTTGAACAGTTCAAGAAACTTGAGAGGAAACTTATCCCAGCAGATATTGATTACAACGATGTAAGTAGTTTAAGACTTGAAGCAAGACAGAAACTTGAAAAGTTCAGACCGGTAAATATCGGACAGGCATCTCGTATCGGTGGAGTAAATCCGGCGGATGTTTCTGTGCTGATAATTTATCTTGATTCATTGAACAGAGGAAAACAGAATGAGGAATAAATACAACAAAATGATTGAGGACTTCCGCTCATACGGAATAGAACTCACCGACAGACAACTCGAACAATTTGATCAGTACTTCAATATTCTTGTTAGAGTTAATGAGGTAATGAACCTTACCGCGATAACAGATTTCGATGATGTATGTAAGCTTCATTTTGTTGATAGTATTTCATGTACTCCGTTTGTAGATTTTAAAGACAAGGATTACTCGATAATTGATATTGGAACCGGGGCCGGATTTCCCGGAATCCCACTTAAGATTGTTTTCCCGAATCTCCATATCACATTACTCGATTCACTTAATAAGAGAATCAACTTTCTCAATGAGGTGATAGATACTCTTGGTCTGAATGAGATGGGAAGCATCGAGACATTACATGGAAGAGCAGAAGATTTTTCATCGAGTAAGAATGGAACCCTCAGAGAGAAATTTGACTTTGCTGTTTCGAGAGCAGTAGCTAATATGTCTACACTTACAGAATATTGTCTTCCATATGTAAAGGTCGGAGGAGAGTTCATTGCTTTCAAAGGTGATAAAGGATCCGAAGAAGTTGAAGCAGCTAAGAGAGCTATACATCTTCTCGGGGGAAAACTTAAAGAGTGTAAGGATTTCTTTTTGCCGGGAACGGACATTGCCCGTACAATTTGTGTGGTAGAAAAGAAAGAACACACGTCAAAACAGTACCCACGTAAGGCCGGAACACCTGCAAAAAATCCTTTATAAGATGGTCATTAATGTTTCACGTGAAACATATTTCACGGTGAAAATTAAACACAACTAATTGTTTCACGTGAAACATTAGAATACAAAATCTAGTGATGATCCGTGAAACATAAAAATCCGTCATGAAACATAATCGAAAATCAAATATTTGCATGTAAGAATTAAAGCGCAATCTGGAAAATAATATCATATTTTCTAAAGATTGTGCTTTTTTTATGTTTTATAATTTTAATAATGTGGTAAAATCAGATTAGTGTTTCACGATGATGGGAGGCGTAATGGGAAGAATAATCGCAATTGCAAATCAAAAAGGCGGAGTCGGAAAGACTACCACATCAATCAATCTAGCATCTGCTTTGGCAGAGAAAGGAAAGAAGGTACTTGTTATTGATACCGATCCTCAGGGAAATACCACAAGTGGATTTGGTATTGATAAGAATGAAATCGATCACACCATCTATGAATTAATGATCGGTGAGTGCAGCATTGATGAAGTAATAACTAAGAATGTTGTAAAGGGAATCGATGGAGTTGATATCATTCCTTCAAATGTAAATCTTGCCGCAGTAGAGATTGAGTTGATAGATTCTGATAACAAAGAATATATTTTAAGAGAGGCAATAAGTGGTATAAGGGATGACTATGATTTTATCATTATAGATTGTCCGCCATCACTTAGTATGTTGACAGTCAATGCAATGACTACAGCTAATACAGTTCTTGTACCTATTCAGTGTGAGTACTATGCACTTGAAGGTCTCAGTCAGTTGGTACATACAGTTAATCTTGTAAAGGACAGACTTAATCCGGAACTTGATATGGAAG
>JAFZQT010000052.1 GCA_017620235.1 Butyrivibrio sp. | reverse complement strand
TGGTCAAAAGAACTCCCTGAATATATAAAAGTACCGAGCGATAACTGATCCGCAAGGTACTTTTTTGATGTTATGATATGGAAAAGTCATTATAATAGAATATATATCTGAATACAATGTGTCGTTTATGAGACGCTTACATTCAGCTTCGCTAATATTACATCTTTTTTTTGATAATAGCAATAGATTTTTTGCTAAAAATATCGAAAATCATATTAAATTTCTCAATTAAAAAAGTGGCGTTTTTAGCCACTTTTTAAGCACCAATTCTTTATGATAAATTAGCCTGTCAGTATATTATTTTTTATCCAAATACTCCTTAATTTTTATTGCAACATTCGTGGGAATGCCCGGAACTTCGGCGATTTCCTGAACTGAAGCATTTCTCATATCTTCTATAGACCTAAAATGCTTCATTAGCGCCCTTCTTCGCGAAGGTCCTACTCCCGGGATGTCGTCAAGCGAGCTTTTAACCTGTGCTTTACTCCTCAAAGATCTGTGATATTCGATCGCAAATCTATGTGCCTCATCCTGTATCCTTGTTATCAGCTTGAAGCCTTCCGATCTTGTGTCTATCGGGAGCTCAACATTGTTGTAATATAGGCCTCTCGTCCTGTGATTATCGTCCTTTACCATTCCGCACACGGGAATGTTTATTCCGAGCTCATCAAGCACTCTCAAGCATATATTGACCTGGCCTCTTCCTCCATCCATAAGTATCAAGTCGGGGAACTTGGTGAAGCTTCCGTATCTAGCGTCAATCTCTCTGACTTCAAGGTCTTTCTTTTCTTCAATTCCATGAAGCAGCCTTCTGGTAAGTACTTCGTGCATGCATGCGTAGTCATCGGGGCCCGATACCGACTGAATTCGGAACTTCCTGTAGTCGCTCTTTTTGGGCTTACCTTTTTCGTAAACTACCATGGATCCTACATTTGCAAAGCCGCTTATATTGGAAATATCATATGCCTCCATTCGGCTAATATTCTTAAGTCCCAATAACTTTTCTATCTCTTTTACCGCTCCGATGGTCCTGCCCTCTTCGCGCTTAATACGCTCTTTATCCTTTGACAATATGAGCCTTGCGTTCTGGGCTGCAAGTTCCATGAGCTTTTCTTTTTGCCCCCTCTCAGGAACTGTAATGTAGACTTTGCTGCTTTTTCTCTCGCTTAGCCACTCCTGAATTATCTCCATATCCTCTATGGACTCGGGAATAACTAATTCTCTGGGGATAAAAGGTGTTCCTGCGTAAAATTGTTTAACAAAATTTAGAAGCAGCTCTTTTTCGGGATTTTCCGACACATGAGTCATATAGAAGTGTTCTCTTCCGATAAGTCTTCCGTCTCTCACGAAAAAGACCTGAACCACCGCATCATTTTCATCTGAAGCTATAGCGATTATGTCCTTATCTTCCATTGACGAGTCTGTCATTTTCTGCTTCTGAGCCACAACTTTTACACTTGCAAGAAGATCTCTGTATTTCGCCGCAGATTCAAAATCCAGTTCCTCCGAAGCATCATTCATCTTCTGCTCAAGCTCTTTTATTATCATCCCGTAGTTTCCGTTCAGAAACTCAAGCGCCTTATCAACACGCTCTCTGTACTCTTCCTTGGTAATATCTCCCGTACATGGGCCACTGCACTGCTTCATATGATAATTAAGGCATGGTCTCTCAAGCCCTATGTCCCTTGGAAGAACTCTGTTACAAGTTCTGAGACCATAGAGCTTATTTATCAGATCGATAGTATCTTTTACAGCCGCTGCACTCGTGAACGGGCCGAAATATCTCGATCTGTCTTTTTTCATCAGTCTGGAAAAAAGAACTCTCGGATAATCCTCCGAGACAGTTACTTTGATATATGGATATGTTTTATCATCTTTTAAAAGGGTATTATATCTGGGACAATGCTCTTTGATAAGATTGTTCTCAAGAACAAGTGCTTCGAGCTCAGAATCCGTCACGATGTATTCAAAGCGGGCAATCTGCTCAACCATTCTGTCTATCTGCGGTCCTCTTCCGATGTTAGCGCGAAAATAAGACCTGACACGGTTGTGCAAGTTCACCGCCTTCCCTACATACATGATGGTATCATTAGAATCACGCATTATGTAAACGCCGGGTTTATTGGGAAGTTTCTTTAGTTCTTCTTTGACGTCAAAATCACTCATCGCCTCTGTTTACTATTTCTCTTTCAACAACAAATTCTGAATCTTTTATTGCGTTAAGTACTGTTGTTGCATAATCTTCGCTACTCTCAAGCACCGTTGTACCGTCTTCTCTCTGCATAGTTCCTGTGGGTGCAAGGACAACGGTTCCGTCATCATCAGAAATCTCCATTGCAGCAACTCTCGCAAGTCCTTCCGATGTATTCCAGGAAACTTTTGCCTTATTGTTCCTTCCGTATACATCCGCATGGACACTACCTGCTTCTGCAGATTTTTTGAGATTCTCTATTTTTTTCCTTGCCTCTGTTCCTGTGAGTACCGCAATATAATGCCTTATATCAAGCTTGATCCACATTACGATTGCAAGCACAAGCATTATAAACGCCACTCCCGCGGATATGAGCGCCATTAAATTGTATAATTCTATATCGTTCATATTTTATCCATTCTTATTTTTTCCGGCAGCGGTTTCAAGTGCCTTTTTCGCTTCCGCAAAATTTCTCTGGTTTTCGCTGATGAGCCCTCTGGTTCTATCTGTAAGCTCGTAATTTTTTTCAATATAATCAATGTTTCTGTTAATATAAGTTATCTCTTCATCCATCTCTTCATATGTGACGCCGTCTTTTAGGAATTTATCCGCGCTGTTATAAATATTGGCAGCTACTTCTTTATATATGATAAGCGCAGTTGTTTCATTATCAACAGCCGCAATATCACCGTCTGCGATCGCAACAAGGTCATCCCAGAACATTTTGTAGCTTACAACCTTATCACCGGTCGAAGTAGACTTTCCTATTAATGTGTAATAATCAGCAATCTTTCCAAGTCGCTTTGCTCTTTCCTGCTGAGCCTGAGGAAGCTTTCCAAGATCTGCGGCAATATTAAACCACTTTGTCGCCATCTTCTTACTTCCGTCCTCATTATAGCAATAGTAATATGCAACGCCTATCTTGTAGGCGATCTCTGCATAAGCCTCTTTATTCTTGGCAAGACTGTCTTCAACGGTTCCGTCTTTTGTAGGTGTTATGAGTATCTCTCTTAACTGTTTGTCTTCTTCCTGTGTAAAAATATCATCATCCAGGAAGAAATTTTCCATAAGATCAATATATGCATCCTTGTTTTCTGGCTGCATAGCGATCGCTTTCGCATACATCTCTACCGAAGTGAGGTTATCTGCCGCGCCTTTTGCCTCTGCAATATAATGTGTATAATTCTCTTTCTGAATCGAATTTGCCTTCACTTTAAAAGAGATCGCTGATGAAAGAAATACCACAAAAAGAGCTACTACAGCAGCAAATAGTGCAATACTTATCTTGGCTGTCTTCTTGTAACCTCTGTCGAGTTCCTTGTAATTCTGAAGATCGTACATAACTTCCGCACAAGAACTGTATCTGTCATCAGGGTTGTTCTGTACGCACTTAGCAATAATATACTCAAGTCCTGGTGAGAGCTGTGGATTCCAATATCTTATCGGATAGAGCTCAAAAGGTGGTTCTCCCGGATTTTTACCTGTAACAAGGTGATAAAGTGTAGTTCCAAGACAGTATACGTCAGTCCTTGCATCTGTCTGTCCCATTCCGCCAAACTGCTCGGGAGCCGCGTATCCTCTTGTTCCAAGATACGATGTATCTCCGGCATTTGCTTCTTTATATTCTCTCGCTGTTCCAAAGTCGATAAGCGTGATTGTTCCGTTGGGACGGAGCATAATATTTCCGGGCTTCAAATCTCTGTATATGATAGGGGGTTTTCTGGAATGTAGATATCCCAAAACATCACAAAGCTGTATACCCCATTCGATTACGTATTCCTGAGGCTGAGGTCCGAGAAGTCTGAGCGCTTTCTCCAATGTGTTTCCTTCAATGTAATCCATTACAATGAGGAATCTTCCGTCTTCTTCTATAACATCAACGATGCTTGGAAGATAGGGATGTGAGAGCTCTTTTAAAAGATCTGTCTCAGTAATAAGGCTCTGACGCACAACAGTATAGTTGGTAACTGCGTCTTTTCTGACCTCTTTAATTGCCCACTGCTTGTTCGCGCGCTCATTCATAGCCAGGTAAACGGTACTCATTCCACCCTGACCGATAATGTTCAATACTTTATATTTGCCGCCGACAATGCTTCCAATCTCTAACATAAAATTCCCTTAATCTATGGCAATATGGATCGCGGAGATGTTATCTGTCTCTCCTCTTTGCTTAAGTATTTCCACCATATTGTCCAGCTCCTTCTTCATTTCCTCTTCAGACAAAGCTCTGCTCTTTACGAGCTTATCAATTATTTCCTCTTCGGAAAGCTTCCTCCAAAATCCATCCGAACACATTAGTATCGATGTGCCTGCTTGAATCTTACCTCGAACAAACTGAGGTATAACTCTGTCTGATGCGCCTACGCACTGCAATAAGATACTTTTCTGCGGGCTCTTCTCTGCTTCTTCCTCAGTCATAAGCCCCTTGTCGATCATATCCTGCACTACGCTCTGATCATGTGTCAAAAGAGTCATCTTTTTATTTTCAACGCTGTAAACCCTCGAGTCTCCAACATTCATTATCAGATAGTCGCCGGCAACTTCTATAAACGCAACTATCGTAGTTCCGAGTCTGCATCTATTGTCATCACCGTATTTCAATATATTGGCGTTAATGTCTCTAACAAGTGATACCCAATGATGTTCAACTTCTGTCATTATGTCCGGCTTCTCAACCGTATCAAGGCGCTCCGTTGAGTTTTCTCTCGTAAGCGCTCTGGGAAGATCTGTAACAAACCAATGAGCAAAACCCTCGATTGCTGTCGCACTGGCAACTTCTCCATGGGAAAGACCTCCCATTCCGTCACACAATACTCCCATCACAATCCTTCCATAACTGGAAGTACTGGCAACCTTGACCATTGTGGCATCCTGATTGACCTGCTTGACTATTCCTTTATCTGTACTTATACAAATCTTATAATTCATTCCTGCTCTACCTTATGTTCTCTGTGCCTGTATTACCGCAATATTTTGCATTTACGTAAATACAGCACTGACTACAGCGCATTAACATTATAATATACAAGGTAAAATACGACAATCCGTTAATGCAAAATCCCCCGCTTTCTGCGGTTGACGCCATTAGTGCGACGTAAACCTCATAAGCGGGGGATACTAATTCAATTACTCGGGAGTTTGACAGTTAAATCGCATTAAAAGTAATTGCAGGTCGCACCAGACCTGTATTTTTTTGTCAAATCTTACATTTTATTATATAGTGATATATAGTGATATATGTTATAATAAG
>JAFZQT010000051.1 GCA_017620235.1 Butyrivibrio sp. | reverse complement strand
GTAAGGCGTTGTGTCTTCAGGAATACGAGGCAATACATCTTTTAGGTCTTGCTGGATTCAATATTGATACTATGGCTGTTTCAAATATATTTGTAAGACACCTTATTACAAATCACATGGATGATACATGGGAAGAGTGGGTTGAAAAGCTGATAATGGCAAAGGTTACTAGCGATTGGATTCCTAATAAGAATCCGATTGTGAAGATGGTAAAGGAGAGAATGAAAGAAAATAAAAAAATTTCTTGAAAATCATTAAGTGGGACTTAATGAACAGAATATGCAATTTATGAGCCTTCGCGGCTTTCTGTTTTGACAGAGAGCTGTGAAGGCTCTTTTTTTGTTCTCATTAACATTAAATGCCACTTAATGTTAATACGTTTTTTGGAGCCGTATACTGAGCGTAGCTCAGCAAGAAAAGGGCTGAGAAATACCATTTCATAGTGACGTCACGAAAGGGTATGGACACAAATCTCAAAGGTCGAAATGAAGAATTTTGACTGCATGAGATGGTTCATAACCATAGATTCGTGCGTCACTTTTTTTGTGCAAGTCTCGGGAACCACATGTCCATATCCTTTCGGACACATCGAAAGGAGCAGAACATGTACACAAAAAAGCAAAGTTCCCAATTTACCTCAGAAAAGTTTATCCGTGCATACGGATTAGGGCAAAACGTGCCCCACGACTTAGTAGGAGGTAAATAATATGAGAAAACAGTTTATTTTCGATCCACAGAAGGAGACTGCCACAGCATATCTTACAAGGATGTCTCCAATCTTAGGCGCTTTAAGAAATGATAGCGCTTCCGTTGCAAATCAGCAGTTGATTTCATCCGTAGGACTAGAAGAAAAGGTAGAAATCGAGAACGAAGTGTGCAAGGCTTTTGAAAGAACCATCTGCACAGAAACGAGACGTGTTATTAAGATGACGCCTGGTAAGCTTGACGATTATGAGGATGATTATAAGAATGAGCTTAGACTTGCGATTCTAAAGGATATCCATAAGTTCAATAATCCTGCGTATTTGAAGGGAGGTCAGACATTTTCGATAGATGCCTTTGTAAGAGCGCGTGTGCCTGGTGTAACCAAGAAGGTTATCGGTATGAAGCGTGGCCGCAAGGAATATGAGATGAAGCGCGAGAGCCACGTAAAAAAGGTTATGGTAGCTCTTCTTGCCGCAAAGGGTTCGGCTGTGATAACAGTGGATGACATTTGGAAGAATCAGCACTTGGCAAACGATTCCATGACACTTTCGAAAGACCAGATTTGGGATGTCATGGCAGCAATGGAAGATGCGTCATATCTTGAAGATTTAACAGAGTACGAAGCTGATTACAAAGAAGCTAAGTATTCGTCAGTGGAGCAGCAAGGGATAATTGATGATTTTATGAAGGATATGTCTATTTATCCCGAATACGAGATGTATATTTACTTGCAGTCGCTCCGCCTTAGATTGGATGAAACAACTAACAAAGAGATAGCCTGTGATAAAAGGCTTATCGACTTATGTAAGGCATCACCGGAAGCAAGGGACAAGGTAATCTATGAAAGAATTGTCATCGAAAGACCTAAGAGCGGCATTGCACCAAATTCTGAGTTCGATGAATATGTTTCTACAGAGCATGGCGAGGCGTATCACAGGAATATAAATTGCAGTCATTTGAGACTTAGCGTAAAGAGCACAAGCCTTTCGGGGATAGATAAACTTCGCAACAAAGACAGGAGTAAATATTATCCCTGTGAATATTGTGCCCGAAATATTGCGGCGGGTGACGTGTTTATAACCGATTACGGAAACAGATATCACGGCAGAGTTGATTGCGCAGGGCTTAAAAGAACAATTTATACCATTCCGATATCGGAAGTCGGTGCGCGACATCCCTGCAAAGATTGTGGATAAAAGGATTTTAATTATGATAATTCAGATTGCGGAACTGATTGTTTTGGCTGTAATAGCAGGTGAAGATATGCGAAGCATGAATATTTCTTCGTGGAAAATATGGATATTGGCGGTTCTTTCCGTTGGAAGCGCTGCGTTTGGGATGGCCACGGGGAGGGGCGATGTTTGGTATGTTTTAGCAGCTCTTTTGCCCGGAGTAGTACTTATAGGCTTGCATTATATTACCGGAAAGCAGATAGGACTTGGCGATGGTTTGGTTACTCTATGCGTAGGACCTGCTTTTGGGGCGGAGAGAGTTTTGCTTGGAATTACAACGGCATTTTTTGCCAGCGCACTTTTTTCACTTGTGATAATCGCGGTGTTAAGGGATAAGAGGAAAAAGAGTTATCCATTTGTTCCGTTTATAGCCGCGGGAATGGTGGTGGCGACGATTGCGAAAATATAAAGGATATATGACGCTTGAAGCGGCGCTTGTGATACCGATGGTCATCTGTGTTATAACGCTTCTTATTTTGTTTACTTATTATCTGTACGGAAGATGTGTGTTGTCGCAGGATGCTTATATACTCGCGTTTAGGGCAAGCGTAGACAAGGACAGATATGATGCTGCGCCTGAAAGTACAGTCAATGCCAAAAAAGACAGAGTGGTCGGGAAAAAATATTTTGGGAGCACGAAACCTCAGTTTCATGTAACTACCGAGGCGGCAGGAAAAGAAATCAAGGTAGAAGCTGACGCAAAGATCAGAGCCGGAGCTATGGGAAATTATTTTTTAAAACCGAGATCCGGCTGGGAGTTCAAGGCGGGGCAGAAGGCCAAATGTCTTGAACAGGTTAAGCATATTCGAAGAATGACAAGGCTTAAAGATATTATTAAAGGATGGGAATGAAAGTGGAATACAAATATTATAAAGATTTAAAGCACAGTTATATTATCGCTTCCTGTAATGATGTGAGTGAAGAAGAGCTTGGGGGATACAAACTTAAGATAGCTGAGAACGGAAGGATCAAAAAGCTCCTTCCCGTAAGTCTCAGAAAGATCGATCTGGAACAGCTTCTTTATTATGAAGTCAGCTCAATGGTAAGTCTTGGAGACAGATTTTCTTCAAAAGGAATGGGCGCGGAGGAATTAAAAAGTTTTTTGCGTGATATGAAAGAAATGCTTGATGGGCTTTCAGAATATCTGCTCGGAGAAGAAGGAATTCTTTTTGACATAGAAAATATTTATGTGAATATTTCTTCGGGGGAATGCAGATTCATGTATTATCCGTTTGACGGAGAGCAAAAGAGTTTTGCGGATTTCACGGAACAACTT